>NZ_DLAV01000016.1:0-338036 GCF_002494055.1 Sphingobacterium sp. UBA7038
AAATTTGAGACAGCTTCTTCTTGCTGTTAGCTCCGTGGGGATTCTTCACAGAGGCAGCGTATAATTAGTGTGAACTTAAATTTTTCGCTTTCTCTTCATCGAAATTCGCTTCTAATTCAGCCAATTTTTTCTTACCGTATGCCATACGTGTAATCACAACGAATAGTACCGGAACGATAAAGATCGCTAGGAGTGTGGCTGCAGTCATACCACCAAATACCGTCCAACCGATTGTTTGGCGAGAAATTGCTCCAGCTCCATGAGATAGCATTAATGGAATAATCCCTAAGATGAAGGCAAAGGACGTCATGATAATTGGGCGTAGACGCAATTTTACAGCATCTAATGTCGCTTCATAAAGGTTCATCCCGATATCAACCCGTTCCTTAGCAAACTCCACAATTAGAATCGCATTCTTGGCAGCAAGTCCAATGATGGTGACCAGACCAATCTGTGCATAGATGTTATTATCCAATGTAGGGATTAATGTTAGGGTTAATATGGCCCCAAATACACCTAAAGGAACAGATAATAAAATAGAGAATGGTACAGACCAACTTTCGTATAATGCGGCTAAAAGCAAGAACACAAACAGGATACACAACGCAAAAATTTGGACAGTTTTTGATCCAGATTGCATCTCTTGCAGCGACAGACCGGAGAACTGATAGTCAAAACCTTCTGGTAATGTTTGTGCAGCTACTTCTTGTAAGGCTTTCAAAGCATCTCCTGATGAGTAACCAGGGGCCGAACTACCATTGATCTCGATACTTCTAAAGATATTGTAGTGATTGATGATCGAAGGCATAGTCATCAATTCATACTTAACCAGCGTACCCATAGGTACAGGGTTTCCCGACACATTATTGACATACAATTTGTTGATGTCTTCAATATTCATACGGTACGGGATATCAGCTTGTGTGACGACACGGTAACTACGACCATACTTTGTAAAATCATTCACATAGCTACTACCCAAATAGGATGATATCGTCGAATAAATACTGGAGATAGGCACGCCCATGCGTTTTGCCTGTTCGCGGTTCACTTCCAATTTGTAGTTGGGAGAGTTGGTATTAAATAGGGTATAAGCCATTCCAATTTCTGGACGTTGGTTGGCAGCCATCAAGAATTTGCCGACTGTCGCTTCGAAATCTTTGATATTTACCGTCTGTAAATCCTGTACCTGCATAGAGAAACCTCCAGATGTACCTAGACCCGGAATTGCTGGTGGCGTTACCGCCAACACCCTTGCTTTGGTATAGCCCTGGTATTTACCCATAATCATACCAGCGATATCGTTTGCCGTGCGTGTACGGGTTTCCCAAGGTTTAAGCGAAACGAACACTGTTGCACCATTGGATTTAAACGCGCGGTTCAAAATATTGATACCGGAAATTGCAGTAACATACTTGATTTCTGGAAATGTCTTGTGTAGATCGGCTTCAATCTCTTTAAGAACTTCATTTGTACGCGCAGAAGAAGAACCTTCTGGCAATGTAATACCGGCGAAAAATGCACCACCATCCTCTGAAGGAATAAATCCAGTTGGTTTGGTTGTAAACATCCAGCCTGTTCCGATAAAAATACATAACAGAATAATCAATACCAGTGGTGCTTTTTTGATAGCCTGTTTTACACCATTTGAGTACCTGATGGTCACTTTTTCAAACCAAATATTAAATTTGTAGAAAAATTTATTCAAACCTTTAGCGCCTTCATGTACTGCTGTCGGCTTTAATAAAATTGAACATAATGCTGGGGTTAACGAAAGTGCGATAAATGCAGACAGCATAACGGATACTGCAATGGTGATTGCAAACTGTTGATATAATTTACCAACCATTCCAGGGATAAAACCAACCGGAACGAATACCGCAGCCAAAATTAATGCAATTGCAATAACCGGAGCAGTGATATCGCCCATGGCACGACGTGTCGCTTCTTTTGCATCCAGTTTATAATGGTCAATATAGTGCTGGACGGCTTCCACCACAACGATGGCATCATCCACCACAATACCGATGGCCAATACAAAGGCAAGCATGGTCAGGTTGTTGACCGAAAAGCCAAACATTAGGAAGAAGATGAAAGTACCGATGATGGATACGGGGATTGCCAGTACGGGAATTAATGTTGCTCTCCAGCTTTGAAGGAAGAAAAATACCACGACCGTTACCAGAATCAATGCTTCAACCAAGGTGTGGATAACCGAAGAAATAGAGGCATTCACAACCGACACCGTCTCATAACTGATCGTATAATCTACATCCGTTGGAAAAGATTTCTTTAATTTTTCCAAAGCATCGACAATACCTTTTGCGGATTCTACGGCATTTCCTCCTGGGGTTTGATTGATCATCATCGCAGATGAAGTCATACCATTTACGGTAGATGATGTACCATAATTAAATTGACCCAATTCAACACGCGCAACATCCTTTAAGAGTACGATAGATCCATCTTTATTGGTTTTTACAACGATGTTTTCAAAGTCCTCGGGATTTGAAAGATCACTATCGGTAATGATCGGATATTCAAATACCGTCGAAGACTCTTGTGGACGTCCACCAACGCTACCACCAGGTATACGGGAGTTTTGTTCGGCAATTGCTGTGGATACATCAGCAGGAGTCATGCTCAGGTTGGCTAATTTATTTGCGTCAAGCCACACGCGCATCGAGAATGGTTGCCCGAAAGCCGTTACATCACCGACGCCTTTCACACGCAAAAGTGCATCTTTAACGTATAAGTTGTTGTAATTGGCCAAGAAATTTTCACTTCTAGTTCCTTTTGGTGAAGTTAAAGCAACCAACATCAAGATATCGTTATTGGCTTTACGGGTTGTAATCCCCAAACGTCTTACCGCTTCCGGAAGGGCTGGTTCAGCGATTCCCACACGGTTTTGTACGTCTAAGGTCGCAATATCGATATCCGTACCTACTTCAAATGTCACCGTAATTGTTGCTTGACCATTTGACGTACTATTGGACGACATATAAATCATGCCAGGTGTACCATTGATCTGACTCTCGATAAGAGTTGTCACGGTTTGTTCAACCGTCTGTGCATCAGCTCCGGTGTAATTGGCCGTAACCGTTACTGTTGGAGGTGCAATAGAAGGATACTGGCTAATTGGCAACGTGGATACTGCAATGATCCCGATAATTGAAATCAATATCGAAATAACGATTGCGGTAACTGGCCTCTTAATAAATACTTCTGAAATCATTCTATATCTTTTAGATTCTCTTTAAAAAATTAATGGTGTTATTTTCCTTGAGGTGCGCCTTTTGCAGCCTGTTGGGCAGCGACAGCAGCGTCAACTACTTTAACTCCATTTTGGACATTCATGGCACCATCGACAACGATTTTCTCACCATCTTTAACACCTTCTTTGATCACAATTTTGTCACCGGCTTTAATACCTAATTTTACTTGGCGAATTTCAGCTTTACTGCTATCATTTACGGTATAGAGGTTAAATACGCCAAGCTGTTCGAAAACGGCTTTGTAGGGAACCACAACTTCTTCCGTAGCTGAGGTTGTCGATACATTCATCGTAATATTCATACCGGCCCGCAATTCGTTGGCATTGTTGGGGAAAGTAGCGCGCACTTTGATCGTCCCGGTTGCAGGGTCAACTGCGCGGTCGATGGTTGTGATTGTTCCTTTACCTTCATACGTACTTCCATTTGGCAATACAAGAGAAAGATCCGATGATGAATGGCTACTTTGCAGTTGGGTAAATTTGGTAATATCCTTTTCATTTACCTGAAATTCAACAGCTATTGGGCTAGTTGAAGACAAGGTATTCAATAGGGTCGTACCTGGATTGACCAAGGCGCCCAAACGTACCTGTGATATTCCTACGGTACCACTAAAAGGAGCCCGAATGGTCGAACGCGATAAGTTTGTATTCGCGGTGACCAAAGCTGCACGAGCAGACTCTACCTGTGCCTGCGAAGCGGCTACATTCGAAACTGCATTGTCAAATACCTGCTTCGCAATCGCATCTTTATCGGCTAATGTTTGGTAGCGCGCTAGATCTCTTTTTTGGCGGTCCAAATCCGTTTGTGCTACCTGTAAGCTTGCTTTAGCTTGTTGGACAGCCGCATTGTAGCGTGTTCCATCAATTTCATAAAGCGCTTGTCCTGCGGAAACTACTGCGCCGTCAGAAACATATATTTTGGTGATATAGCCGCTTACTTCCGCATATAGATCTGCTTCGTTCAACGGTTTGACTGTTGCTGGATAGCTGATTGTACCTGTAACAATCTCATGTGATGCTACGCCAAAGCTGACAGGAACAACTTTTTCAGCCTGAGCCTGTGCTGCACCTTGCTTTTTTGCATCCTTATTTCCACAAGAGGTCCATACTAATGCCGTCCCAAGGAAGAAAGCGAATAATAATTGTCTTTTATTCATGATTTGTATTAGTTTCCGTTTATTAATTAATTTGTGTGGATTGCCCCAACTGCTTTCTGAACATCTAATTTACTTGATAATAGTGCATAGAGGGAGTTCAAATAATTAAGTTGCGTTGTTTTGAGATCAGTTTCTGCTGTCATTAGATCGAGGTAAGTTTTGATACCTTCGTCATATTGAAGTTTGATGGTCTCGTATACTTCTTTGGAGAGTTCCACATTTTCTTTAGCTGTTTTCCAATCATTTAAGTTAGCATTATAGGTTGCTCTTGCCAGCGAATACTCTGTGTTAATGCTATTTTCTAAATTTTTGATGTCCCAGTCAATTCTTTCTTCCTGCAATCTGGACTTATTGATTTGTTTTTTACGTTTAAATCCGTCGAAAATTGAAAAAGAAACATTTAGGCCGGCAACTGAACCCGGGAAATTATCGGAGTAAAGTTTACTAAATTTATCATTTCGATAGTTGAAAGCGTAATTATAAAAAGCACTTACACTTGGTAAATATGTCCATTTATAGTATTGCGTGCTCAACTGCTGGATTTTTTTGGATGTTTCCAATTGTTGGAATTCAATTCGATTAGAGACATTTATTCCAGCAGTTGTGTCTAACAAAATTTCTGATTCCATATTGCTATTGTCAAAGGATAGCGTCAAATTTTTGCTTTTATCCAAAGCTAGCAATTGTTTGAGGTATTCGTATTTATATTTGCGAAGCTCAACCGTTCTTTTCTCGTCTGCATTCGAATTTGCCAAAGCAATTTGTGCTCGCTTATAGTCGGTCTTATCGACTAAGCCCACATCGTATTGAGATTTTGCATCTTTCAATTGTTTTTGGAGGCGAGCGATATTTTCTCGTACAATCTTGATCTGCTCTTCCGAAGTTAGGATATCATAATAGGCTTTGCTGACCTCTACAACAGCGGTGATCTTTTTGTTCTCCGTATTTTGTTTATTGCCAAGACGTACCAATTCTGCCGCTTTCTTCGCCTGCATTAGCTCTGGATTTAGGATCTGTTGATCCGCTTGAAGCGTTAATGCACTTGCATTGTTCTGCCCCATTTTGATATTATTTCCGCCAATATTTGCTAATGGAACAATGACATTATAATTATAACTTCCTTTTAGACCCAATTGTGGATACCAACCTGAAAGAGAGATGTCAATATCCTTTTCACCGATGGTCTCGTCCAATTGCGCTTGTTTTACAGCGATTTGATTACGTAAGGCGTAATCAATCAGCTGCTGAAGTGTTGCATTTGCCGGCAAGTTTTCAGATTGCTGTTGTGCAAATCCTGTATTACTCAAAAGCGATAGGGCCGCTAAGGAATAAACGATTTTATTAAACTTCATATATGTAATTAATTATTTTTTTCTCTATTAATAGCCCCATCCCAAATAATCCCCATTAAGTCCTCCACATTTTGTTCGGAAAACTTGAGATCTTTAAATTTGATGCTGTGAACAGTTGATAGTGCCACGCCAATGTAACTTGCCACCAAAAGATGGACATCTACCTGCTTCAAAATTTTTCGATCAATGCCTTCCTGTAAAAAATCAACAACTTTGTTTTGCCCCCCCACAGGTTCTTGTATCTCAGCTTTGTTCTTCTCGTAATAAGGAGAGGAAAAAAACTGCTCAAAAAAACTAAAGATGTGCCCGTTCTCTAGATAGAACTTGACAAAGTTGCGCCAAATATGAAAAAATGAGTCTTTATAGTCGAAATCATCTTTTATACCATCAAAAATATACTCATTGAGTAGTGTTCTACAATGTTTGAACAAACCAAAAATTAGATCGTCTTTTGACGGGAAATAATGGTAGATAGTCCCAATTGCTACATCAGACTCTTGTGCGATTTTGCTCATCGGCGTTCCATGGAAGCCGTTTGTTTGTATAAGTTTTAGTGTGCTGGCAAATACTGCCGCAATTTTTTCATTGGAATTCATCAATCGAACGTTCATTCGGTTGCAAAATTAACGATTAATTTGGATCCAAAATGTCAGAATATTGTTATAAATCAATAAATATAAAACGATTTGAATCAATAATACAATAAGGAAAAAGAGATGAAATTGTTTTCGTATTTTTATTTTTTTTGATCGGTGGAGGGGAGGTAGAGGTGAAGGATCGCAAATAGAAAAGCGGTGATTNNAATCACCGCTTTTCTATTTGCAACCTTTTAAACTTTTCTCAACATCTTCCAAAGGATATAAATTTTTCCCTTTGTTGATCTTGGTATTGATATAGGTTAATACATAAGCGATATCAATTGCGGAAAGATTTGAAGCGGGCATGGTATTATTAAACTTTTTACCCGCAACTTCAAGTTCACCAGAAGTTCCGTGCTTGATGATGCAAGCAAGATCTTGACGATGAGTTTGCAGAAAGGTGGTATCGGTTAGGGGCGGATAGAGATTGCCCAATCCTTCACCTTTCTCTCCATGACAATTTTGACAATGTGTTCGGTATACCTTTTGACCGTTGACCGCATATTGCGCAGTTTTGATATCAACTTCATGCTGACAGCTTATCAAGACCGCTAAAATAGCACCAATTGTTATACCTGTTTTTAAGAGAATGTGCATGTTATTTTTTATCCTTGCTCAAGAGTAAAGGTAAGTCGTTCGTCAGTTTTTTTACTTGCTCATCATTTGTACCGTCGTAGGCGCCCCGAATTCGCTTATCTTTGTCTATTAAGACAAGGTACCCCTGATGATCGTAACCTCCAGGCGCATTTTTATCTTCAGCGGTATAAACCAGGTATTGATTGGCTAGACCATATATTTCTGCTTTAGTCCCCGAAACAAATTGCCAGTGATTATTGGTTACACCCAATTTATTGGCATAATCTTTCAGTACGTAGGGTTGATCGTATTTAAAGTCTATACTATGGGACAGGAAACGAACTTCTTCATTATCCTTGTATTGCTGGTATATCTTTAATAGGTTGCGATTCATCGTTGGACAGATACTTGGACAATGGGTAAAGAAGAAGTTGGCGATATATACTTTACCCTCAAAATCTTTGTCTGAAATCATTGTACTATCCTGATTGAGCAGTTTAAAAGGCGGAATAGTATGATAGACTGTATCTACGATTTGTTTTCCATCAACTGTTTTTTCTACAGCTTCTCTTTCGCCATAGATGGGTAAGCTTGTCTGGCTATTGTTTTTACAGGAAAATAAACCGAGTAAAAGACCAGTTGCGCAGTAAAATTTAGTTATGGATCTCATGTATTTAATAGTTTTGTTTGTTAAAGCTTGATTCCATCTTTACACGAACAACTTAATGTTAACCTAAAGAGGGGCGGACTGTGTTATTTGAATTTTTGGATTTAAAAATTCTTTAATTTGTCTTGGCTTTCTTTAGCAACATTATCAAATATTTTTTTCATATCACTTACTTTTTGAAGCTCTGTTTCAAAATATTTAACATCTGTTGAATCTGGGTTATATCCTTTCATCCAGTCCATCATATGGTCTGTAGCACTTTCTAAATTAGCTTTCAATGTGCTTAGCTCTTTTCTTGTTAAATTGGTGTCTAAATCAGCCTTAGTTGTTTTTAGGTTTTTTAAATTTGCCAAAATAGAATCTATCTTAACAACATCGCGGTCGAAATGAGCGATTTGAGGCATAATTTCATCATGTATCTTAATAGTTGAATCTTGCAGGGCTTTTACACCTGTTGCACCATTTCCCTGGGTTCCACATGCTGCTATTGCCAAGGATGCGATAGCTACAAACGCGATTTTATTCATGTTTTATGTTTTTTGGTAATTGGACAAATATATTAATTTCTTATGGCTCAATATTTCGATTTCTGGAAGGGAATGTAAAATTCAAGTCACGAATATAGGTTTCACAACGTACCGTGGCACAGAGGTCACCAGACTTATCTTTAATTTCCAGGGTAAAATCCTTAACTACTTTGCCTTTTGTGCGGATAATATGGGCACATTCTTCAAGGATTTCCTCTGAGAGTTGCACAGAATATTCCACGCTGGTTTTGCCGGGTTTCTTAAAGGTGATCTGTGATGATTTTAACCAAGCAACGGTTTTCTTAAAGCCAATTTTTTGAAGGTATTGGTCGATTAGGATAGGGAAGATGGGGTCTGCTGCAGAAAAGATTGTTCCACCAAAGAGTGTTTTGTTGGTATTGATGTTGAATGGTGTTTTATATATTTTTACTTTGGCACCTTGGAAGCCAGGACTAATTTTTTTTACCCAGATTCCTTGAAATAGAAAGGGCGGGTAAATACGTAATAGCCATGTTAAGGCAAGTGGACTATATCTCATGATGCAAAAATAAAACAATGTGTCGGATTATTTTTCGAAATCTTGGTTTTATAGCTTCACTATGGTATTTTTACAGATCAAAAAACCTAAAATGTCAACAATAAAAGAAAAACAACCCAATAAAAAAGTGTGGTTACTGGTTATGATTGCGTCACTGGGCTATTTCGTCGATATCTACGATTTGATTATTTTCTCCATCGTCCGTATTCAGTCCTTCACTGATATTGGCGTCCCTGCGGAAGAGATGCGGGTAAAAGGTGAATTTGTGCTCAATATGCAAATGGGCGGTTTGCTGTTGGGTGGAATTCTTTGGGGGATTATAGGGGATAAATTTGGACGTTTAAAAGTGCTTTTTGGATCGATTCTTTTATACTCTGTAGCGAATATTGCAAATGGTTTTGTACATGATGTGCTTATGTATGGTATTATTCGTTTTATAGCGGGCGTTGGTTTGGCCGGAGAACTGGGGGCGGGAATTACCCTGGTTTCTGAAAGTATGCATAAATCAAAACGCGGTTATGGGACCATGTTGGTTGCCGGTGTCGGTGTTTTAGGCGCTATATTGGCCTATTTTGTCTCGGAAGAATTTGACTGGCGGACGGCCTACTTTGTCGGTGGTGGAATGGGCTTACTGTTGCTATTGTTGCGCATTGGCTCTTTTGAATCAGGATTATTTAAGGAGCAAGATAAATCGGGTGTTGTGAAAGGGGATATTCGCATGCTTTTCACAAATAAAAGCCGCTTAAAACGGTATGTCAACTGTCTATGCATTGGTCTTCCAATCTGGTTTGTTGTCGGTGTTTTGGTTACTCAAGCTCCGGAGATCGGCAAGGCCTTGGGGGCTGCAGGTACACTGAGTGCTGGTCAAGGGGTGATGTTTACCTATATCGGTATTTCTATCGGGGATGTACTGGCAGGAATATTCGCACAGATTTTAAAATCCCGCAAAAAAGTGGTGTTTATATGTCAATTAATTATCATTGGAAGCTCACTATGGTATTTATTGAGTGATGGTATTACAGCGACGAAGTTTTTAAGCCTTGCCTTTATAATGGGCTTAGGAGTAGGGTATTGGGCAACCTTTGTGACTATCTCAGCGGAACAATTTGGTACAAATCTTAGAGCAACTGTCGCAACGACGGCCCCCAATTTTGTACGGGGTGCACTCATTCCGTCAACAATGCTATATGGACTTCTAGTAAATGCATTTGGAATTGTGCCAGCAGCAATTACAATGGTTGTCGTTCTTTCGGGTATAGCAATTTATTCGTTGACCCAGTTAGAAGAAAGCTTTGATAAAGATTTAGACTACCTGGAAGAGTAGTCAATAAATAGCTATTTTTTTCGTCCCGGACATTTTTTACAGCGTTTGCCTTCTTTATATTTTTTGCAACACTTTTTAAAGCAGGCACAAGAAAAGTCAGAAAAAGGGTTCATAGCCGTATTCCGAAACTGAAACAACCCAGCTTTATTTTCTGACTCATCGATCTCCAACACAGATTCAATAACTTCGTTCATAATACAAAGTTACAATTTGTTTAAAACAATTCTAAATAATAGGATTGTTTTTACATTTTTTTGATCAGATTTTCAATTATTTTAGGGAAGTACTGATGTTCGAGTTGCTGTCCTTTAAATTTAATAATGTCTAAAGTATCGTTGGGATCCACTTTGAATCGTGCTTGGTATATAATTTCCCCCTCGTCGAAATGTTCATTTGCGAAATGGATCGTAATGCCATGTTCCTCTTCCTTATTGGCCAAAACGGCTTTATGTACATGGTCACCATACATACCTTTGCCACCATATTTTGGTAGGAGAGCAGGATGTATATTTATAATTTGATTTGGAAATGCTTTCAGCAGGTTATTTGGAACGAGCCAAAGAAAACCCGCCAAAACAATCAGATCAATATTTAAGTTTTTAAGAATGTTGACAACGTTGTCGGTTTTGTAAAATTCGTCACGATCAAATATATGTGCAGGTATTTCAAAATTGTCGGCTCGTTGAATAACGTAAGCATCAGGGTTATTGGATAAAATCAAGGCAACCTCAGCTTCATCTGAATACTTGAAATGTTCCATTATTTTTTGAGCATTGGACCCTGAACCTGAAGCAAAAATAGCAATTCGTTTTTTCACGATTAATAAGTATTAATAGATTTGATCGATTTAAAAATTAGCCCAAACTTACGGATTTTTTGTAAAAAAACTAAAATAATAGTTGACTGAAGCGCATTTTTAAGTATTATTGATTAAAATTAATTGAATAGTCACTGTTGGTTTAAATTTCTTTAACATGAGGTTCCTTTGTTCCCTATTTTTTGTAAGTGTATTTTTCTTATTTAAACCTGTTTTTGCACAGGCACCCAAAACACTTCCATCGTTTACTTTTGAGGAGGTCTATCAGGCCAGCAAGTTTAATTCAGACAGGCTTCCAAAATCGGGCTATATTGTGTTGGATTTTTACGACCCGGGTTGTGGCCATTGCCAGAAAATGGGGGCTGGTATCGCACGCAATTTGTCCAAATTCAAGAATGTATCCTTCTATTTTATCTCCATGAATGATAAGCCTTATGTCGATGGATTTATTAATATGCATGCGAAGGCATTGAAAAGTGCCCCAAATGTCAAATTCTTGTTTGATGCTGGAACTCAATTTATTGAAAAATTTAAGCCAGGCAATTACCCATCGCTCTATATCTATGACGCAAAAACCAAAGTATTGGTACAGCATTTGGACGGCGAAGACGATGTAAACAAGTTGTTAAAAGCTTTAGGTATTACAGGTTAAATGTTTAAAAATTAACAATAAAAAAAGAACGTCCGACAGTACTGTCGGACGTTCTTTTTTTATTGTTCTTGTTTATTGATGAACACAAATTTACCGTCGAATACATCCAGACGAATAATCGAATCGCGATTTACTTTTCCGGATAAAATTTCCTTTGATAGTTCATTTAAAATTCGTTTTTGAATAACACGTTTTAGTGGCCTAGCCCCATAAATTGGGTCATAACCAAGCTGTGCCAACCAATCCATTGCTTCATCAGAAGCCGTAATGAATATATTTTGTTCGGCCAGCTGTTTCTGAACATGTGCAAATTGTAAACGAACAATATCTCCAATTTCGTCTCGACTTAATGGCGTAAACATAATCACTTCATCGATACGGTTCAAAAACTCGGGGCGAATCGACTGTTTTAAAAGATCGAAGACCTCATTGCGTGTTTTGGCGATAATTTCATCCCTATTATCATCGGTCAGATGACTGAAATTCTCCTGTATAATGGTTGACCCCGTATTGGAGGTCATGATGATAATGGTGTTTTTGAAGTTTACCGTACGACCTTTGTTGTCTGTAAGATGGCCATCATCCAATACCTGCAATAGGATATTGAATACATCGGGATGAGCTTTTTCAATTTCATCTAACAAAACAACAGAATAGGGTCTTCTTCGGACTGCTTCAGTCAACTGTCCGCCTTCATCATAGCCGACATATCCCGGAGGCGCTCCGATTAAACGAGACACGGCGTGTCGTTCTTGATATTCCGACATATCAATACGAACCATGGATTGTTCGTCGTCAAATAAGAACTCGGCAAGTGCTTTTGCAAGTTCGGTTTTTCCGACTCCGGTAGTCCCCAAAAATATGAACGATCCTATTGGTCGTTTCGCATCATTTAATCCAGCACGTGATCGACGAATGGCATCGGAAATAGCTTCTATTGCTTCATCCTGACCGGCGACACGTTTATGAAGCTCTTCCTCCAGATTCAATAATTTTTCGCGTTCTGATTGAATCATCTTGCTCACAGGTATTCCTGTCCATTTTGCGACAACATCAGCAATGTCTTCTGAAGTAACTTCTTCTTTGAGCATACGCTTGCTTTCTTGTTTTTCAGCGAGTTCAGCCTTTAGTTTGTCCACTTTTTCTTGCGCTTCTTTAATTCGTCCATAACGAAGTTCTGCTACCTTTCCATAGTCTCCGGAACGTTCGGCCTGCTCAGCTTCGAGTTTGTAGTTTTCAATATTCTCAATCTCTTGATTGACATTGTCAACAAGACTCTTTTCTTCTTGCCATGACGCTCTTAAGGTATCTCTTTCCGCAGATAGATTAGCGATACTTTCCGATAATTCTGCAACTTTTTTATCGTCATTTTCACGTTTCAAAGCTTCACGCTCAATTTCCAATTGCATGATACGACGTTCAAGCTCATCGACAGCTTCCGGTACAGAATCCATTTCAAGGCGCAATTTGGATGCTGCCTCATCAATTAAATCAATCGCTTTATCTGGTAGAAAACGATCGGCAATATAGCGCTGTGACAATTCCACGGCAGCAATGATAGACTCATCCAGAATGCGTACCTTATGGTGTGTTTCGTAGCGTTCTTTTAGGCCACGGAGAATGGAAATGGCATCTTGCGTGTCAGGTTCTTCAACCATAACTTTCTGGAACCTGCGCTCCAATGCTTTATCTTTCTCAAAGTATTTTTGGTATTCGTTTAAGGTTGTCGCTCCAATTGCACGTAGTTCACCTCTAGCTAACGCCGGTTTGAGGATATTAGCCGCATCCATTGCACCTTCACCACCTCCAGCACCCACCAATGTATGGATTTCGTCGATAAAGAGTATGATGTCTCCATTGGAATCGGTAACTTCTTTTACAACCGCTTTTAGACGTTCTTCAAATTCACCTTTATATTTAGCTCCGGCAACCAAAGCGCCCATATCTAAGGAAAATACAATCTTAGATTTTAAGTTTTCAGGTGCGTCGCCTTTAATAATTCTGTAAGCAATACCTTCCGCGATAGCCGTTTTACCAACCCCAGGCTCACCGACAAGTATCGGGTTGTTTTTGGTACGACGGGAGAGTATCTGCATCACACGTCGAATTTCCTCATCACGGCCAATCACAGGATCCAATTTTCCGGATTCGGCATATTCATTTAAATTTCGGGCATATTTTCCCAAAGCATTGTAGGTGGCCTCCGCATTTTGATCAGTTACCCGACTGTTTCCGCGCAATTCTTTTAGGGCGGTCTTTAAGTCTTTTTCTGTAACGCCCTGTGACTTAAGTAATGTTGAGGTTTTATCAGAAGTTGCCAGAATACCCAATAATAAATGCTCTACCGAGACAAATTCATCATTGAATTCTTTGAGATAGCCCTGTGCTTTCTGAAGTGCATTGTTGGCATCGCTACTTAAATAAATATTGCTGCCACTAACCTTCGGAAAACCTTCAATTTGTTTGTCAAGTTCAGTCCCGAGATAGCTGATGTTGACATTTAACTTTTTTAATAAGTGGCTGACAACATTTTCATCCACTGTGAGTAAAGCTTTTAAAATATGCGCTGTCTCAATCGCCTGTTGTTGATGACCAGCCGCAATTTCGGAAGCTTTTTGTATAGCCTCTTGGGCTTTAATTGTATAGTTGTTAAAATTCATTTTTATTCTCTTATTTAAAGTTTCGTTGATACATATTGGTTATAACAATTGAAGTGCCATTCGGGTTTTAAGCTATACTTCGGAAAAAATGGCAATAATTTTTATTGAATCATGACAAATTTTCAGTTGTCAAAAATAATGCGCTTGATTTTTAAATAATTGGCTTAGCAGGGTATAAAATTCTTGAAATCGACTTGCATTTTTGGTTTAAGCTTTCGATATTTGCAGCATCTTAAAACGGTCAGACGTTATAAGATTGAAAAGAAGTAACGCCTCTTTAGCTCAGCTGGTAGAGCAACTGACTTGTAATCAGTAGGTCATTGGTTCGATTCCGATAAGAGGCTCTTTTAAGCAACATGCATTAAACTTCTTTAAAAAGCCTCTTTAGCTCAGCTGGTAGAGCAACTGACTTGTAATCAGTAGGTCATTGGTTCGATTCCGATAAGAGGCTCTTTGAGCGACACTCATTAAAATTCATTTGAAAGCCTCTTTAGCTCAGCTGGTAGAGCAACTGACTTGTAATCAGTAGGTCATTGGTTCGATTCCGATAAGAGGCTCATAAAAAAGATCCCCAAGATTTCTTAGGGATCTTTTTTTGTTTAGTCCAAACTAAGTTTTGCTGCTGTAGCGATTTTCTTTGGTATATCTGTGTTATCCATTTTCTGACTGAATTGCTCGGAGCCAACACCGATCGCATATACCGGTGCATAGGCGGCCGAATGGTTGTTAGAGGCCCAGCTTATTGATCCCATCCGATTTAAGATTGAAATACTCAGTGCGGCTATTTTGTCGTCGCTTGCGTAAAGGCTTTTTGCGGTTTCATTTTGGTGATCGACAAAGCTTTTTTGATAGGCAGCTTCTAAAGCACTACGATCAGTTTCATGGATTGTAATTTTGGAAAATAAACCAGTTTGAGCAGCAATGAGATTCTTGAGATCGTCCCATGTTGCATTTGGATTATTCTTACGAAGGTTGCCTATTGCGTTCGAAAGTTCTGCATGCGAGGTTTTTTGGTGGGACAAGAATTTTGTTTTCAGCGAAGAACTTCCATTACCGACACCTAATCCTCCTGTTTCATGGTCCGCTGTAACGACTATAAGTGTTTCATTTGGGAATTTTTTATAAAAATCATAGGCGAGTTGTACGGAGGCATTGAAATCCAATACTTCCTGAATCGTTGTAGCCGCATCATTTGCATGGCATGCCCAATCAATTTTTCCACCTTCAATCATTAAAAAGAAACCATTTGTATTGTTTTTATGCAGTGAAGTGATAGCTGCAGATGTGATATCTGCCAATTTTAAATCATTTGGCTTTTGGTCTATGGCATATTTAAGGGCATCTATGGGACTGCCATCTGAATTCATCAATATGATCTTATCTGATTTATTTGGTAGTTGTGCATAAGCATCTTTTCCTTTAAGCACGTTATAGCCGGCTTTTTCTAATATGGGGAAAAGCGATGGCGCCTTTTTATGATCAAATGTTGTTTCGGGTTTGAGAAAATTGGATCCGCCAAAAAAATCAAAATTGGAAGTGACAATTTCTTTACCGATTTCATAATACATGTCGCGGTCTGCTTGGTGCGCATAAAATGAAGCCGGGGTAGCGTGGTCTATGCTGACGCTTGTAATAATACCGACTTTCTTTCCTTTTTGCTTTGCGGCATAAGCTATACTCTTATAGGGGACAGTTCCTGTACTATCCATACCGATAACGCCATTTTTGGTTTTTTTTCCAACGGCTAATGCGGTACCTCCAGCGCCTGAGTCCGTTACGCCATTTGAAAGTGAATGTGTGGAGGCAAATCCAACATGAGGAAATTGGGTAAACACAAGTGGGATGGGGTTATCTTTATGCTGTACTTCAGCTTGATGAATTTCGGTGAGATTAACCTGGTTGAGGCCCATGCCATCACCAATTAAATAAAAGATGTATTTTGCTTCTTGGCCAAAAGAGGGGAGAACATGTACAAAAACGAGGAGAAACAGAAATAAAACGTGTTTTTTCATTTGAATGGTTGTTATTTTAAAAAAACACAAATTACAGCCTTAGGATTAGTTTATTGTTAATTCAATATTATGAATTACTATTTAGGCGATTCAACTGGTTTCTGTTGCTAATTTTTGGATATCTTTAACGTTTACAGTGTGGATACCTATTGTGTAGTGATTGATCGCCTGTAAAATTGCGGAAGCAACTTGTGCTACAGACAGTGGCTTATAGGATTTGAATAATCCTATCGTATTAAGGATACGAAGGGCAGTAATGGCTGTTTTTTCACCGAAGCGATCTGTGTTTGGTCGAATTAATCCTCCCGGCTGGAAAATGATAAGCCGATTGAAATTAAGTGCTTTAACATCCTGTTCAAGGGTTCCTTTCATGCGGTTATAAAAAATTTTTGATGCAGGATCCGCAAGAACTGCCGATAATAAGAGAAAGGTAGGAAAACCATTTTTTTTGGCCAATGCCGCAAATTGCAAATTAAGATCATGATCTATTTTCCATTGTGCATCTTTACCGCCTGCATCCTTTAATGTGGTGCCAAGGCAGGAAATAGCGATGTCGCCTTGGATCTCGCGCTCAAAATCCGTTAGATTTTCAAAATCTACGATAACCTGTTTCAATTTAATGTGCTCCTCAAACGACACACGTCTTAAAAGAACAACGATTTCCGTAACTTCCTTAGATTTCAACATCAATTGAATGAGCGCCCTTCCTGTAGCACCAGAACCGCCAATTAAAACTACCTTCATTATTTCATTACTTATTTTCTTTACTAATTATCTTGAATGAATTGCTTCACGGAGAGTTATTGCCCAGATGATTGAGTATGCAATTAATCTTTATAATTAGGCTTGCCAGGAGTAAAGCGAACAATAGATTGATCCAATCGGAGGGTGTTTGCTACAGTGATTAGATCTTCTTCGACAATAAAATTTTGATCAATAGCGGTTTTTATTGTTGTAAAGTCCTCTTGATCGGCATCTTGGAAATAGAGTAGGGATTGAATTGTAGATACTGCCACCAGTTCGAGTAATTCGTCTTCACCTTCGTATCCAACGTAGAAAAAATCTGCCATAATATTGATATTTAATGTTATACGAATATACTTTTTTATTTTTAAAATTTGTCAAATAGCGTGAGAACTTCTTGAAGAGTGATAGACACTATGTCAAAAAGTTGTTGAAATTTGACTTTCTTTTATCCAGTTGTGGGCAGCCAGTGTAAAATACATTATATTTGATATAGTCATTTTAAAGATAATTAACAATAAGTTTTAATAACGATGGATAAAGAGCAGATACAAAATTGGTTAGATAATGGGTATGATATACTTCATCATGGAAGACCAGTGAAGGTTGAAGGTGATTTGTGGGATTACATCGATGGATTGGGAAGTTATGAAAATGTGTATGTTTTACGAGAATTAATCTACTGGACGGAAGAAGAGTTAGCAAATATTGGTAAATAGCGTTGAGACCCTGAAAATCCGTGTTCAGGATCCCTTCGGTTGTTTCTTGTGCTAGAATATAATATTACGTTTGAAAGCACAGCCTAATTCGATAAGGGAGTCTGTCTTCGCAATTCCTGGAATGCTATCGATTTTTTCATAAAGTAGTTGTCGCATATGTTCATGATTTTTAGCAATAATTTTCACATATAACGTGTAGTTGCCCGTAATATAGTAGCATTCTGTAACTTCTGGTATTTTTTTGAGCTCTTCAATAATTCTGCTCGAATCATGATCTTTTTCTAAACTTAGCCCGGTAAAAGCACCCCAATCATAGCCTAGCTTCTTTTCATTCAATACGGGCTTTATACCTGTCAGTATCCCTTGTTCCGTCAAACGGTTGATTCGTTGATGGATCATGGTATTGGATACGCCCATGGCTGTTGCTATTGCAGAGTAGGCCATCCGTCCATCTTCGTCTAAATATTTTAAAATCTGTAGATCAAAGTCATCGATATTATTCATTGTAGAAAGTGGTTTAAAAGTTAATTTTAATATTTATATGCTAATTTAGTGTTAAATTTTATTTTTCAGTCAATAAAAAAGTAAATATTGTATATTTGTTCTTATTAGAAAAAACTGAATTATGAGTACAGTAGCTAAACAAGGTAAGGGCGAGATGTTCATTGCCAAAGAAGAAAAATATGGAGCGCACAATTATCATCCTCTTCCGGTCGTCTTGGAACGAGCTGAAGGAGTTATGGTGTGGGATGTTGATGGAAAGTCTTATTTTGATTTCTTATCTGCATATTCAGCTGTCAATCAAGGACACTGCCATCCACGGATTGTACACGCTTTAAAAGAGCAAGCCGAGAAATTAACATTAACATCCAGGGCATTTTATAATAATAAACTGGGTGATTTTGAAGAAATGCTTTGTCATCTTTTTGGATTTGATAAGGCTTTGGTGATGAATTCGGGCGTTGAAGCTGTGGAAACAGCAATGAAGCTTTGTCGTAAATGGGCCTATCAGGTGAAAGGTGTAGCAGCCAATCAAGCGAAAATTGTCTTTGCCAAGGACAATTTCCATGGTAGGACAATCTCTGTGATATCGGCATCCAATGATCCTACTGCAACACATGAATTTGGTCCCTTTTTAGATGGCATAGTACTCGTTCCCTATAATGATGTTGATGCACTAGAACAGTTATTCAAAGCAGATGAAAATATCGCCGGTTTTATCGTTGAGCCAATTCAGGGCGAAGCGGGTATTGTCGTTCCTGATGAGGATTATCTGATACGCGTGAGACAATTATGTACAAAATACAATGTATTGTTTATTGCAGACGAAATCCAAACTGGTATTGCTCGGACGGGAAGCATGTTGGCATCCTATGCTATTGATGATGCGCAGAGTCAAAGCAAACCAGATGTTCTGATTTTAGGGAAAGCTTTATCGGGCGGTGTATTGCCGGTATCGGCAGTGTTGGCAAATGATTCCATTATGTTGTGTATTAAACCGGGCGAACATGGTTCGACTTATGGTGGTAATCCCTTAGCCTGTGCAGTAGCTATGGAAGCGCTAAATGTTGTGCGGGATGAAAATTTGACGCAACGGGCGCTTGAGATGGGGGCCTTGTTTTTGGATGGATTGCGTCAGATTGCTGCTAAGTTTACGTTAATTACAGAAGTGCGAGGAAAGGGGCTCTTGACTGCCATTGTAATTGATGCGGATGAAGAAAGTGATTTGGCCTGGAATATCTGTCTCAAATTTAAAGAAAATGGACTTTTAGCGAAGCCTACACATGGTAACAAAATTCGATTGGCTCCGCCGCTGGTTATTACAAAAGAGCAAGTCGATACTTGCTTAGGGATCATTGAGCGATCGTTGACTAATTTGAAATAGTGTATGGAGAAAATGATTGAATTGATCAAAAACAGATCGGATATAGGAGCAGGGACTAGGGGTTCAGATCTGGGCATCGACGCCATCGAGATAGCTGCAATTAATAAAGGAAGTCAATATTTCATTAACTATCCATTTGTTGATGTGCCGACTCGAAATAGCTCCATTTATCAGAATGATAATCATCCTTTTGCGAAACATATTCAGCAGGTTTATGAACAATGCAAACAAGTAGCTTCCACCGTTGAAGATAGCTTATCTTCCGGCAATTTTCCATTGGTGTTTTCAGGGGATCATTCCTCCGCAATGGGGACGATCAGTGGTTTAAAGTCCGCTTATCCTGATAAACAACTCGGTGTGATCTGGGTAGACGCGCATGCCGATATTCATTCTCCGCACACAACACCTTCTGGTAATATGCATGGAATGCCTTTAGCGGCGATGTTGAGTGAGGATAATATCCCGTGTAAAATCAATAAAATAGACGAATCGACACAAGAATTTTGGAATAAACTAAAACGAATAGCTGGCCCAGTAGGTAAAATACTATCCAATCATTTGATTTATTTTGGTGTAAGGGATACGGAAGAACCGGAAGATCAGGTCATTGAACGACTTGGCATTAAAAACTATCGTGTGGAAGATACGAGACAGCGCGGAATAACCGATTGTGTGGCTGAAGCATTGAAAATCCTAGAAGCATGTGATATGATTTATATCTCTTTTGATGTGGATAGCATGGATAGTGAATTGATCTCGGATGGCACCGGAACACCAGTACCGAAGGGGTTTTTGCCAAGGGAGATTGTGTTGATTTTAGAAGAGATCATCCGATCGGGTAAGGTGATTTGTTTTGAAATTGTTGAAGTTAATCCACTATTGGACAATAAGGGTAACAAAATGGCAGAGGTGGCATTTGATATATTAGAACGGATCACTCCGCTCATTGAATTGAAATCGAGTAATTAACCGGTTTTGGGATTGTCTATTTTCAAGCCCTTTTATTGATGTGTATCGTCAATAAAAGGGCTTTTTTAATAGTATATCGTTGAGCTTGGTGGATAAAAATAAGTCAGCCTTCCTTATGTTAAAACTCGTATTACTCTATGTGATTTAATATTGTGTTAACATGTTTCATGTACATTTGCAATTCGATTATTTACATGAAATATGAGGATTTCTGATAAAATTATTTTGTTTCTACTTTTTTTAATACAGCTTTTTTTGTGGCAGCCAGGTACTGCGCAGGTTAAATCCTTTAAAGATATCAGGGCGTTAAGTCAAAACCATCCGGATTCTGCAATTATGCTCGTAAAAAAACGTTATGCAAAAGCTGTTACGGATAAAGACTTATTATTACAAGCCAATTGTTTACAGGCGATTGGATGGTTATGTGTTAATCAGGGGCATTATGGACAGGCGCAGGACTACTATTTTCAAGCTGATCGAATCTATACGCAATTAAATTCAAAACAGCATCTTGCTTCGAATTGGAGTGATATCGGGGAGCTCAATATTTTCAACAAACAACATGATCTAGCGAAAGTTTATTTTAACAAGGCGCTACATTCTTTCCGAACAGAAGGGGATAAAAATGGAGAGGCAGGTACATTAGGGAATATAGGTCATTTATTTGAAAAGGAAGCGAACTACGACTCCGCCTTTGTCTACCAGAATCTTGCTTTGTCCATTTATAGCAGTATTGGGAATAAAAATGGAGAAGCTAAGATCCATGAAAATTTAGGCAGTATTTATGAAGATCTTGCAAGATATGACAGCGCTTTTTTTCATTTTGAAAAAGCACGTACCCTCTATACGGAAACAAAAGACAATTATGGAAAAATTGTGGTCATAAATAATATGGGCGATATTTTTAGGAAGACCAATAAATATCCAGAAAGTATCAAACTCACGCAATTGGCTTATCAGATGGCGGAAAATTTGGGTGATGTGTATCAAATGGCTGCTACGACAAAAGATTTGAGTAGGACCTACGCCTTGCGCGAGCAGATGGATAGCGCCTATTTTTATGCAGAAAAGAGCCGTAAGTTGGTGCTTGAGCTTTATAGTGTGGATGGTGCTCGCCATACTGCTTTTTTTCAGGCACTCTACGATATGAATCAACAAGCCGAAGAGATCGAGAAATTACAAGTAACCAAAAGAATCAACTTAATCATGCTCTGGGGAACAATCGTGGTTTTAATTTTGTTAATTGTGTTATCCTATGTATTGCATAGTCGCCAGAAAATTAAGATTAAAAACCAGATCTCCGATTCCCGAAAACAGGAGGCCGAACGCGAGTTGACCGAAATTGCACTTAAAAACCAGTTGCTTGAAGATAAGCAGCTCAAACAAGAACTGTCGCTCAAGCAAAAGGAATTGACATCCCATACCTTAAATTTAATCCGTAACAATCAATTTTTGGAAGAACTTCGTGATGAACTGAAAGGTATGGTTAAGGACGAACGCCGGGATCAAAAACGACAGATGCAGAAGTTGGTGTTGCAGATCAATGAAAATATCACACAGGGTATTCATTGGAAAGAGTTTATGGGAACTTTCGAAAAGGTGCATCACAGCTTTTTTGAAAAACTTATTCAACGATTTCCAGATTTGACGGCAGCGGATATGCGGTTAATCGCATTGCTTAAAATAAATTTGAATAATATCAATATTGCCGTCTTATTGGGCATATCACAAGATAGCCTTCGTGTTGCCAGACATCGATTGCGAAAAAAACTAAGACTGGAACAAGGAGAGGACCTCGCGGGCTATCTTGTTGGGATTTCATAATTTTTTAACACAGGAGTAAAAGAATGTTAATGGCGCTTGAATTGCATTTAAACTGCTGTTTATTAGTTGTTTAGTAGTGCTTGTTTCCTCGCTGTATAGCCCACTTTCTACCTTGTTTCCTCATTGTAACGCTCGATATTTTGTGTGATTAAAGTTGGCTGCCATCTTTGCGACAACAATCAAAGATTCATAATAATCTAAGCAAAATGAAAAACTTTTTAACAGTATTACTTGCCTCCAGTATTTCGGTCAGCGCTGCTTATGCGACCAAAATCAAAGGTAAGGTATTGGATGGTCAGACTGGTGAAGCTGTTGCTGGTGCAACAGTTTTCTTGGAACAAAGTGGGCTATCGACCAAAACACAATTGGATGGTTCGTTTGAATTCAAAGGATTATCTGCAGGTGTGGATAAGGTCCATATCAAGCATATGGCTTACGCCGAACTAATTAAAGAAATCGAGATTCAAAAAGAAAATACCCCTCATTTTATTTTTCAGCTGACATCGACCGAACAAACATTAATGGAAGTAACTATAAAAGGACGTCGAAACGGTGGGGATGACGATCCTAGCGCGCGGCGTTTGGAAAAGAATGCGTCACAAATTATGAATGTTGTTTCGGCGCGCGCAATAGAGATTTCTCCCGATATCACCGTCGCAAATGTTATACAGCGTGTTTCGGGTGTATCCATAGAAAGAAATTCGAATGGCGAGGGGCAATACGCAATTCTGAGAGGGATGGATAAACGTTACAACACGACTTTGGTGAATGGCGTAAAAGTTCCGAGTCCAGATAATAAATACCGTTATGTGCCTTTGGATTTATTTCCTTCAGATATGTTGGAACGCTTAGAAGTCTACAAGTCGCTAACACCAAATATGGAAGCCGATGCAGTGGGTGGGGTTGTCAATATGGTTATGAAATCGGCGCCGACAAAGCTATTGCTTCAAGCAAATTTGGCAACGGGTTATAGCCAACGTTATTTTAATCGGGATTTTGGAAGCTTTTCAACAAGCGGAACCTCGGCAAAATCGCCATATGAACAGCATGGGAAGAATTACAATGCAACCGCTGCTGATTTTAATAAAGGTGCATTAGATTATACTTATAAAAAGCCCCTTCCAGACCTTGTCGGCAATTTGACAATAGGCAATCGGTATTTGGATGATAAATTGGGCGTTATTTTGGGTGCGAGTTATCAAAATTTACATCGTGGCAGTCGTTCTATTTTCTACAAATCGGCTGTCGTTGGCGTAAATCCCAATGCGGTAATTACTGAGCAGAGTGATCGTCAATATGATGAACAGCAACAACGCTTAGGTTTGCATAACAAGATCGACTATCGATTTAATCTGAATCATCGGATTAGCTTCTATCAAATGTATGTGAATTTAAATAACATGCAATTGCGTGATGCTGTGAATACGATATATAATGGCCAGTATGATCCCAGTATTGGTAAAGCCGAACTGACCTATGTGACAAGAAGTCGAAAAACACAGCAACAGATCTACAATGGTACCCTACAGGGGGATCATCATTTTTTAGATAATCGGCTGAATGTCCGTTGGTCAGGTGTGCTTTCTTCAGCGCGCAATCAATTGCCACAAAATACGATGATCAGTTTGGATGGCGTAGAAGAAAATTTTGAACGTAAAAGAACTTCTCTCGTCAATAAATCTCCTGTAACCTATCGTTTGGAGCGTAATACGGATAATGATCATGCAGGTTATTGGGATGTAGCTTATAAAGTTCCAATGGAAAACAGTAAGCTGGAGCTATCGACCGGAGGTCTGTATCGTGATAAACAGCGTAGTAGTTTTTACAATAACTACAACTTATCACCAGCTTCTGCAGAAGAGGCAAAGTATAAATACGGTATGGATTTTCAGCGCTATACCGATCTCAATCTGACTGTCACCAATCCTACTGGAGCTGTCGCAAATCCACTAACTTACGACGCTGGTGAGAAGACCACAGCATTGTACGGCATGTTCAATTATGAGAATGACAAATGGCAGATGATCGGTGGAATCCGGATGGAACACAGCAATCAGAATTATAAATTATTGTTTCCTGCAGGAGAAAAAAGACCGGAGGGATCACAGATTTATACAGAATGGCTGCCAAGTTTGACCATGAAATATCATTTGGACGAAAAACAACAGCTTCATGCGGCTTATTATCGCGCGTTAAACCGACCTGGATTTTATGAAATTGTACCCTCAAGTGTGGTTAATGAAGAGTTTTTAGAAAAAGGAAATCCAGATTTAAAACATGCCTTAGCAGATAATTTCGATTTAAGGTATGAATTATTCCCTGAAGCTTCTTCCCAATTTCTTGTCGGTATGTTTTATAAGAAAATCAAAAACCCAATTGAATATACCTTTCAACCGGATGAGGTTCGTAAGCAAGATGTATACTACACTCCAGGTAATTTTGGTAATGCCAACAACTTTGGTGTCGAGGTTGATTACATCAAGTATATCCAGAAATTTGGTGTTAAGGCCAATTATACCTATACACATTCACGTATAACGACCGCTAAGATGTCGCGTCGAATCAATGAAACCACACAGGACCCAGAAGCGATAATCGTGGATCAAACTAGACCATTATATGGGCAAGCTGCACATGTGGCCAATCTATCATTGCTTTACAAAGATGCTAATAATGGCTGGGAAGGACAGTTGGCTGGATCTTATACCGGCTCACGGATCAATACAGTATCGCAATTTTTGAACGATGATTTATGGCAAAAGGGATTTGTTCAGTTAGATGCTTCTATTGAGAAAAAATTTAAAGCAGGTTGGGCCGTTTTTGCCAAAGCCAACAACATCTTGAATACACCCATGGAATTGTATGTGAAAGGAACAAATCCCGAAAATGAGAAGATCGCTGAAAAGCTTATTGAAGACGGAAATACATTGATTAGAAAGGATTTGTATGGACAGAATTATATCCTTGGTTTACGTTATTCGTTTAGTAAATAATAGACCCGCGTAAAACACAACATGTTTTAATCTGAACATGTACGGTGTGAAATAACAACAGTTTGTTTCGGTGAAGCTTTCCCTTTTTTGGAACGATCAAGTTTTGAACAAGTATGATTCGCTTCATCATTAAAATTAAATATATACAGATGAAAAATAAATGTATTTTATCGTTTCTAGCATTTTTTATCGTGGTGTTAAGCGCCTGTGAAAAAGCAAATATTGATGTTGATACTTCTGATGCCGATGGAAGTGCTATCGGCGAGGTCTCCGGTGTGTGGAGTAAGGGGAGTGTGCAGCATATTAAGGGGGATATTATTATTCCCGAAGGTAAGACACTAACGATTGAGGAAGGCGTAACTGTATTGATGGATTCTGTCAATAAGCCTGAAATTGTTGTTTTGGGTAATTTATATGCGTTAGGTACAGCTGAAAATCCTGTCAAGTTTACGGTTGAAGATGGGTATAAGACGAAGACGAATGAATTTGGCAAATTATGGGGAGGAATTTTAGCCGCTCCAAGCTGTCAGGAACTTGTTTTGGACAATACCATCATAGAGTATGGGGGTGCAATTACATCAGACGCGTCGACTTCTGTAAAGATGGGCTTGTATAAAAAAGTGTCTGGTGAAGCTTTACCAGCGCTATGGTTTTCTAATCCAAATGGAAAACTAGTGGTTCAAAATAGTACGGTAAGTCATTTTCACGAAGACTGCACGTATATTGAAGGAGGAAAAATCATTTTTGCTAACAACCGTTTCTTTTCCAATGGGGTGACAGGTGGCGAAGCGATGAATTTCAAATCCGGATGTCTTGCAGATGTTGCTTATAACCTAGTGTATAGTGTAAATACCAATGCATTAAAACTGTCAAATTCAGGAGACCGTACACCCCAGGCTTATATTATTGTTTACAATAATACCATGCTCAACACGGGATGGCGCAGACCGACAGCCAAAGGAGGTTCGATTTGGTTAGAAGCATCTGTCAGAGCCGAGATTTACAATAATCTTTTTGCTAATACGCGGTTTGGAGTCAAGCGCGATCCGAAAAAGCCAGAAGATAACCGTTCTGTGTCAAGTAATAACTGGTACTATGGTTACAGCCAATTGAATGTAGATCAGTTTCAGGTGGGCAAAAATGATATTGTAGGCGGTAGTAATGATATAAGAGGTAAAGTGGCAGGAGATAATAATCCTAAATTTATAGCCTATCCTTTGGAAACCTCAGTCGACAACTATCTGTTTGACTCCACCTGGGATTTTCATCTCCAAGGGAATTCACCTGCATTAAAGGCTGGTACCCTTGCTTTTAAACCTCATTTTACGAGTGGCCTGGTGATGTCAAACGGTCTAATCTATAGTTCTCCCCAGCCAGCAGCATATGTTGGGGCATTCGGTTCCAAATTCTAATTTACTTCATATAATGACAAATTTAAAAACAATACTAACACTAACTTTGGGAGCATCAACCCTGCTTCAAATGGCATGCGAAAATGCGCAAACAAATAATATAGAATCAGTTAAGCCCGTTATTGTGACTGATGCTGTACGTTATGATTCGGATGATCCCGCAATTTGGATCAATAAGAGCGATCCGAGCAAGAGTTTGATTATAGCAACGGATAAAGATGCCGATGGAGCTTTATTCGTGTACGATTTACAGGGTAAAACGGTCAAAGAAAAAGTGGTTTCCAATTTAAAACGACCAAACAATGTTGATGTAGCCTACGGTTTGGTATTGGGAGGGAAACCTGTCGATATCGCCGTCACAACAGAGCGTATGACCCATAAATTGCGTGTCTTTTCATTACCCGATATGAAACCGATCGATCAAGGGGGACTGGATATGTTTGTTAGCGAAACTGAACCGGAATTTAGGGATCTGATGGGGATTGCCCTATATACTTCCCCAAAAGGAGAGATCTATGCTATTGTTGGACGGAAAAATGGACCAAAAGAAGGCTATTTGGGTCAATATTTATTGGAGGATAATGGTTCTGGTACGGTAAAAGCTACATTAGTTCGCAAATTTGGTTCATTTAGTGGAAAGAAAGAGATCGAGGCGATAGCGGTGGACAATGAGCTTGGATATATTTACTATTCGGACGAACAAGTTGGCGTAAAACAATACTATGCCGATCCAGCAAAGGGAAACCAACAGTTGGCATTATTTGCTACAACAGGTTTTAAAGAAGATCATGAAGGTATTTCGATTTATAAATTGACCGATAGTACCGGATATATCTTGGTGTCGGACCAGGGTGCAAATCGTTTTCAGGTCTTTAGTCGCGAAGGAACCCAAAGCAATCCTTTCGAACACAAATATCTGAAGACTGTACCGGTTATGGCAACACAAAGTGATGGTTCAGAAACGACCTCCTTTAATTTAAATGAAACCTTTAAACATGGCTTGTTTGTTACTATGAGCGACGATAAAACATTCCATTACTATCGATGGGAAGATATTGCCGAAGCGGATTTGAAAAAGAAATAGGTTATAGAATAAGTGCTAGAGCAACAGTTGTTATTTGATTTCAGCTGTTGCTTTTTTTTGCTATTGGTAATATTTGTTTGCTATTGGTAATATTTGTTTAAAATACCTCGCGTTATGCTTTATGCACTGAGCGGAATTTTAAACCAAAAGGTTGATCCTTGACCAATCTGGCTGTTGACACCAATTTCTCCTTGATGTTTTTGAATAATTTCTTTGCAAATAAACAGCCCAATGCCAAATCCCGACGCGTAACAATCTGCATCGTCATTTACACGATAGAATTTGTTGAATATTTGTTTCTGATCCTTGTGATTGATGCCTTTTCCTTGGTCTTTGATATCGACTTCAAAATAACCTGATTGTATTGCCACATGCAGGGTAATTGTTGAATTACTGGGTGAATATTTAATGGCATTGTCCATGAAGTTGATTAGCACTTGTTCGATTTTATCACGATCGGCAATAATCTCCAAATTCGAATCTATTGCTCCAGTATAATGGATGAAGTGCTTTACCGATTTTAAAGAATAGATATTTTGAATATAATCGATTAAAGAGCAAATGTTAAATGTCTTTTTGCGAAGCACTAGCTTACCCTCATTTAATTGAGTAACATTTAAAAAGCCGTCAATTAAACCGCGCATACGCGTTGCTTGCTCATTCGATTGGTGGAGATATTGCATGCGCTTTTCGGTGCTCAGTGTACCTTCTTTGGCCTGAAGTAATTGGATATAGGCAATTAGTGAGGTCAACGGTGTTTTAAGTTCGTGACTTGCGATACTAATAAAGTCTAGTTTTTTCCTTTCTTCTTCCTTGTCATTGGTGCTGTCTATTATAGCGCCGTAGATCATATGTCTTGTTGTATCCGATTCCAATTGACTTCCACCTATTGACCTTAACCATTTTATCTTACCTGTTTTTTTATCTTTTATTTCACATTGACAATCGAAAGGAGATTGTTTATGTGTTACTTCCAGAAAAACATCATGGATGATAGTTCTGTACTGAGGCAGTATTTGGTCGAAAAAGTCAGCTTCTTTGATGTTGTCTTGCTGATCGAAGCCAAATAATTCACGGCAGCGATCATTGAGTTCCATTGTTTTGGTTTCCATGTCAATAGAAAATATACCGATACCGGCGGCTTCTACGATCATTCTAAACTGTTGATCTCTTTTGGCGATAAGTTGATGAATTGTTTCAAGCTTTTCGTGTTCTTGATGCTGGGTGGTAATATCTATAGCGGTACCTGCAAACCATTCGGGTTGTTGGTCTTGGTCAAAGTATACTCTTCCTTTACAGTGCAACCACCGTAACTGAAGATCTTGTGCTCCAATGGTTCTAAACTGTACGTCATAAACACCTTTGTTTTGATAAGTCAGTGATTTTTTTACTTCCTGATCGATTCTATTCCTATCTTCTGGATGAATATATTTAAGGACTTCATTGTATGGAACATACTCACCTTTCGCAAACCCAAAGAGTTCCCGAGTCCGTTCATCCCAATTTACTAAGTAATTTTTACAATTTAAGGTCCATGTTCCCATCTCGGCCGACTGTAAAGCAAAATGATAATGTTCTTCACTCTCAATGATTTTCTTGAGTGCCCCCTTAAGTTTTTCATTGAGATCTTCAGTATGTTTAGATGACAAGGTGTAATTATTCGTTGGGCTCTTATAGTGTTTTCCTGCTATAAGATATTTTTGAGTTAATAAATCTTGTAGCAATTTTCGTTCAATGGTATTTTTTTCCTGCGTTTGTGGGTACTTGTCTTCATTTTCAGGTATCAGTCTAATTTGATTAAATATGCCATAAATTTCACCTTTTTCATCGATGAGCGGATGATATTCAAAAGTGTGCGTATAACCTAGTGAAGCCTGATTTTCCGTTTTGAGTTTAATCCTTATCTTTTCAATGACCGCAGTTTTTCCGTTTATCCAGACATTTTTCAGGAGGGGGATATAGGGTGTTAAATCTTCTCGTTGAAGACAATTTTCAAGACACTGCCCAATAATACGCTGATCACAACCCCAAAGTTTTAACATGTTAGTGCTTGCATAAGAAATATGGAGTTCTGCACTATCCTAAATTGAGCAGGCATCCAATGAAGAGGTGAGAACGGCTAAAATATCTTTATCTGAACATATCATAACATAGCAAAAATTAAGTATTGATTAAAGCGATATCGCTATAGCTTGATTTAATAGCATACAAATATTGTTCCTTTCTCATGAGTTTTCGCTCTATCCATAAATGACCGGAGTTGTCGTAAGGGATGAAATCCACTATTTTATTTGCCAGTTGATCCTGTGGGCTGTTTAATGTGAACTCATCATGTCGACAGTAGACTGGATAGAAAGTTGTATCTTTATTTTGTTTATGCAGTCTGTTTCTTTTTTATTTCAAATAGCGAATATGATAAATTATCGTTGCAGTATAAGTTTGGAAGAAAATAGAATTGAAAGTTTTTATTTAAATGCCATAGAAGATGAATACGGTTAAGATACTATTGGTTGAAGATCACATGGTCGTACGGAATGGTATTAAACTACTTTTAGAATCCCAGGGTGAATTTACGGTGATAGGCGAGGCATCTGATGGTGCAGAAGCGCTGTCTATATTGGCGAATGGTTTAGCTCCTGATATTGTTTTAACTGATATAAACATGGAGCATATGGACGGGATGGAGCTTTTAAAAATCATCAGTCAAAAATATCCATTGGTCAAAGTTGTGATATTGTCTATGCTAAATCAAATTCATTATGTTGTTGAAGGTTTTGAACATGGTCTTTCAGGCTACCTGTTGAAAAATATAGGTTACAATGAATTACTTTTTGGATTAAAGCATGTCGCTGAAGGCGGACGCTATATGAGCGAAGAAATTAGTATAGCCCTGCTTGAACAAGTTTCTTCCGGTCAAGTTTATAGGGATGCGGGCTCGAATATCATCCTCGATCTGGAAATAAACGATCGCGAGCTAGAAGTATTAGAGTTAATCGCTGACGGTTTTACAAATTTAGAAATTGCAGATAAAATCTTTTTGAGTAAGCGTACTGTTGAAGGATATCGGCAGAGCTTGATAGATAAAACAAGGGTAAAAAATACCGCGGAATTAGTAAAATATGCTTTTCAACATGGCTTATTAAAAAAGTCATGATAACCATTTCTGTATTTGGTGAGCATGACGTAGCGGGCTATTATTGGAAGTCCGCGCATGCTATTACGTTATATTCGGTATTCTTTCTCGACAACGATTGAAAATAAATAGACCAGCTCCAATAAGAATGAAGGGTATACTAAGCAGCTGTCCCATATTGATCAATAAGGAGTCTTCAAAATGCTCTTGATTGATTTTCAAAAACTCATCTAAAAACCTGAACGAAAACAGCAAAACCAACAGCAAGGCGAAATAGTTTCCATTGTTACGTCGAAGCTTGTTTTCTTTCCATAAACGATATAACAATACGAATAATAAGAGACAAAATAAGGCTTCATAAAGCTGTGCTGGATGCCGGGGGATAGTATCGATATGGGTAAACACAAAGGCCCAAGGTAAGCTACTTGCTGTGCCAATCATTTCAGAGTTCATTAAGTTGCCCAATCGAATGCAAACACCAGCTAAAGGGACGACCAAAGCAATCCGATCTGCAAGCCAGAGAAAAGGAAGTTGCTGTTTTTTTGCAAATAAATAGATTGCGATTAGTATGCCTATACCACCACCGTGGCTTGCCAGCCCACCTTCCCATATGGCTAATATTTTTAAGGGATTATTGAGGTAATAACCGGGATCGTAAAATAATACATGCCCTAGTCTAGCGCCAATGACAGTACCAAAAACAATATAAATGGTTAGTTGATCTAAAAACTCGGGTGGCCGACCTTCTTTCTTAAATAATGATCCTAATATCTTATAACATAATACAATACCCAATAACCAAAATAGTCCGTACCAGCGAATAGGGTGTTCAATAAGTGGAATAACAAAGATATCACTATCTATAGTCCAGTTTATGTAAGTAAAGATTAGGTTATTTACCATATTACGTTTTAGCGTGATGCTTTATGATATAAGTATGTGGTATGGCTATTTCGTTACACGTTTTGATAAAAAAACGAAATTCTCTTTATCGATGCAAATATTGAGTCATATATTGCGATTATTAAATAGTAAGTTTTCATTGTTGACCAATTTGTATGTTTGTAGGAAGTAAAAGAAAATTAACTCTATCTGCGATCAATAATTGCACTCGGTGTTTTTACTGAGGAAGAATATTAACATAAGTATCAGTGGGGTTAAATACTTTTGAAAGTATATATTGGTTTTTTTGATAATATTCCGATATTCGACAATAGATAACATGATATGGATAGTAGTGCCTTGCCTATTTTTTTATAGCTGTTGATATCTTGTGAAAGCTTATTATAGTTAATGAAGGAGGTAATGGAAAAATATAAGACCTTCATGTAAATTTAAACAGATAGTTATATTCTGATGATACGAAATTTGACAAGATTTACTTTTTGTTTTTTATCTCTCGTGCTAATGGCACAGTTACTTTCTTGTTATCAAAGTGACCGTCAGACGTCTAGAAATAATGCGCATACTGAAGATAAGGCACTTGATTTAACCTATCAGGACACATTATTAAAATTTCTCGCTCTACAGGATTTTAGGGATCAATCTATTATAGCAAAGAAGACAACGGAGTTTGCTAAGGATAGATATTTTAATATTTCTGGCTATAATTGGATTTTTTTGGCGTATAACTACTTGTTGGATGATAAAATTGATTCAATAGAAATTGCGCTGAAAAACCTTGATGGGAGAACAATGTCTCCCGATTTGCATGTTCTGAAGGATTACTTTAAAATAAGAGCTAATTTTAGTTTTAATGATGTGACTACTATTGGCATCATGGAACAAATTATCGATGCGAAAGAATATGCATTAGCAAATAAAAGTAGGTTTAGTTTTCTTTTTTTTAATCTATTGGCCAATGCAAATTATCGCCGCGCTGATTATAACCAGGCACTCAAAGATAACGAGTCGTGGTATTATTATCATCCCAACAGATCCGACCCACATGTTGCACAGGCCTATCAGGAGATTAAATTTATACAGTATATTGAATTGCATGATTTTGAGAAATTAAAATTAACACTGGATAGCTGCAGATATTATGCAAATAAAACGGCTGATTCTGCTATTATTATGCGCATGTATAATTTACAGGCGCAGTATTTTTTTAGCATAGGTAATAGTCGAAAAGCAGTAGAGGCATCCCAAAAGTATTTTAATTATTTATCTTCAAGCAAGGCGCTCAATGCCTATGCGTATGCGAATTTGGCAAAAAATTTTTTGAATAATCATCAAGTGGACTCGGCGATCTATTATTTCAATGCTGGATTGCAGTTTATCAAAACACATAAAGGCAAGCAAAATAAATTATTCTATTACCAGAATCTACAAGTAGCACACGCATTAAAAGGAGATTATGAACGGGCTTATTTTACCTTAGATTCAGCCTATCAGGATTATAAAAATAGCACAAAAAGTATTGAAAATGATCGTATCAATGAGATCAATACACGATATGAAACTGAAAAAAAGGACCAGGCTATTCAGCTTTTAAAAACAACAAATGCCTTCAACCATCAGATTATGGTCCAACAGCGTTGGATTTTTGTTATTTTATTTGCGCTGATCTTTAGTATTGCATTCTTCATTTATTATCGGAATAAACAAAAGTTGTTGAAAAATATTAATCAGCGTATAGTTGCCGAAAACAGACAATTAATTTTAGAGCAAAAGACACGACAAAACCAGCTTAATCCGCATTTTATTTATAATGCTATAGCTAATTTGCAAGGTTTGATCAGTAGTGAACAAAAAGCAAAAGCAAATCAATACCTCATCCTGTTGTCCCGTCAAATTCGTGATATACTCGAATTAAATAGGGAGGAGTATATTTCTTTGGATCAAGAAATTAAATCATTAAAGAATTATATACTTTTACAGCAGATGCGCTATCAAGATGTATTTGATTTTGAAATTGAGAGCGGTAATTTGGATGTGGACGATGTCATGATTCCCCCCATGTTGATTCAGCCGTTTGTTGAAAACGCTATTGAACATGCTTTCAAAAATTTAAATTATCGCGGACAGTTACAAATTCTTTTTAATCAGCAAGCAGATCAATTGCATATTGTTATCAGTGATAATGGTTGGGGAATGCGCACAGATAAAAAAGAGAATGCGCACAAGACATCTCTTTCTCAGGTGATTACCAAAGAGCGTCTTGAACTTTTATTTACTGATCCAAAGCAAAAAGCAAGGATTGAAATAAAACCCAATTATAAAGAGGATAAAAGTGGATATCGTGTAGAAATTTATATCCCACTTGTTTTATATTTTAATTAAATACGTGAAATTATGAAAGTTTATATTCTTGAAGACGAGCATAACATCTATCTGTATATTAAGTCTCTGTTAGATGCGATACCCTATGTTCAGATAGTAGGTTATAGTCCCTCTATTGCCCAGGCAGAACGTGAATTGCTTGAATCTAATCCAGATCTTATTTTAGCCGATATTCAATTGAAAGACGGATCCAGTTTATCCTTCCTTTCAGAACTGAAATTGGATATTAATACCATCTTTATAACAGCATTTAACCAGTATGCCATAGAAGCCCTAAATATAGGTGCCATTGCGTATTTATTAAAGCCATTAGTCCCAGAACAATTTATGGAAGCTATTGAAAAATGTTATAAAAAAAATACGGAATTTAAGTTCAATAGCATGCAATTAAGCATGGCCGAAAGCTATCTGAAATCTCCAAGTAGACCTCGTAAGATAGCGCTTCGTACATTTGAATATACCCAGATCGTGAATATTGATGATATTCTTTATTGTCATGGAGATAAAGGGTATACTACATTTTATATCAAAGACAATAAACCGATGATGGTTTCAAAAGTCCTTAAACATTTTGAAACGATGCTTCCTGAATCTGAATTTATTCGTTGTCATCAATCTTATTTAATCAATGCCAATTATATTAAAAAATATTTCAAGGATGGCCAAATAGAAATGTCTGATGGTAAAATGATTCCTGTTGCGACCAGAAAAAAAGATGTCATCCAACAATTCTTGAATGATATATAAGAATTGAAATAGTAAAGATTCCGTTTTAGCACTGTGTTTATTTGCTAAAAAATATAGCTTTCGTCTTTAATACTAAAATATTTAGTATTACATTTGTATGTACTATTAAATAGGAGGGGCTATGATGTTAGATGATAAACAAGCTTTGATTAGCAAACTTAAAAAAGACTTACTGTCGTGGCAGGGAGTAGCTCAAAGTTTGAATGATGAATGCGCTATAGATTTGGGGCCTTTGGAAAAAGCTTTTCCAAATGGAATCTTTCCCAAAGGTGTTATACATGAATTTGTTAGCTTTAACCGCATGGATAGTGCTGCTTCCTGTGGATTTATTGGTGCTTTGCTTGGAAAACTGATGCAAAATGATGGGATTTGTATTTGGATAGGCTCTATTCAAACGGTATTTCCTGCTGCTATCAAATCATTTGGAGTTGATCCGGCCTCGATTGTTTTTGTCTCCATGAAACGGGAAAGAGATGTTTTATGGGCAATGGAAGAAGCGTTGAAATGCCATGGCATAACAGCCGTATTGGCTGAAATACATCAGCTGGATTTTATTCAGTCAAGGCGCCTTCAACTTGCCGTAGAAAAAAGCCGGGTGACAGGATTTATACTTCAACATAACCCCAAGATCTTGTTGGCGACGAGTTGTGCTGCACGTTGGAAGGTTACTTCTTTACCTAGTCAATCGGATGATGGATTACCTGGTATTGGTTACCCCTGTTGGGAAGTAGAGCTGCTTAAGGTAAGAAATGGTAATCCAGCCAAAGGACAAATTATCTGGTCTCCACAAGGATTTAGAACATTCCTCAAAAAAGATGTGCAGATCACAGATTGGACCTATAATTATCAAAATTTAGGCTAGCCATGAAAAAAAGATTTGCGTCCCTTTGGTTTCGTTACTTAAAAACAGATTGGCTTACCGTCTGTAAGCCACATTTGCAGGATGTTCCTGTTGTTTTGTCTGTCGCTGTGCAAGGAAAATTAATCGTTAGTGCGTGTAACGCATTTGCAGAGCAAGCGGGGATACACGCAGGTATGGCTATAGCAGATGCACGGGCATTTATTCCATCACTTAAAATCATCAAAGAGCAAGCTGGATTGGCTGAAAAATTACTCCATTCCATAGCAGATTGGTGCATAAGGTATACACCATGGGTTTCATTGGATGAGCCCGATGGAATTATGCTCGATATAAGTGGTTGTGCACATCTTTGGGGTGGAGAGGCAACTTACTTAACAAGTATTGTTTCTCAATTTAAACAACATGGTTATACTGTGCGCATGGGCATTGCTGATACCATTGGGGCCGCATGGGCTATCACACATTTTGGTTCTGAAAATACGATTATAAATGAACAGGCGCAGTCAGAGGCACTTTTTCCCTTGCACCCTGCAGCACTACGATTGGAAGAGGTTCAATTGAAAAGGTTGCAATCGCTTGGACTACAGTCAATAGGAAGTTTTGCAAAAATGCCGCGTTCAGTCTTGCGTAGAAGATTTGGTGACAGCCTATTGCTTCGACTGGATCAGGCCATGGGGCTGGAAGATGAATTTGTTCTTCCTATAAAAGCTAATTTACCGTATGAAGAGCGATTACCTTGTCTCGAACCCATCTGTACAGCACATGGTATTGAACTGGCGCTGGAAGAGTTATTAAACAAGTTGTGTAAACGTTTGTCGGGAGAGGGGAAAGGATTACGTGCAGCTGAATTGAATTGCCACCGCGTGGATGGGAAATTAGAGACAATCAGCATTGAGACTAATCGTGCTACTGCCCAGGTCAAACATATCCTTCAATTATTTGCCATAAAGATTCCACAGATTGAACCGGCATTGGGGATTGAATTATTTACTTTGGAGGTTTCTAAAGTTGAAATTGCAGATCCTATTCAGGAAAATCTTTGGAACCATAGAATTGGCCTCAAAAACCCGGCAGTTACCGAACTGTTAGATCGCTTGAAAAGTAGGGACGCCAATTGTGAGATTTCACGCTATGTTCCGTCTGCACATTACTGGCCCGAGCGATCCATGAAAATAGCGACTACACTAGATGAGGTTGCAACTGTTGACTGGCAAATGGCAAGACCACGTCCGACGCGATTATTGAAGGTTCCGGAACGTATTATTGTTACAGCTCCCATACCCGATTATCCCCCCATCTTGTTCCGTTATAAGGGAGACACCTATACGATCAGAAAAGCAGATGGCCCCGAACGTATTGAGCGTGAATGGTGGATTGATCCAGGCGAACATCGGGATTACTATGCGGTAGAAGATCTGCAAGGCCGGCGTTTTTGGCTGTATCGTTCGGGGCATTATGACGGGCATACGGATCAATGGTTTATACACGGTTTTTTTGCTTAAGCATGGGCTATTGTGAATTACAGATAACAAGTAATTTTAGTTTTCTCGAAGGTGCTTCACACCCTGAGGAACTGATCGAAAGGGCTGCTCAATTGGGGTATCATGCTGTTGCCGTAACCGACCGTAATAGCCTTGCTGGGATCGTTCGTGCGCATATCGAGGCTAAAAAAGTAGGTATACGACTTATTCCTGCCTGTCGTTTAGATTTACAGGATGGCCCAAGTTTATTGGCCTACCCAACAGATAAAGAGGCTTATGGCCGACTCTCAACATTGTTAACTCTTGGAAATTTAAGGACCGAAAAAGGAAAATGCGAGTTATATAAAAACGATGTATTTCAATACGCTGAAGGGATTATATTCATTATTTGTCCACCTGAAAAATTGGTCGTGGGGTTTGAGCTTGAACATTCATTTATTGAGTTTGTTCAGGAATGTCAACAGCATCTCCAGGGCTATCTTAATCTAGGAATAAAAAAACTCTATCGTGGGGATGATGCTAAATTATTGTTTCGGATAAATCAGCTTGGCGAACAATTGGATATCCCGAGGGTGGTACTTGGTGATGTATATTATCATGTCCCTGAAAGGCGTGAATTGCAGGATATTTTAACCTGCATTCGTGAAAAATGTACGATACATACGGCTGGATTTCATTTACATCCTAATGCGGAGCGTTATCTCAAATCAATACCTGAAGTTGAACGTTTGTTTAGGCTGTATCCTGAGGCCGTAGCACAGAGTGTAAAAATAGCCAATGCTTGTCGTTTTGCCCTAGATGATTTGAAGTACATCTATCCAGATGAATTATCATCCCATGGTCGAACGACGCAGGAGGAATTAACTTATTTAACCTGGGAAGGGGCAAAAAAACGATTTGATGGTGATATTCCAGCAACAGTTCGTGAAACGATTCTAATGGAACTTGATTTTATCGAACGCAAAAATTATGCTTCTTATTTTTTAACTGTATACGATTATGTCCGGTTTGCAAAGGAAAAAGGAATTTTATGCCAGGGACGTGGATCGGCAGCAAATTCTACGGTCTGTTACTGTTTGGGCATTACTTCTGTTGACCCATCAAAATACAGGCTTTTATTTGCACGATTTATGTCCGATGCACGCGATGAACCGCCGGATATAGACGTCGACTTTGAACATGAGCGTCGAGAAGAAGTGATCCAGTATATTTATGAGAAATATGGTCGAAATCGTGCTGCTATCGTAGCAACTGTCACACAGGTACGCTCCAAAGGCGCAATACGTGATGTTGGCAAGGCGATGGGGCTTTCCATGGATGCGGTAGGGCGTTTAGCAGGGGTAGTGAGTAGCCATTGGGACGATGATATCAATTTGGAACGTTTGGTTGAACAGGGCTTTAATCCCGAAGATCAACATTTGCGAAAAATTCTCGAATTGACGCACCAATATATTGGCTTTCCACGTCAATTGGGGCAGCATACGGGCGGCTTTGTTATTACGCAAGGTAATTTGCATGAGCTTTGTCCCTTAATAAATGCCCGTATGGATAATCGGACAAATCTCGAATGGAATAAAGATGATCTTGAGGCACTGGGTTTTCTAAAGGTTGATGTACTTGCTTTGGGGATGTTGACCTGTATACGCAAAGCTTTTGACCTCGCTAAAAAGCATTATGGAAAAGAGCTTACCCTGGCTGATATTGGGGCAAAAGACGATCCAAAGGTTTACGATATGATCTGTCATGCGGATACCTTAGGTGTATTCCAGATCGAAAGCCGGGCCCAGATGTCGATGTTGCCGCGATTAAAACCGCGCGAATTTTATGATCTGGTTATTGAGGTGGCTATCGTACGGCCTGGACCAATACAAGGCGATATGGTGCATCCTTATTTGCGTCGGCGAAATAAAGAGGAAGATGTCGATTATCCAAGCACAGAGATCCAAACCATTCTTGAAAAAACCTTGGGCGTCCCCCTTTTTCAGGAGCAGGCCATGGAAATTGCCATTGTTGCTGCGGGATTTACACCTGCAGAGGCCGACGAATTGCGCCGAAGCATGGCTACATTCAAAGCCAAAGGGCAGGTGTCGACTTTTCACAAAAAGATGGTCGATGGTATGGTAAAGAAAAACTATACGGAAGAGTTTGCAAATCGAGTTTTTAAGCAATTGGAAGGTTTTGGCAGTTACGGTTTTCCAGAGAGTCACGCAGCGTCTTTTGCATTACTGGTGTATGTGTCCTCATGGCTTAAGTATTACTATCCGGATATTTTTGCAGCATCCTTACTCAATAGTCAGCCCATGGGGTTCTATCAGCCAGCACAAATTGTTATTGATGCACAGAAACACGGGGTAAAAGTACGCCCTATTGATATCAATCATTCTTTGTGGGACAATACCTTAGAAGGAGAAATTGGAAAACCACATGACCTTCGATTAGGCTTACGTCAGATCAAAGGATTTTCAATGGAAGAGGCTGCTGTGCTGACACAAGGTCGGCAGTCTGCTTATGCATCCATTACTGGTATGATGGATGTTGGACTATCTCTTACTGCGTTGGAGAAGTTAGCTGATGCAGATGCCTTTACATCATTAGGTATTGATCGTCGGCAAGCACTTTGGGAAATTACAGCATTGGCGGATCGTCCGATTGCATTATTTGAAGGTCAACCCTCTGAAAGTATAGTAGAAGGACAGATCGAACTGCCATTGCTCACGAAAAGCCAACATGTAGTGGCCGACTATGCAAGAACCTCACTATCCATTAAAGCACATCCCGTGAGTTTCTTGCGCGGTAAGCTTGATCTACTCCATGTCGTGCCTACAGCAAAATTAGGTCTGATCAAAAATAATATACTCGTGAAAATATGCGGATTGATTACGGTTAGACAACGACCAGGAACCTCTAAAGGTGTTTTATTTATCACCATTGAAGATGATACCGGTTTTGCAAATATTGTCGTTTGGAGTACTGTATTTGAAAAATATCGAAAAGAAATTCTTCGCGCAAAACTCCTGATGGTCGCGGGTAAAATTCAAGTTGAAGGAGAGGTTATTCATGTAATAGCAGAACGATGCTTTGATATGTCAGGTTTGTTAAAAGATCTGACAACAGTTGGCGACAATGCTGCAGGTATTTTTCATAAGGGAAGAAATTTTCATTGATCTTTCATTTATTAATCTGATTTTTGATCTAAAATGGTTCAGTGCTAATCGATAGCGAAGCAATCCATAGAAATTAAACGGTATGACTAAAAATATTCTCGTAAATACAATCGAAATTGATAAAGCAACTATTCGTGAATTAATTAAACAGGGCGATGTTAATGCCGCAATTGATTTGGTTGCTACAGGGGCAAATGTAAAGTATAAAGCTGCCCGGGATATAGTGCAAATGTTTCAAGAAGATCATATTGATCTTTTTGATGGTAAAGACTTATTTTTAGGTGATTATGACCGGGTTGAACATCGTGACGATGCTGACAGAGCAGATCACAAAAGATCTACATTTTTGGAAGTGGAAACAAATGAGCATGGCCGGACCAGTATTTGGAAGGCACTTTTTATTTTTTCTGTCCTTGCACTATTTGCTTTTGTTATCTTAAATTACGTTGTTGGTTTTAATCAAATAGGACATCATATTTCAGAACTTACGCAGTTATTCGATAAAAATGAAAGCTCAGCTGCTGACACATCCAAACAAAATATCGCCTTAAGTGTTGGAGCCACCCAGGTGGACGATGTTGAAGACCTCCATCCCGTAGATACAAATCTCTTACCAATGGATGTGAGGCAGGCCGAAATAGCACGAATATATCAGGCTCAGTTCGACCGATTGAACCCCGCAAAACATTCGCCAACGGATGAAGATGCACAGCTTGCTTTAATTCACCTTACAAAAGGACGGTTGACGGACCTTATTATTCAACAAAAATTAAGTGTAAAAATAGGGAAGTGTTATGAAAACCTGGCCATGAAAGATAAGGGAACTTGCGTGAGTTGCATGATACTACTTTATAATAGAGCGCAGAAAAAATGGCAAGAAGCACCCGATGGGGAAAATTTCCTGCGTAATGCTTATGACTTTTACTTGTCCCCTGATTCAGATTTGTGGGAAGCTGGTCCCTTGAGTATGCGCATACCCTATGATTATGCTTTAGTGAACAAATATAAGGCAGCAAATTAGCGGCCTTAACCCTTATATAAAATAAGATAAAACAGCTAAACCCTATACAAATTACCTGCTATTTTACCTTTTGTGAAGGTAAATAAGCTATAAAACCTAGGACAAATAAGAGCAATATGACCGATAGTGCGATCGAGTAGCCATAAGCTGATGAAATATGCTGCCAAATGAAAAATTTATTTTCTTTTTGATGTAGAAATACACCGACGATAAATGTGATTCCCAGGCATATTGATAGTTGTTGTACCGTAAGATAGATGGCAGATCCGACTGAAATTAATTTTTCATTGAGGTCTTTTAAGGCAAGAGTCATTAATGCAGGTAGCACACTACCGCAACCAATGCCGTATAAAAAGAACAGGGTATGTATCTGGTAGTTATTTAAAAGCATCCTATTAAAAATGAAAAGATGTGCAACCAATCCCAAAATCATGATGCCTAATCCATAAAGCACCACAATTTTTCCATGACGCTGTATCAACTTGCTGACCATAACGCTTGCCAATACATAACCTATACCTTGATAAACAAAGGCAATTCCGGTCATTGTTGCTGTATAATTCTTTTGATTTTGAAGGTAATTGGAATTTATGATAAAATAAGCGTCCTGTACCATATAGTAGGCTAATGCGGCCAGCAGACCCAAATTGAAAACCCGATTATTGAATAAGGTGAAATTGAGTACGCTAGGATAGCCCATCTTTTCTAATTTACGCTGTTTTTTTAGAAATAGCTGGACAAAAACAAGCGTTGTTCCCAGGACCAGCAGTGACCATATTGGCCATTTCAAGTCAGGCCCCATGATTAATGGAAAAATTATTCCCATTAAAAGCGTAAATAATGTTACCATTGGTTTAAAAGAAACAGCGGATTTAACGTAGACTTGATCGTTAGCTGTATAACGATAGACAGCAAAGCAGGCGACCACCCCAATGGGAACATTAATTAAAAAGATAAGACGCCAGCTTTCATGTATCCAGGTCTGGTCGGGAAGTATTCCTCCCAATAATTGACCGATGACAGAAGCGATGCCTGCTATACTCCCATAAATACCCAATGCCATTGATCTCTTCTCGGGATTTTCAAAACGTAAGGTGATCAATGCGATACCCTGTGGAACCATCAATCCAGAACTAATCCCTTGGATCAATCTTCCGGCCAATAAAATGTAAAGATTATCGGCTAAGCCACATAAAAGAGAGGCTACTGTAAAACCAGCCATGCCAATTAAATATAATTTCTTCTTTCCATAATGATTTCCGGCATTCCCTGAATTGATTAGAAGACTTGTGTAACCAATGATATATAGTATTATGATCCATTGCGTATCACTATTGCGTAGATGTATCGCATGTTGAACCGTGGGAAGAGAAACATTAATGATAAAAAGATCGATGACGAAAAGAAATATACCCGTTGAAAGGAGGAAAATATGAAGTAGATCCTTAATTTGAAAGCGCATATAGAAAGTTTTTAATAATTTTACGATTAAAAATAGTTTGGATATTTTTTGCAATCAAGTAGTTATAAATGATGTACTTGGTATGTTTTTATGAACTAATGGTCAGTATGAGGAGATTATGAAGGAAAAAAAAAGTGAAAATTTTGGAGCCTGTTGTGATGTCAACGGAATTTTTAAGATAATTGGCGGAAAATGGAAAGTTTTGCTCATTAAGGCTGTTGCCAAACAATGCCCCAAAAGATTTGGAGAACTACGGCGAGAAATGGAAGATCTGGCGCAAACGACCTTGACCGTTCAACTCCGTGAGCTCGAACGTGATGGTATTTTATGTAGACAGATTTATGCTGAATCTCCACCACGTGTGGAGTATAAACTTAGCGAATTAGGTAAAACTTTACTGCCGGTCATTGAAAGACTTGATGAGTGGTGGTGTGATTACAAACGCGAAAGGGGATAGGCATTTAGTTTATATTCCCTTTCGCTACTCATTTTTGCTGATGCCTAATGAGACAATTGTACCGATGATACAACAGTTTGCATCCATTCTGTTTCTTTAAAAGGTGCATTTAGCCACAACATTGCTAATAGCGCTACCTCAAAATAAATTTGATGGGAAATCTTGTTAAAGCATGACCTCGGCGTCAGTGATTCCTTTGGTTGATAGGTCTGAGATGCTCCTTAGTGTTCTTTGCGAAATTTCGGTTAATGCTTCTGTGGTGAAAAAAGCTTGGTGTGCCGTCACTAAGACATTCGGATAACTCATCAATAATTGTATTGTTTCATCTTCAATAATTGTTGTCGATAAGTCTTTAAAAAACAACTTTTCCTCTTGTTCATAGACATCAATACCCAGTAAACCAATTTTTCGTTCTTTGAGTGCTTTAATGACATCTTGGGTGTTGATCAGATTGCCTCTGCTTGTATTAATAATAGTAACGCCGTCTTTCATTTTCCCCAATGACTCGCTATTGATGAGGTAGTGGTTCTCGGAGGTTAGGGGACAATGAAGTGAAATGATATCTGATTCTTTAAAGAGCTCATCCAATGATTTGTAATTGACACCCTGTGTTGTAAGCTGCTGATCGGGATATAAGTCATAGGCAATTATTTCTGCCCCAAATCCCAATGCAATTTTGATAAAGGCCTTTCCAATTTTTCCCGTTCCAATAACGCCAATTTTTTTCTGGTGAAGATTAAATCCTAAAAGGCCATTCAATGCAAAATTTTGCTCCCTTACGCGGTTATAGGCTTTATGGGTTTTACGATTCAATGTCAATAACATTGCCATTGTATGCTCTGCAACTGCTTCTGGGGAATAAGCCGGGACCCGACATACCTGAATGCCAAACTCCTTTGCCGCCTCCAGGTCAACATTGTTAAAACCAGCACAGCGTAATGCAATCAGTTCGACACCTTTTTGAGCAAGTACTTCAATCACTTGTCGGTTTAGTTTATCATTGACAAATGCGCAGACCACTTTCTCATCTTCAATAGCATTGACAATATGTGGACCTAAATGCGTTTCAAAAAAATTAAACTGAAATCCGTAAGCGCTGTTTTCCTGTTCAAAGAATAATTTGTCGTATGGTTTAGTCGAAAAGAAGGCGATTTTCATAAAATTGTTTGTTACGTAATAGAATACCATAAATATACAGTATAAATAGCTTATTTGGAACTTCCGTTGTAGGATGTTTCCCAATTGTTATCACATCATTTAACAAAAAATAAGCTAAATTAGACGCATTACATCGATCGTTATACAAATTTTAAGACTATTAAATTGTCCCGATATGCAGTGGTCAAATCAACTCACAAGATCAATAGGTATTGAATATCCGATTATCCAAGCTCCAATGTTTGGTGTTACGACACCAGAAATGGTCATTGCAGCCTCGCGTGCTGGAGCGCTCGGTTCGTTATCTTTGGGTGATCTGCCGCCAGAACGTTGCAGCGAACTTATTCGTTTGACTGCCGAAAATCTAAAGCGGCCTTTCGAGGTCAATATTTTTGTCAATAATATTCCCAAGGTTTCATTCGATTTAAGGAAACAGTATAGTGAAACAAAAACTTTCGTGGAGCAATTAGCCGCGCAGCACGACTTGAAAGTAACCTTACCCGAGCTTGATAGTATCCATTTGACCGATTACAGGGAACAGATTGACGTAATCATCACCCATCGGTGTAAAGTTGTGAGTTTTACGTTTGGAAATTTGGATACAGAAAGTATAAAACGATTGAAAGACAATGATGTTACTCTTATTGGTACATGCACCTCGGTGGCAGAAGCAATCGCTTTGGAAGAATCTGACATTGACATCATCTGTGTACAGGGACTAGAAGCAGGGGGACATCGCGGAAGTTTTGACGAGACTCCAATACCGGCGATTGGCGGACTTTCACTACTACCGCAGGTAAAAGAGCATGTCCATGTTCCCCTTATTTATGCCGGTGGTTTATACAACGCTAGTACATTGCATGCTGCAAAGCTCTTAGGTGCCAGTGGCTTCCAGGTGGGTAGTTTATTACTCAAATCTAAGGAGAGCGCGCTCCTGGACTTTGAAAAAGCGCGTCTTTCAGGCGTTAATGAATCAGACATCGTATTAACGAGGAGCTTTTCAGGGCGCTACGCCAGAGGTATAAAAAATAAATTCATTGAAGCTTTAGAAGCCGCTCAAAAGATTTTGCCCTATCCTTATCAAAATAAACTCACAGGCGAATTAAGAAGAGTAGCAAGGATAAATAGAAATGCTGATTTTATCAACATTTGGACCGGACAATCGATACATTCTTACAGTGAACTTTCTACTGCAGATATCATTCGTTCCTTGATCGAAGAAGTTGAAATTTTACATACTAGTTTAGTTGTTTAACAATAAACACGAAATAAGCTATGTCAATATATTGTCATTTTAAGAGATAACAATCCTTAAAACCTGCGTTTAAATTATTTAAATCCACCTGTAGTTGTTAATCGACAAGACATTTTCTTTTTTTTTCGAAACTTTGTCTCACCGTGAAAAACTAAAAATCTACCGCTATGGAGAACGAAAAAAAGAGAATTCTTGTTATCGAAGATAATGAAATTCTATTGAGCACAATGCAATTTGTTCTTGTAAGAGAAGGGTATGACCTCTTACTGGCAAAGTCCGGTAAAGAAGCCCTTTCGCTGGTTTCGGATGAAACCATTGATTTGGTCATAACAGACCTGGCATTACCCTTTGCTAATGGTTACGAAATAATCGATCGCATTCGGAAAAGCAGTACGAATAACCAGGTGCCCGTTATTATTATTTCAGGCTATCGAGATGACAACAGCATTGTTGAAGGTTTCGAAGTAGGAGCCAACGATTATATCAAAAAACCTATTTCGCCGTCTGAACTGATATCCCGTGTACGATTAAATATAGGTCATGCTTAGTAAAATAGAACATACGATTCATAGCATCCGATCCTTTTTTGAGGGTGAGGGTTGGCCAATTTTGGTTACGATAGCGCTTGTGTCGAGCTTTCTATTTTGGGTAAGCTGTCTTGTCGGTATTGCTATCTTTTATTATCGTGACTATCGGTATCGCCTATATCATGCTAAAATATATCCTGTATTGCGAGATTTTATCTATGAACACATTTTGATTGATAATAGGAATAGCCATTATCCGGTGGATAAACTAGCGTTGGATCTTCATAAGCCGATCATTCAGAAAGTGGTCCGTCAAATATTGCATGAATATATTTTTACTATCGGTGGAGAGAAAGGAAAAAATATGCGGAGTTTATTTAATGAATTGGGCTTCGATAGAGAAGCCCAATACGAAATAAGACACGAGAGCCACCATGTGGCAGCCACGGTAAGATCTTTGGCCGATTTAGCATTGATGAAGGTCGAGATCCAGGATGCGGTTTTGATGCAGCTGATGAGTAGCCCACGCATTGAAGTTCGGGTAGCGGCCTTTAAATATCTTTTGCAGGTGCGGGGTGAAATATCCTTCGATCAGGTTTTTTCTGGTATTGCAGGAATTACTGACCTGGATGCACTTGATATCTATCAAACAATTGTCTCAACCGATTATGTGGGATCTTACGTCTTCTCTCAATGGCTCGACGGCGCTCAATCTTTTTCAATCAATAGCCTTATGATGGACCTCATGGTCTATTACCAGCAATTAGATGAAGAAAAATTATGGCAGCTCATCGTTTCAGCTCAGGATGCTAAAACGCTACACAAAGCGATCAACTCATTGGGCAAACTCCTGGCGAGAGATAGCGAAAGTCGGTTAGTTGATTTTTACACCGTCGAGCAGCCCTTAAATGTCAAGATAGAGATTGTAAAAGCATTGGGGCGTCTTGGTCAAGGCAAATCGATCGATCTTTTAGAGAATATCTTCAACGATAAAAGTACAGTATTGGCACTACGAAAACACGCTTATTGTTCCCTGCTCGCGCAAAAGCCTTACAGTACATCAAGTTTAAGTAAAATTGAAACTGCTGAAAATTTGGACGATTATAAGCTTATACGTTATGTTAGTCACCCTATGGTTCACTATATATAGATTGCTAGGTATTGGTTCCATAACACAAAAGTATTGCATATGAAACATTTTATATTTTCAATAGAATTTGTTTTCGGATTTTATTGTCTCTTGCTGTTGATTGTATACGTCATGTTGTTTCGGATGTCATCCATATCGATCCGGAAGAATCTTCGGAAGCGAAATTCCCGACGTGTGCAGACATTAATGGAGTCTGAAATTGCTCCAGGGGTAAGTATTGTCGCACCAGCATATAATGAATCGGTTACAATCGTGAACAATGTACGTTCGCTGATGACACTGTTTTACTCCAGATACGAGGTCGTTATTGTGAATGATGGCAGTAAAGATGATACATTGGAGAAGCTCATTAAAGAGTTTGATCTGGTCCAGGTAGACTTTTTGGTTGACTATTTGGTGCCATGTAAGGAGATTAAAGCAATCTACAAATCCAGGGACATCTCTCATAAACGACTAACGATCGTTGATAAAATAAACGGGGGCAGTAAGGCCGATGCGGTAAATGCTGGAATTAATGTAGCTTCCTTTCCTTATATTTTAAATACCGATGTGGATTGTGTGCTCGCTAATGATACCCTCGTTCAATTAATCGAAGCTGTACTGGATTCGAAGGAACGTGTAATCGCTGTGGGCGCAACACTACGGATGTCAAACTCCAGTTATGTGGATTCCGGTATGTTGGTGGAAGCTGCATTACCCAAACCCATATTGGCCCGTTTTCAGGAAATGGAATACATTCGATCATACCTGTTGGGTAAAATGGGCTGGAATTACCTCAACTGTATTCCCAATGTTTCTGGGGGATTGGGATTGTTTGATAAAGAGATTCTCATTGCTGCGGGCGGATATGATTCTAATTCCTTGGGTGAGGATATGGAGATGGTAACCAGAATGTGTATGACCATGTGTGACAATAACCAAAAATACGAGGTCAAGTATATTCCGCAGACGCTCTGTTGGACTGAGGGGCCTGACAGCCTCAAGATGTTAACGCGTCAACGTGTACGCTGGGCGCGGGGTTTGATGCAAATTATGCGCACACATCGTAAGGCCTTTTTTAATCCAAAGTACAAAAGGTTTGGACTCATCGTTTTTCCATACAATGCCATTTTCGAATTTTTTGCCCCTATTATGGAAATTTTAGGTATTTTCTTTTATATCTACCTCATCCTAACACATGGCATTAATTGGCCAATGGCTATTCTTTTATTGATCTTCGTCTATATGTTTTCGGTCTTTCTGACAAGTTTTTCCATTTTACTGGACAATTATGTCTATAAATATTACAAACGGCGAAAAGATATTATAAGGTTATGCCTCACCGCATTTATAGAACCATTTGTATATCATCCCATTATCGTTTATAGTTCGATTAAGGGCTATGTCCAAGAACTTTTTGGGAAAAAGCATGCCTGGGGGGAAATGACGCGAAAAGGCACCTTAACTCCTTTGCCATCTGATCACATTAAAAAGTAGAAAAATGAAAAAATTAATCCTATCTGCGCTAATTTTTTGTTTGCTATTTTTGTCGCAAGTTGTACATGCGCAGGTTAACTGGCAAAATAAAACATACGACGTTGACAGCTTGGTTCCAAAAGCCGCTGGCTACCTGCGAGCAGGAAGAGTGGGGGAATCCATTGCATTGAGCCAAACCGTATTATCAAAATATCCTAAATACACGGATTTTAGGTATATCTTGGGATTGAGCTATCAGAAGATGGGGCGAGCCGACTGGGCGATTCCCTATTTTGAAGCAGTGGTTTCGAGCGAGCCCAGCTACAGAGACGCGTATCTTTCATTAGCTGCACTATATGAGTCTTCTAATCAGCCTGAAAAAGCAACGATTACCTGGCAATCCGCACGTAAACGGTTTCCGATGGACGCTGAAATCATCAGGTTGTATAGCGAATTTGAACATAGGAAGTTAACACGTGACCGTGATGCGTGCATCGATATCTGGTATAAAAGGGGACGGAATTTCGTCGAAAAGGGAGATGTATTTCAAGCATTGGCTTATTCGGACAGTATACAACATGCCGATCCTGCAGACAATCGTTTCTTATACCTGCGATCAAGTGCTTTTATGACGAATAGAGAATACGGGAAAGCGAAGACAGATTTCGAAACTTTATGGAGCAGAGGTGACAGTTCGATTTTTGTTACCGAACAATTAGCAAACATTGCCGCACTAAACAAAGATTATTCAACGGCATTGGGTTATATGAATCAGCTGGTAGCGAAGATGCCGGAAAATTTACAATATCAGCATTTGACCAAAGTTTACCGCGAGAATATGCCTTATAAGTTTTATGTTGGAGCAAATCATATGCAAAGTTCGCAAGATCGGCCAAATGGACATTTCTTTATTTCAGGTCTGGAATATGGCCAAAAATTAGGGGAGAAAAATACACTTATCGGACAGTTTAATTACGGGAATAGACGTGGTGAGAAAGGTTATCAGGTCGGTTTGGATGCTTGGCTTAACTACAGTAAAAATATATATGCCTATCACCAGATAGCTTGGGCTGATGGCAGTGTTTTTCCAACGTGGCGCGCATCTTATAGCCTGTATCGGGAAGCGGGATTGTGGCTCTTCGATTTCGGAGGAAGGTATGTTCGTGCAAATGACAATACAAATAATTACGGACTTGTCGCTTCGGCAGGCCGATATTTTGGGCCAACTTTTGTCTATTTAAGGGGATTTTTGTTACGTGATGAACAACGATGGAACCAAGCCTACTCCCTCGCGATCCGACATTATTATAACAGTGAAAAACCGGATTCCTATGTCACACTAATCGGTAATGTGGGGACTTCGCCAGATGATCCATCGCGTTATCAATTCCTAAACAACCGTTTCAATTTTTTATCCCGATCAATTAATGCAGGCTGGCAACATCGCATAGATGCTTGGGGTTTTACACTCATGGGCGGTTGGAGCTATTACAAAGTTGCTGAAAATAGATTTATGAACCAGTATGATCTAAATCTATCATTAAGGAGATATTTTTAATATGATGTGGAAGTTTATGTTAGGTCTATTGTCTTTGGTAACGATAGTTCAGGGTAAGGAAAGAATGGTATTGGTGGACAATGGGAAAACGGATTATGTTATCCAGGCGGATGCAAATGATCCTGTTGTACAAAAAGCTGCTGCGGTGATAAACACCTTTACAAAAGAAAGCACAGGTGTAGATTTTGCAATACAAGCTGAAGTTGATGGTACACATGCCATTATTTTGGAAAGAAGCCCAATAACAAATGCGTCCCCTGAAGACAGTTATTCGATTGAAGCTGTCGGAAAAAATATTTACATCAAGGGAAGTGGTAGAGGTGTAATATTTGCGGCGTACCGTTATGTCAGGGATGTTATTGGTGGGCGAAAGTGGTATACAGGTAAAGAAAATACCGATGTTCCAAAGTGTACTGCGTTATATGTGGATGCCGATTTAAAAATCTTTTCAAAGCCTAATTTTCAGTTTAGAGAAGTTTATTTCCCTGTGGAATTGGATCAGGAGTACATGGACTGGTATGGCCTACATAATTTGGAAGATAGATGGGGGGACTGGGGCCATACCTTCAGTAAAATATTGCCACCATGGATTTACTTTAAAGATCATCCGGAATATTACGCGCTGTATGATGGGAAGCGTCAACCGAATCAGCTCTGTCTTTCCAATGAAGAAGTTTTTAATCATACAGTCGCTTACTTTAAGAAAAGGATGCTTGAAAATCCAACGGCTATCTATTGGTCCATAGCAGCCAATGACGACATTGGAAGCTGTACTTGCGATCTTTGCCAAGCCATTGATAAGCGCGAAGGAGGAGCACAGGGCTCCTTGATTCACTTTGTGAATAGGGTGGCAGGAAAATTTCCAGACAAGAAATTTACGACGCTGGCGTATCTCGAATCGGCTAATGCTCCAGCGCATCTTCGCGTCGCAGATAATGTTTCGGTTATATTAAGTAATATCGATGCTTTTCGGAAAAATGATATCAGTAGTGAATATTCTGCAACAACTTTCCGTAGACAATTGGGCGCTTGGAAATCAAAAGCGAAGCATGTGTTTGTATGGGATTATTTGACTCAGTTTACCAATTATCTTGCCCCGTTCCCCATTCAAGGAACGATGCAGAAAAGCATGCAATATTTGAAAGGACAAGGGGTAGAAGGGGTATTCTTACAAGGTGGCGGAGCGACCTATAGTGATATGGCGGAGTTAAATGCTTATATTTTGGCTAACCTTGCCTGGGATACAGATGGTCGTTCAGAAGAGCAATTGACAGATGAATTTATTGAGGGCTATTATGGTAAGGCAGCGCCATTTATTAAGAAATATCTCGATCTGCGAAGAAATCACTTGCCTGGAGCGTCCTCCGCTTTGTCGATTTATGGAAATCCAATTGATAATAGAAAGGATTTTTTGAGTCCCGAAGCTATGGATCAATACAGTACATTGTTAGAAAAAGCTGAAATTGCAAGTGAAGGAAATCCTTTATTAGAATCGCGTATTAGACGTGTCGGTTTAGGCTTGGATTACACCTACTTGCAACAAGCACGGTTCTATGGTCCGCATCGGCATGGTATCTTTGAGCAAGACGGCGAACATTGGGTTGTGAGGCCTAATGTAAGCCGTAAAGTGACTCAATTTATTAAAGACGCCAAAAGGCTAGGGGTAATAGAACTTGCCGAAGGGGGGGCGTCACCTGATGCTTATGCAAAAGAGTGGAGCGAAATATTCAATGCTGGAGTCAGAATGAACAAAGCTTCACAAGCAAGTATAAAACTGAAAAATCCATTCGATCCTTCCTTCCCTGCCAATGGTCTGGAAACCCTCTCCGATAGTGTCCCAGGATACATGGATTATAGCTACAACTGGTTGCTATGGAATGGGGAGCCAATGGATATTACGTTTGATTTTGAACAGGAAAAACACATCTATACGATAGAGCTTAATTTTCTAAAGGATGCCCGACATTGGATATTTTCACCAAAGGAAGTCCGCATTTCGGTATCCCAAAATGGCGAAGATTTTCAAGATGTGCTGCTGAGGAAACTTGAATCTCAGGAGGAAGATTATACAGTGGAGAAGGTTCGCTATCGAGTTTTGATAAACGACCGTGTTAAGGTCATTCGAGTCTATGCTGAGCCCTTAGCAAAATTACCTGAATGGAGGTATCATCCGAAACGGAACGCGCTTATAGCCTGTGATGAAATATGGATAAACTGATGTTGAAGATGTATCTATAGAACTGATTTTAATGGTGTGTGGATATTGTTCTACAATAAATTTTTTAGTGGTTTAATTTAATACGGAAAATGATTAAATTAGAGTTAACTAAGTTATAAACAGATTCATATGGAAATTAAAACATCTTCAAAATTTGTTGCCGAACTAATTGGAACATTTGGTTTGGTACTTTTTGGTTGTGGAGCTGCCGCTATTGCAGGGGCCAATACCACAGCTGGACTTTCTGGCCTTGGCCTTTTGGGTATTGCAGTTGCCTTCGGCCTTTCGGTCGTGGTTTTTGCTTATGCGATCGGAAGAATCTCAGGTTGTCATATCAATCCTGCCGTTACGGTTGGTGTATTATTGGCGGGTAAAATGTCTGCTAAGGATGCAATTGTGTATATCATTGCTCAATTTATTGGCGCACTTTTGGAGCATTTGTTCTTCAACAGATTTTGAGTGGACAGCTGGCCGGCTTTACTGCAGGTGAATGGGCCTATGGCTCCAACGGATGGGGAAAGGGTTATCAAAACGAGTATGGTACTGCTTCTGCCTTTCTGATCGAAGCAGTGTTAACGTTTCTTTTTCTATTTGTGATATTAGCGACAACCTCTAAAGTAGGTAACAGTACAATGGCTGGACTTGCAATCGGTTTTACACTGCTATTAATCCACCTCGTTGCTATCCCTGTAACGGGTACATCCGTTAACCCAGCACGTTCATTTGGTCCTGCCATTTTAGCGGGGGGGGCAAGCTTTGTCTCAGCTATGGTTATTTATCGTTGCGCCGCTCGTGGGTGCTGCAGTTGCAGCGGTTGTTTGGAAAGCGTTGGAACCTAAAGACTAATTTTTTTCATTTTATCGGATGCGTCCAATGGGTACAACATACCTATTGGACGCTTTCATTTAGGAGTGATTGATAAGCCTAGAGGCAGGATCACTAAGATTTCAATATGGCCTCCATAAAACTTGCAACCTGCTCCTCGTCGGTGGCCCAGGAGGTAATCAGGCGAATAGCAGCATAATCATTATCTATTTCCTTCCAAATATAAAACTGGTATTTCTGACTCAATGTCTCTATGACAGATTTGGGTAAAATCGGGAAAATTTGATTAGTGGTTGAGTCTGTCAAAAATGAATGGCCTTTTTCTTTGATCACCTGAGCGATCCGCATAGCGTAGGAATTTGCTTTTTGCGCTAGTTCAAAATATAAATCATCTTTAAAGAGCTCGAGAAACTGAATGGATAAAACCCGGCCCTTGGCAAGCAAAGCGCCCTTCTGCTTGATTGCATAGTCAAAATCCAGTGCCAATTCGGGTTTATTAAACACTACGGCTTCACCTAAAAGCGCACCGTTTTTCGTCCCGCCAATATAGAATACGTCAGCATAATTTCCAATGTCTTTCAGTGTTAGATCGTTGTTTTCAGCCATCAAAGCATGCCCCAACCGAGCTCCATCCAGATAAAGTAAAAGATGATGTTCTTGACAACATACATAAAGTGCTTCCAATTCTGTCAGCGTATAGATCGTGCCAATTTCAGTCGAATTGGAAATATACACTATTCTTGGCTTTACGACATGTGGTGCCAGTGCATGTTCCTTTAACGTTTTTGTAATATCCTTCGGCGTTAGTTTTCCATCAAGTGTTTCGACAGTAATGACTTTGTGTCCAGTTGCTTCGATAGCGCCAGTTTCATTGGCCGATATGTGCCCCGTTTTTGCGCTAATTACGGCTTCATGGATACGTAAGAGAAAGGATAGCACAAGTAGATTGGTCTGTGTTCCGCCAGATAAAAAGTAAACAACAGCTTGCTCGTTCGCTATCTTTTTCTTCAAAATGCTTTTTGCTGCTTTAGCATATTCATCTTCGCCGTAGCCGGCTTGTTGTATCAGATTTGTTTCAATAAGTTTATCTAAAATGCGGGGGTGCGCCCCTTCGGAATAATCGTTTTTAAAATTATACATAACGCTGTTTTTTACTTCAGATGCTATTTACTAAGTACGTCAAACGCATTACCAGGATGATAAATGAATCTTGACCGAGTCAAATGTATAAATACAATATCGTTTTTTAACAATCTGAGCAGGAAAAAAATGGGATAAAAGCTATGAATATAACATTCTGAGCGTATAAGAAAAGAATATGTTGTTTTGCACTGTAAATGTTTTTTCAAAACTTATGATTAAATTTGGGAGAGGAGGTAGAAATAAATATTTATCCTTATCAAATTATGAAAAGAGTCGTATTTGTTGCGAGTATTTCGCTGGCGTTTGGAATGGGGTACGCCTTTAATACCATGAGCAATTTGAACCGACCTGTCGAGTTAAAAAGAGTAACTGGTATAGGCGGAATTTTCTTCAAGTGCAAAGATCCTAAAAAATTAAGAGCCTGGTATGCCGATCATCTGGGACTGGCAACAAATTCTTACGGCGCTGTATTTGAGTGGTATCAGGGTGCTGATAGTACGAAAAAAGGATTTACGCAATGGAGCCCTTTTAAAGAGAGTACAAGCTATTTTGGCCCCTCGGAAAAAGACTTTATGATCAATTATCGGGTTGCCGATATTGAACTTCTAACCGATCAATTGAAGAAGGAGGGAGTTACGGTACTTGATAAGATCGAGTCCTTTGACTATGGCAAATTTGTTCATATCATGGATATTGAAGGAAATAAAATAGAGCTTTGGCAGCCGAATGATCTTGCTTATGAAAAGATGGGCATCGATATGGGGGCCAAAACGACAAAGTAGGTCTATTCAGTTCACAATGCAGGGTCTGTTTTTAGCAAATGATCTTTAAGATAATCAAGAAATGCAGCTCCAAGCGCTCCCAAGCAATAAGCCCCTAAATCTGACCAGAGAAATCCTTGTCCAAATACGAGGCGCAAAAGTGAATTGCTCCTTATCCATAAAAATAGGGGCAATTGGACAAGTTGTAAAAATTCAATGGTAAAACAGAATAGAATGGTAATGATACAGTAGGAGAACAGTGATTTTTTAATAAATATTAAGCGTGATAACCAATACACCATCATGGCATAAAGCACATCGCCACATATAGGCGATATGACAGATATTTTACGTGAGATTAAACCCAAGAGTAGAGTTGTCACCATTAGGACCAAATACTGAATTTTTGCCGCGCTTTTCATTTCGTATATCGATGCCAAATTTATTGCCTGGAATAGGAAATTGTTTCAACAGGATTTCCAAAGATCTTTTTGTTCCCCTTTGTCTTCACAAATCTACCCTGTTGTGCTATTGCACTAGCGATGGAGAAAATGACATTTGTGTCGTTTTGGGGGTGTATTGTAGCGAGTAGCTGTCTATTTTGATCGAACAGCTGAAGCTGGTTAACCAAAGCATGGTTTATTTCCATGATGTAGATCTCTTTCAGTGGAATAATGCTATCCTCTTTTTTCGGCTGCCTGATAGATAAGTTCGCACTGTCAACTTGTACTTCAATCTTGGGATTGATCAATTGCAAGATGACGACGAGTGGACCAATGATAACAACCGCAACCAATATCCCTAAGCCCTTCGCCGAACCAAAGTTATTTGCCGCATCGGCCATCCCATTTATACCACCGAAGATCATATAACATAGTATAAATACAACAACTAAATAAATTAATCCAAAGATTAAGCCCTTTTTAACCTGATGTGATTTAAACTGAAAAGTCTTCATACGATACGCTTTGATTTTTTACAAATATATTAATTAAAGATATTTATATTTATGCAATCAGAGAGATATTATGTTAAACATTTTTTCATTTTGTTCGAGCAGGTAGTGGAAAACAGCATTGAAATTAAGAGAACCAACTTCCAACGGAAATCAGATTATTTTCAACTGCTGATGTATATGCTATGCTCAGTGCTGGGTGTTGTCAGTATATTTTGGGATTGGAAAGCAAGTATCCCAGCTGTAATGTGTACAATTTTTGTGTTAATAATACGACGTAAGGTTGACATTTTGTCTAATATGAGCTGGTTTATTTTTGGATTTATTGCTGTTGCATTGCTTTTGTCCTGGATTTTTCATCTGTCTTTTGGTCTGTTTGTGCTTCAGTGTGCATTATTTGCAACCGTTAAACTTGCCATATCAAAATTTAGAGAGATTGGTCAAGATCACACTGATATTATCTTCTCTTTAAATGCCATTGAGTTCTCTTGTCTATGTCCCGAAAACAGCGATTATAAGGGCTATGCAATAAATCCCATGGGCTATAAAAAGCGATTTCAAATGGCAGATATTCGCTCTGTACAACGCGATCGCAAAAATCTACTTATCGTATTAAAAGAACAGCTCGTCCGCCCCCGCGAACTTAGACAGGAAGAGATAGAGCTCATTCTTACGTATTTTAGAAAAAATAAGGCCGCTCTTATTCATGCGGTAACCACCGAAAGGATCCTCCAGGAAGAGGATCGTGTCTATTGGATCAAGCTGATTGTTTTTGCTTTGCCCTGTCTGTTGGCGGTATGCGCAATCTATATTTTTGCTGATAACGGGCGAAATTCATTAATCAGCGTATGTATCATTATTGGGGCAATACTTGTAGCGGTAATTTTATTAAAAATCACGAATTTGATTTATCATCATGGTGAGAAAAAGTAATTTTTTTATTTTAAGAAGTCCGCATACCAATGCCCAGAGGATTTGATGATACGTTGTTGATTTTTGAAATCAACATACACCAGTCCAAATCTTGGCCGATATCCTTCAGCCCATTCGAAGTTGTCAAGAAAAGTCCATACAAAATAGCCCTTGACATTTATACCTTCCTGTTTCGCACGATAAACTTGTTGCAATGCTTCCTGTAAATAGGAAACTCTTTTAGGATCATGTACTATACCATTCTCGGCTTTATCCGGAAACGCGGCGCCGTTTTCGGTAACAATTAAAGGCGGCATGTTTTGGTAGGTACTGAATTTTTTGAGCATATGATAGATGGACGCTGGGTAAACCTCCCAGTTCATTTCAGTTAAATCAACTTTACGCTCTTTTGCGGATACTATTTTTGCTTGGAGATAAGGAACGAACATGGCGTATCGTATAACCTCCCGCGTATAATTCTGTATCCCAATGAAATCCATATCAAATTTCAGGTCTCTTTCATCATTAAATTTAATATACTTCTCAATTCTATTCAGTATTTTAATCTCCTGAGTAGGATAGCCCATTCCTAAGAGAGGTTCTATAAACAGACGATTGAGTAATACGTCTGCTTTTTTTGCTGCTTTAATGTCCTTGTCTCTCGATGTGAATGGTTCGACATGAGAACATGAAAATGTAGTTCCAACCTGACTGTCGGGCTGGATCGATTTGATGATTCGACCTCCCTGTGCTTGTGCCAATGCCGCATGATGCGCGGCGGCCAAAAAATTACCCAGACCTTTTCGTTCCGGTGCATGCACGCCAAAGAAATAACCTGCGGCAGTGAATACGGTAGGCTCATTGAGAACCATCCAGTTTTTAACACGATCACCGTAGGTATGCACACATTTGGAAACAAATTCGCCAAACCAATCTTTTACATCACGGTTCACCCAGCCACCTTTTTTTTCTAATGCATGGGGAAGATCCCAATGGTATAAGGTAACCCAAGGGGTGATCCCTAGTTCGAGCGATAGGTCGATCAATTGATCATAAAAATCCAAACCTGATTGATTTACTTCACCGATTCCACCCGGGAAAATACGGCTCCATGATAAGGAGAATCTATAATTAGGAATATGCATTCCTTTCATTAGATGGAGATCCTGGACGTAGCGATTATAAAAATCGCAAGCCTGATTACCATGTTGATTTTGAAATATACGGTTCCTTTTTTGTACAAAGATATCCCAAATAGAAGGACCTTTGCCATGTAAATCATGCGCACCCTCGATCTGATAGGCAGCTGTAGACACTCCCCAAATAAAATCTTTGCCAAAAGCATCTTTGGTTAAAAGCATTTATAAAATAAAATTATCGGACCTCAATGCCGTTTAAAAACAATTAGGTCTTGTGGAATCTCAAGGGGGAATAGAATGAACTGAATCGACCTAGAAAGATCCTAAATATAATTCGCTGGAAAAAATAGTTTATCGTTTTCATAATAGATACATTACTCCGTTGATTACATTGAACTATTGTATGATAAAGTAACGAAACGAAAATGAACTGTATATAAACTATGTGTTAAATATACGAAAAAAACACCGCGATGAATCATGGTATTTAACTTAGCCGTATGCTAATTCTAAGCAAGTTTTATTCGTAAGTACGATCTTACCAGAATGTCTAATTGGCGTAGATTCTTAATCCCAATTTTTGAGCTATCTAATTTCAAATTCCGTATATATTGTCCTTTTAAATTCTAAAACTTCGGGGGCTACTTTAAATCCTTCGCCGCCGTAACCCTTGTTGAATGTTTCTAACGCCATCCCTGTTCTAAACTGCGTCGATTGGTTGGATGCGCTTCCGTCGTTCGACAAAAACAGCAGTTTGCCAATTTCGACATCTGCCCGAGATGCAAGTTTTTTTGCAGATTTTAATGCATCATCATAAGCAATAAGATCCGCTTCTCTTAAAATACTGTCTGCTTTGGAATGATCGAATGAGATGGAGCCTATTCCGCTTATTTTGGTCTCTAACAACTTGCCTGTTAATTCTGTAAATTTCGATAAATCATGTAAAACAAAATCGATTGTTTGTTGTGCTTGATAACCAATAAATTTATTGGTATTTCCGATGTATTGATAATCCTTATTTGCTGATACGCTGCTTGTTTTAATGTCTTCCTTTTTATTGCCGTATTTTTGGAGCAATGCAATGACCGTATCGACAGTTGCTTGAGTCTCTCTAACCGCGTCTACCATCCTCGGTTTTGTGAATGCCGTATTGATTGTCAACGTGACTTAATCGGGCATTATCCTAATCTTTCCTTCACCACTGACACGAATTCTATTTTCACCTTCTTTTGCTGCCACATCACAGGACAATACTACCATAATGCCACTCAAGCATATAAAAAATAAAGTGATTAACTGTTTTTTCATACTTTTTGATGTTCAATCTATTAAATCAATAAGTTGTTCCCTAAATATCTAAATATAATGAATAACTAGGATATCCGCTAGGGTAAAATGCAGTTGAAGAATAGGAAGGTCTAAGTAATGGGAAATAAGATAAAAAAGCAGGCTAAATACCTGCTTTTTTTATCTTGAAAAGCGACCATTTTTTAATCGATACTTTTTGAATAAATCTTTAGGTGTTTTTGCAGTGCTTTCCTGGCCATATGTATACGTGTTTTGACCGTACCCTCCGGGATTTGCAGATGCTCTGCAATTTCATAATATTTAAATCCTTCCAAAAACATTGCAAAGGCGTTATAGTAATCTTTTGATAAACTATTGAGTGCGTGTTGTATATCAGAGGCTATAAAATTATTTTCACCGCGATTGGTTGTTATTTCATTATGATAACCTATACTTACATATTCATTGCGGTAATTCTCCAATCTTTTATTTCGAGTATATTGGTTAATATATGTATTTTTCATGATTATATAGAGCCAGGACATCAACTTTGGATGTTTCAGGAATTTTTCAATAGATCCCAATGACCTTACCATGGTCTCCTGAACCAGATCTTCTCGTTCATCCGGATCGTTTGTAAATTGCGCTGCCAAATATTTTAATGTAGGTCTTTTTTCCTTAAACAGTTGATCGATTGTTAAATTTTCCATATTATCAAGTTTTAAGTGTCTATCTTGCCTATATCACTACAATTAAGGTGCTAGAAAATAATTAAGAGGAAATGCGTTGACGCTGAATGGATCAAGCTGTTTTATTACTTGTTTTATTTTAACAATCAGTTAGTCAATGTTTTATGTAGAATAACTATTCAGCTATCAGGCTGATGCTAAGCGTTATTCTGCATTAATAACAAGTGTTTTCCTGTTTCATTTCCCCCTTTTTTCTTTTTGTCGCACGTATTTATACGTAGTGTTTTAATTGGTACATTTTTAATGGCTAAATAGATGTGAATATTTAAAACTGTTGATACCTTTAAATGGTTATTAGTTATGACATGTAATGAAAAACAATATGGGGGACGAAAACAAAAAACTATATTTTGATCTATCAGAAGAGCCTGTGGGACGGTTGGAGAACCTCAAAGAGCCTTCGGAACTAAAGCAGGTATGGGATGGTAGTCAAGAAGATTTTTATAAATCGATTATTAGGAATCAACAAGATGATATTGGAAAAATAGGACGGTATTTCCGCGATGAATTGGCTCAGGAACTTTACGGAATGCGTATATCTCTTCAGAATTTTACAAATCGCTATGGTGATTTTGAAGAATTACGTTGCTTACGTGATTCATTAAGCACGTTGGTTATGGAGATTCGTAATAAAGCTGTATTGCTCTACAATCCGATACTGAATGATCTTGGCATTTTTCATGCAGTTGATGAGGCTGTGGCGAGTTATAGAAAACGATCGGGTTTTACAATTGACACCTTGCTAGATCCGCATTTAAGAGAATTGCATCATGAGGCACAAGTTCAGCTGTTTAAGTTACTTACTGCTATATTCCAGTATTTAAATGATGAGATTCCTTCACAGGCTATTTCAGTTTCGGTACAGGTGATTGAATTTGAGATTTTAGTTAAAGTGTCACCTTTTTTTAGCCAGGGGAGATCGCTGTCAACAATAAAACATGAACATAGTCCAATGCGTTTGATGAAGATTGCTGAACTCTATAATGCACGGATTATGAATCATACGCCGGAGACAGGTATTTTACTTAAATTAACTATTTAAAAAAAGAATAATGATAAAAATCCTATTGGTTGAAGACCACATGGTTGTACGTAACGGAATAAAATTACTATTAGAATCGCAAGATGGATTTGAAGTTGTTGGAGAGGCGTCGAATGGAAAGGAGGCTCTTCAGTTCTTAAATTCTAATCCTGTTCCTGATATTGTCTTAACAGACATCAGCATGGAGGAAATGGATGGTATTGAACTATTACATGAATTAAAAAAACAGTATCCGTCCATTAAAGTAGTAATACTGTCCATGTTGAATCAGATCAACTACGTTGTTGAAGCATTTGAATCTGGTCTTGCCGGATATTTGGTTAAAAACGTTGGCTATAACGAATTGCTTTTTGGATTAAATCATATCGCAAATGGGGGACGATACATGAGCGAGGAAATCGCAATGATACTATTGGACCAAGTTCGCTCTGGACAAAGCTATGCACAGGTATCAGGCGAGCTACAGACAGATTTTGATATCTCCGATAGAGAGCTTGAAGTACTCAAATTAATTGCAGAAGGATACACAAATATTGAAATTGCCGATAAGATATTTTTAAGCAAGCGTACAGTTGAAGGACACCGTCAAAACTTAATCGATAAAGCGGGCGTAAAAAATACAGCTCATTTGGTCAAATTTGCATTTGAAAGAGGCATTTTGAATTAAAAATTTCCTGATAGCCCCATCAGGAAATTTGAAATCTACACCACTATATTTTATGCAGTTAGTTTGTTACACGCAATTGCGCAAAGTTCACATAATTTAGCACAGTGCTGGCAATGATCATGTGGATGCATAAAGCACTCCTCTGCACAGAGTGTACATAATTCAGCGCAAGTCTTGATAAGTCGTCGGCTATAGTAACTTTCCATAGCAAGAAGTTCGGCCACTGCTTTACAAACGACTGCGCATTCCATATCCAATGCAATACATTTTGCCATGGCTTGAAGGTCACTTTCTTTTGTGCAAGCATTCGCACAGGTATGGCAAGCAGTAACACATTGCCAACAGGCTTCTATACACGATTGTTCGATTGAATTTATCATAAGTTTGTCGTTTTGTCTCGCTGATTGCGCCTTACATAACTGACTTGGCAGCTTTGATGCTATCTTCTAAATAGCCCATTATACCGTCATGATCAGCTTGGGTAATTTTGCCATTCCTTAAATTTTCCAAAACATCTTTTTTAATTCGAGCGATGGCTTGTTCTTTTTCCATCGCTTCTACTGCTGTCTTTGCATTGATTCGATCGACAATGATTTTGCCGAGTTTGTTGTATATCCTTTCAGCTTCCTTATTGGACAACGCTGGAGCTGGAATCCCAGCAACAGCCTCGTTAGCAGCAGCTATATTTGCATAAATGACTGCTTCGGTATTCTTTGCTGCCGCAGCTTCAGCTCTCGCTATAGCTTGTTCACTGGCTGCCGCTGCTTTATTTTCGGCCTCCTCCATATGACGGGAAGCTTTTTCCTGAGGAGTTTGATGATTACACGATATCAACAGCAGACTGGTTATTAAGGAAAAGAAAAAGATGTTATTACATATCATGACCTACGCTCTTAATTAAGTATTTGATTATTTTAAATAGAACGGGTCTCAGAAGTAAATGGTTTGTCAATTAAATGAAACAGTTGCATTTAACTAAACTTGGTTAGAGAAATGGTTTTATGATACAAAATGATGTTCAATTGATACAATATTACCGGCAATTGAGCGATTAATTATTGAATTTTAGATATCTGTATACCAAATAGCTATTCAATTCAATGAACAAAATATACCTTTTAATTAGTGCCCTTTTTCTGTCTTTTGTACAGACGACAATCGCACAGCATACCACAGCAGTATCGATAGGAAAGGCGAATATTCCAATAGACGGAATTTTTCAGGCTGATCCAACCGTATTCTTTTACGGGGGATATTATTATCTGTATGGTACGAATGGAGATTCTGAAGAACAGCAGGGGTTTAAAGTGTATCAATCTACAGATTTGAAACATTGGAAGGTCCCGGCAGGCACAACTTCAGGTTTTGCCCTTTTAAAAGGAGATGCTTTTGGATCGACGGGATTTTGGGCGCCACAGGTATGGTTTGAAAAGGGTAAATTTTATATGGCTTATACAGCAGATGAGCATATAGCAATTGCAGTTAGTGATAGCCCTGTAGGTCCTTTTAAGCAAACTTCCAAAGCACCACTTGAAGTCGGGCAAAAGCAGATAGATCCATTTGTATTCAGCGATCGCAATGGGAGGAAATACCTGTTTCATGTCAGATTAACGCAAGGAAATAGAATTTTTGTCGCCGAATTAAAGTCCGATTATTCGGGAATAAAAGGAGAGACGCTAAAAGAATGTGTCCATGCGGAATTACCCTGGGAAAATACAGCAAATGCAGAGTGGACGGTTACCGAAGGTCCTACTGTTATCCAGCAAGGCCAGTATTATTATATGTTTTATTCGGCAAATGATTTTCGAAATAAAGACTATGCTGTCGGCGTGGCAATCGCGGATAATGTCTATGGGCCTTGGAAAAAACTGGAAGGTCAGCCGGCATTAAGCCGAAAAAATAGCGGTTTTGCCGGAACTGGACATGGCGACGTTTTCAAAAAAGGAAAGCAATGGTATTATGTCTGTCACACACACTTTTCAGATGAAAAAGTGGCACCTCGGAGAACCGCTATCATACCGTTTAATTTTGCATCAACTGGTGATGGTATTCCGGTTCCTCGGTTTGATACCGCAAAGTTTCGCTTCCTGGCCACAGATCAGGGATTGACCCGTAATGGAAAATCCTATCAAACGGATGTAGCCTTTGGCGATCCCTTTATTGTATTTGATCCCCCTACCGATCGATATTATTTATATGGCACAGGTGGAACTGAAAACGGCTTTATTGCTTATAGTTCCAAAGATCTGAAAACATGGACGAAGGAAAGGAAAGTATATGATGCCAACCAGCCTAATGGCTGGGGAGAAAAAGATTTTTGGGCGCCTGAAGTTTACCGGGTCAATAACAAATACTATATGTATTATAGCGCCCATTGGAAAGATAATCCAAAACAACATATTGAAAACTATCGCATCGGGGTAGCTGTGGCGGATAGTCCCTTAGGGCCATTCAAAGACCTTACTGGAAAACCTATTTTTGATCCGGGATATCCAATTATTGATGCGAACGTTTTTAGAGATACCGACAATAGGAATTATCTGTTTTATTCGCGTTGTTGCTATGAGCATCCGGTGGAGTCGGAGGTTGCGGATTGGGCGAAGCAGAAGTATGGCTATAGCAGGATCGAAGAGAGCTGGGTGTATGGTGTTGAATTGGACAGCAGTATGACTAAAACGATCGGGGACCCAGTCCTTTTAATGCGACCTCCAGTTTCGATGAATGACGCACAGGCTGAATGGGAGAGTAGGTCAGTCACTTCGGGTGAGATAAATAGACGATGGACAGAAGGTTCTTTTCTAATGAAAAAAAACGGACAATATTATATGATGTATTCCGCCAACTATTTTGCTGGAGCCAATTATGCGGTAGGCTATGGAACGGCAACTGCCCCATTGGGAAGCTATGAAAAGTCACCTGCTAACCCAATCATTGAAAAAAATATCCATAGCGGGGGAGTAATTTCGGGTACCGGACACAATAGCCTATTTAGCGATAGAGAAGGAAAGCTCCGCTGTGTGTATCACGGACGTACTATAAAAACGGGTGATAAACGCATGGTGTTTATCAGCGACGTTTTCTTTAATGAAAATGGCCAATTGCATATCGTTACAGATTGACCCACGGGTCAATCTGTCTTTTTGGGTATTGCCGGATTTTCGACATTTTCATGCCAAGCAGCGGACGAGGCCGCTCTAGCACTTGTTCCGTCGCTTGTTTGTGTCTTTTTATGGGCATAATTGACATTTTCTTCTTCTTCAGGATCGGTTTCATCCACGTCCGGTTCAGGACGCTCAATTGGATCAGTATCATTGGGATCCGGAATAGTATGTTGCCCGAATAATCCTTTACGATACCATATGTTACTAAAGTAATAGGCAATAATCAAACCTCGTTTTACTACTGCATGTTGCAATATCTCTTCCATGTTTTCGATTTCGTTTAAGTGGTACAACCCTCTTTATTCGCGTTGTATTCTCTCGAATAATGAACAATATCAGCAAGGAAATAGTTTGCGAGATTTCAGGATGCTGCATCAGGTTAATTGAGCAACATTTGTTCGGGAAATGGCTTAACAATTGGAAAGTAAAGATGAACTGTTGTACCCAAACCGACTTCCGATTCAATTTTTATATTTCCTCCCAACCGCTCCATAATGCGCTTTACGAGTGAAAGACCAATGCCCGTACCGGGTATGGAGCCCACGTTATCCGCCCTTGTAAACATTTCGTATATGTGCGGTAGGTGTTCACTGGGTATGCCAATTCCATTATCCTTGATTTGATAATGGGTATAATCATCTTCATGCGAACTATCTATGGATACCACAGGGCTGTCCGACTGGGCTGAATATTTTATAGCGTTGATAATTAAATTGGAAAAAATTTGATAAGCGGCACTTTTCTCGCCCCAAATAGGCAATAATGTACCAAAAGTGGGCCGACAATTATTGACGTTATATAGAATACTGTTTTCTTGGAATATACGCTGAATGGTGTAGGCCATTGGAAGTGGCTCTTTGTCTAAAATGCTGGATCGGTGTTGACTTAATTGTACCATATTGTTGATAATATCCTCAATGTTGGTGACACTTCGGCTGAAATTCTGATACCATTTATTGATTTTTTTAAAATCGATATTGTCGGGGTGTTGCTGAAGAAATTGTATGCCCATTTTTAAGATGGACAGCGGGTTTTTCAAATCGTGGGAAAGCGTATGGGTAAACATTTCCAATTCATTGTTCAAGCTGAGAAGTTCGTCATTGAGGAGCTGGCGTTCTTTCAATTTCGCAAAGATGGATTCTTTGATGATTTGATTTAAGCGAAGCACAAAGTTAATTTCAGCATCATTCCATGGCTTGGCAACATCATAACGCGTATCTTCCCAGATTTTGAGCTGCTTTTTACCATCCTGTTCTTCTTTTAACTCCATTTGCATGACCTGACTGCTATTTTCTCTTCTAAACCAAACGATGTAATAATCGTTCTCCAAGCCTACCTTTAAATACATTAGACCGGCAAAACCAAGCTTTTCTTTAAAGTTTTCTTGATGATTTAGACGAAAGTTGTAGTCTTTAAAGAGGGCTTTGTCGGTATGTTTCTGCAGGAATTGAATGAGTTCATAAAACTGTGCTTTAGGAGGAGACTGCCCATAGCTAAAAACGTCGCCCTGATTGAAAATCGCCAAACCGTCTGCATCCACAAGCTGAGTTAGGATGTCCATATGTTGTATCAAGGCACAATTTACCATCTTATTTTCAGAGAGACTTTTCTTTAATTCTTCTTCTGCGAGCTTTAGAAGCTCTGTTCTTTCCAAGAGATTCTGTTTGACATGACTTTCATATTTGCTGGTTGCCGCCTGGATGGCAAACGTGCATAGTTTTCGTTGTTGTAGGTCGACCACACGCTTTTCGTTATGCTGCGCAACCACAAGTCCCCAAAAATCATCATCAATACAGATTCGAAAAAAAAGGGCACTTTGAACATTTATTTCTTTCAAAAAAAGTTGATGGAGTTCAGGCAGAGGAGATAATAGGCTCGAAAGGGGATCGATGGACTCATCTTTATAATAGAATTCTTGTCCCTGATCGTCCATGTTGGGAGCGTATCGATACGAATAACCGCGATAATAAGACAAGACTTCCTCGGGCATAAAATCTTTGGAGAATTCCTTGCCTTTGAAAGAAGACCGTCCATTTGCCGTATGCTCAGCAATCACCGAACTATACCCTGTTTCTTGAATTTGCAAAACGAAAACAAGATCATAATTCAATATCTTGTTGATGGCCGAACAAACGCGATTCCAATTATTTGGCTGAATGGTATCCAACAAAAAATTGAGTTCGTTAATTTTTTTAGCGGGAATATATTTTTTATGCTGTTGTTCCCATTCAATGTAAAGATATTCATCATGTCTACGTAATTTTACATAAACCCGGTCGTTTTTAATTTTAATGGGTAAAATGTGGCGCGACTGTCCGTTTTCAAGAAGTTCCATCACAGCATTCCTCACTTTTAACAAAGCTTCGCTGAAGATATGGCCAAAGCTATGAAAAAAATGAGTTCCTAATAGAGCTTCACTGGTATAATGTTCTTTTACGACAGACTCCGTTACTCCGACGATCGTAAAGTGCCGATCTAAAATGACCAGTTTGCCAAAAGATTGAAGCTTAATAGCGGTTTGATTGCTCGATTGGATTGTATGATTCATAGTACCCCAAAACTCCTAATGTATACATAAATGTACGAAAAAAAATTACGACAACATAGATCGAATCTTTAATATTAGAACGTTGGAAAGTAGATAAAATTGCTTTATTGGCTTCTTTTTACTTTGGAATTAAAAATGGTACCATTTTCTCACATGTAACATACTATAAATGGGCATTAAATTCTTTGGCAACAGCATTCGCCATTCCTTTAATTAATGATTTCCACTGCGGATAGGAGGCTCCTATTTTCGCCGCCAAACCGACGAGATAGTTCCGAACATTATCGCTAAAATTTTCATTGTCAACGTTTATGATCTCGTTTCTGCCAGCATATTGAAACAATATACTGTTTCTACGCTGTTCGATCAGGAAAGTTGACGATGAAATTCCTTCGAAAAAATGAGCTGTATTTTTATCGCCGGGATGGCTTGGATCGGGACAAGGCTTTAAGGTTAGGGCAAAAACTTTATAATCATCGGTTTTGTCTAGCGTGAGGTTAACGACATGCACCCAGTCATAACCACCGCTACTTGGAAGTCCCGGTCCGGGGATATCCAGTCTGATATAATCATGTAATTCGAGTAAGCGATCTATCGGTGTACCATAACCGCCTGTCAATTGAAATGTGGTAGCGGGTAATTGGGCTAACGTGTACCAATGGTTGACCTTTCTCAGGTTCTCTACGCCCAATTCAAATGCTAAGTTAGCGATATCTTCACTTGCAAATTCAAGTGATTCAAAACAATCAAGTCTTTTCCCTTCTTTTTGTTCCGGTATGATATTTTTCATCGTTTTTCCATTTATGTTTAAAATACTGGATTTCTTATTCCTGCTTTTAGCTTCCTTGAAGGTAGCTAAGCCACCTAGGTTTTTATGTCGGTGCGTCTTAACCCAAGCTCGCTTTTAGTTTGGCAAGGAGATCGTCTGCTTTTGTATGCTCAACTTTCATTTTTCGGATGGTTGGGCGTTTTCCCTTGTCTTTTTGCTTGATAATTTTTAGGAGCTCGTCCATGTATTCATTTTTATATTTACTAATATCAAAGGACTTACTGTGCTGCTCAATCAGTTGTGTCGCCATGTCCATTTCCACCTTTTGAATTTTTATTGTAGTGGGCAATTTAAGGTCGTCCAAGCCCCTAATCTCCTGCTGATAGCGAATTTTATTCAATACCAATGCATTACGATAGGGTTTTATAAGGGCTAGATGTTCGACATTTCGCATCACAAATGCTCCTAAACCCGCCATTTTTGTTTTTTCTAAAGCTTTGACAAGCAGCTGATAAGCTTTCTCACCGCCCTTCTGTGGTTCGAGGTAATAAGGTGTTTCAAAATAAATACTGTCAACATCCATCAGTTTTACAAATGCATGCAGATTGATAAGTTTTGATTTCTCCGGACTTGCATCTTCAAAATCGGCGTCTTCCAAAACTACATAGTGGTCTTTCATAAAGTATCCTTTAACAATATTGTCCCACTTTACTTCTTTACCAGTCTGTTCATTTACCCGTTTGAATTTAATATTGGATAAATCTTTACGATCAAGCATGTCCAAATCGAGACTTGCATTTTCAGTTGCACTATATAATTTTATGGGAATATTAACTAAGCCAAAACCAATAGCCCCTGTCCAAATTGCACGCATATGTTGTCCATTTATTGCTAATACGATAACCTTCGCTATGGAGGAATGGTTTGAAATTTAATAAAATAGCTGGCAAACTATTCCTAAAGGAATCGGTTATATACTGTAAAGCTGCTATTATTATCATGGATTTAAAGTCAAATGAGCCATTTTGGTTGGTGAAGAATGGTCTCTTAAATACCTATCCTTCCTTACAAAAAGATATAAGCTGTGATGTACTTATTGTAGGAGGGGGGATCACCGGAGCCTTGATTGCGCATCAATGTATGGCCGATGGAAAGAAATGTGTTCTTATAGATAAGCGGGAAATTGTGAATGGGAGTTCGGCGGCAACAACTTCCATGTTACAATATGAGATTGATATTCCCTTATATAGATTAAAGGAATTAATCGGCATTCAGGGGGCAATTGCGAGCTACCGAGCCTGTGGAGAAGCGATTGATAAATTAGGTAGACTTGCCAAGAAAATCCGATCGAAAGCTGGTTTTAGAAGCAAACAGTCACTCTACTATGCGGCAAAGAAAAAGGATATAGCTTGGCTAAAGGTGGAGTTCGAAGCAAGGCAAGAAGCTGGCTTCGACGTCAAGTGGCTGACGGAGCGGGATATCAGGGAACGTTATGCAATGTGCGGTGCTTATGGGGGTATACTTTCGGATCTAGGGGCAAGCATTGACGCCTTTTGTTTCACACACGAACTATTGGCATATAATGTTAACCGAGGGTTATCTATTTTTGACAAAACAGCGTTGGAAAAAGTGTTTTATAAGTCTGGTTATAATTCAGCGATTACTTCAACAGGGGCTAAAATCAAAGCGGAAAAGATTATCTATTGTACAGGATACGAAACAACAAATCTCATTTCCGAAAAATTTGTTGACCTGCTAAGCACATTTGCTATTGTATCGGAAGCTGATAAAGAACATAATCAGCTATATCGCGACCTTCTCATCTGGAATACGGCCACGCCCTATTTGTATATGCGAACAACAGACGACGATAGGTTTCTGATTGGAGGAGAAGATGAGACCTTTAGAGATCCCATCAAGCGAGATGAGCTCATTGCAAAGAAGTCTCATAAGTTAGCGCAGTCATTTAATAAAATTTTTGTCGATAAAACCTTCCGCACTGATTTTACTTGGGCAGGTACATTTGGGACGACCAAAGATGGATTACCTTATATCGGAGAACATAGAAAGTTCAAAAATTCATATTTTGTATGTGGCTTCGGCGGAAATGGTATAACCTTTTCTGTTGCAGCAATGGAGATGGTTGCGAGTTGGCTTCATAAGCTAAACCATCCATTGGAAGAATGGTTTAGATTTGGCCGGTAATTTCCTGCTTAGCCATGCTTACGTAAAAATCGGAATACTCTCTCTTCAAGCTTCGCTAGTGGTAATTTATCTTTTATAAAGGGGAACTTTGCTTCCATAAATACCTGTTGTATGGCCGGATGGATATAATAAGTCTGCGAAACAGACTTCGTATTACCAAGTTGCTCTGCAACCTTCTTGATGACGCTATTTAATTGTCTTTTCCGTGCACTGAGTGATTCCGCCTGTTTTATTTGCGCAAGCTGATAAAAGGCTTCACGACTGGCGCCCCAAATGCGAATACTCTTGCAACTGATCTCACCTGTACAATTCTTCCGCAGATACTGATTAAAAGCGGAGCCACAGAAAGTGCTTTCGCAACTTGCACTATCCATTTGGAATATCCTTTTGCCTTTCATTTTTAGTAATTCTTCCAAAAGTTTAGCTTGTTGTTTGTTGGTCCAGGATTTCTGCTGGAAAACCCCCTTTTTACCTTTATAGGCTAGCGATATCTGATTGCCTTCAATGCTGACGTGTCTTTTTTCCAAAGTACTCAGCCCATACGATTTATTTGTCAGTGTATAACGCTTATTGCCAATACGAATCAATGTACTGTCCATTATTTTAAAAGCAACTGCACAAAGTTTATCCATGTCCCAAAATTCGTGTTTGAGGTGTTTGGAACTGATGTTTCTCAACTCTTGTAAGTATTTACCCATATAGAGGATATTGCTAAACTTTGCAGCTTGCCGTTGGCCGACAAATTTGGAATGATAGATATATTGTTTGCGTCCTTTTTGGTCGAAGCCAAAAGCCTGTAAATCGCTTTTTGAGCTTTTAGCGATCCAAACATCTGTCCAATTTGGTGGAATAACGAGTTTTGCGATCCGCTCTAAAATCTTTTTATCGGACACTTCCTTTTCCGAAGCGTCGAAATATTTAAAAGACTTACCTACTTTTCTTCTTGTATACCCCGTTCTTGCTTTCATAGTGCATTTACCCTTGTAAAATATGTTGATAATAGGTTAAGACGTAGTGGCCTTGTCTCGTAACGTTTTAATATATTCGTGAGCTTCGAGCTGTATACCAAGTTGTTTTTCGATGAGCAGGAGCAGATCATGGCTGATTTCCCAGTCTTCATGGTCAACAACATCCTTATAGGTATGTGTAAAGGCATCTTCACCTTGCTCACAGCTGCATAGTAAACTCCTTTCATCATTTCCTGAAATGGCGGATTTTATCTCCATCCAAATTCTGAATAGCTTGCCACTGATCATCGTTCCTCCGATTGAGTCGTCTTCCCGCGGAGCTAGGTAGGGTTTTAATTCTTCAATAAATACCTCGGATTGGTTCATAAACTCAATAAAGGTGTTATTTAAATGTTCAAGATGGAGGCGTGTGGCTATTTCTACAGCTTTCTGATAGCCTGCAATCCGATCGTTGTTGATCTGTATAAGGTCGCTGATTAATGTACGATCATTTATCGTATTGTTTTCCATTTAATGTCGGCTTTGTGAATTTCTATTTTTCACTTAAGAACGCCTCAAGTAGCCCTGCAGTTTTGTGAAAGAACAGGATAGGTATAATTTCATCCATGAAGGCGATTTTATACTGCGTACCATCAGTAGATTGTTGCACGATAGCTGGAGCGAAACGCAAAAAAAAAACGGCTGCTTTAAATTGCTAAAGCAGCCGTTGGACGGTAATTGCTATCTTTATTTTTTATTAAAAGAAGTTTTTTTACCTTTTTCCGTATCGACCTTAATCTGTTTCTTGTCTACTGATTCCGAAACTTCTGGTTGAACAATGGTTTTGCTATTTCCTTTTCCTATCGGACCGCCGCAGATAATTAGCGCAATGACCATTGCTTGCTGATTATTTATTTTAACTCTTGATTTCATATGTTTACCATTTAACGAATTGTTGTGATGTCGGTTAGCTGCTTCTAGATAGATAACCCTAGAACCACCTTTTTGTTTTTTATTTGAGCCTGTAAATTTTAAGTTGCTTTTGAAGTTTCTTTCTTGTCATGTGGATCCTGGTTTTTATAGTGCCTTCGGGCATGTCAAAATAAGAGGCTATCTCATGATACTTGTATCCTTCGAGAAATAATTGAAACACTTGATAATTTTCTTCCGATAAACTGCACATCGCTTTTTCAATATCATCCGCGATGAATTTATTGTCACTTTTATTTGTTTCTATTGTGTTGGTACTTTCGAGACCGATGTAGGTTTCGTGGATATCATTCGTACGCTTCGCTTTGCGGTATTGATTGATGTATACATTTTTCATAATAACGTAAAGCCAAGACATTAACTTGGGGTGACGGATAAAATCATCGATCGATTTTAATGCGCGGATAAGTGTTTCTTGAATCAAATCCTCTTTTTCATCAGGATCATTGGTGAATTTTCCCGCGAAATGTTTCAAAAGACTTCTTTTTTCTTCGACTAACAAATTTAAATTGGAATTGTTCATAGTACCTTTTGTTAAATTGACTGATGTGTATTCGATAAACAGAGGTACAATTAAAGTGCTAGTTTTGCGATTTAGAGGTCATCCAAACCTTGTTTAAACAGGTATATGGGAAAAATACGTAACGCTGCGTATCCTTGATTTTGTAGTAGAAACACTACAAAAAAGCGGGATTAAACGTGTCGCAATAAAATTTACTGCCATGAATAGCTTTTTTTAATTGGGTATTTGTTCCTAAAAAAAATGTCTTTATTACGGGTATTACCTGTTTTAATGCCATATACTAGTGTCCATTTTTTTAAGCAAGTTTTTGAATTTTTTGTTTTTATCAGCTTTTATTGAACTAATAAGCTTTGAATGTGGTTCTTATCGAAAAAGATTAACGCAAAATAAAATAGACTATGAAAAAGAGCAAAAGATTCACATTAACTTTAGGAGCGATATTATGCGCTACACTATTCTTTTCGTGCCAAAACTCGACCAAAAATCAAACTGAAGGAAGCGGTCAGTCAGACAACATTGCACCTACTGATGCCGACGAAACCCGGTATAATTTAAGCGAACAGCAAAAAATGACCATGCAGAAAGATACGAGTTTAGCAGACACACTTAGGAAAGACAGTATCAATAATAGTAAATCAAAACCGTAACCATCTCGTCGACCTATCAATATATCTGATAAAAAAACTCCCTTAATTAAGGGAGTTTTTTTGCTCTTTCTTTTGATCCGGATCAGCACCATAAATATCTTCTTCTGAATGGTCCGGTTGCTCTTTCTTTTGATCCTCTTCTGTATTAATTTTTTCTTTATTACTACGATCGCGTTGTTCTTCTTCGCTTGGATCAGGCCCCTCTGCATTTTCAGGATAGTATAGGTCAGGAGTTACGTCTTCTTGGGAAGGGACTTGAGGCTGCTTCCGTACAGAAGTACCATCGTCGGTACTTGGATCGTTGTCTAGAGGGTCTATTTCGTTCATGTACATGGAGTTTCTCCAATATGATTGTGAAATAGAATCACCAAATTGAATTGCTGTATTCATCATCTTTTTAATAAAGAACAGCAATTAAAACTGAATGGTTGTTTTTTTTATTAAAAAGTGGTATCCATATTTTAATGATAAATTTAAAACTTTTCATTTATTGACCTTGTTATTAAATTAAAGTAATTTAGAACATACATATATATGAAAAAATCGACACTTCTTTTATTAATAACTGCAGGTATTGGGTATCAGGCCTATGCGCAGAAAATTGAGACCACGCCACAGATGTCATCGGAGGTAGGCATCGAACCTATAAAGCAAGGAAACTGGATGGTCGGTGGATCGATCGGTAATCTAGGCTACAGCTTTGAAGCAAAATCGTTTAACATTGCACTTCAACCGAGAGCGGGCTATTTTGTTTCGGATGGTTTGGCCATCGGAGCGCAAGCCAACTTAGGTTTGGCCACGGTAAAGGATGCTGATAATGAATGGACATATGGGGTTGCACCTTTTGTACGCTATTACTTCCCCAATGCAGGTTCCACTACAGGGAGATTCTTTGGGCAGGGAGACATCGGGATTTCGGGTAGCTCGAAAGGGAAAGATGTTGCACTGGCCGTAGGAGCGAATGTGGGTTATGCACATTTTATTACCAGGACAGTGGCTTTGGAAGCCACCTTCGGTTATAACTACAGTAAAGCCAATATCAATACGGGTAGTGGAGCGAGTGGATTGGGGGTAGGTTTGGGTTTTCAGATCTATCTGCCTGGCAAAAGATAGATTAATCTCGTACAGACTTAATAAAAGCATGTTTTCAAACCATAATGGTGAAAACATGCTTTTTTTATATAACGTGTTTATACTTGATACTGTGTATAAAAGACGCATTTTTGCTGGAATCAGCAAATGATGCAAACATTTAGACAATTACTGATGTTCCCTTTTTAAGAAAGGAGCAAATTACGATGACTGGAACAAAAAATATTGGGTTGGTACTAAAAGATAAAATGGGGAAATGGTCTTCTTATGATATACCATTGCTTAAGGAATGTCATCTAAATAATAAACTGGTCAAAAGTAACGAGCAGGAAGGTATTTTTGTGGTGGGAAGCTTGGCAACAGGATTATATATTTTCTCATTGTATAAGAACCGTTTTATAGATTTAATGGGTAAACAAATTGGGGTGGAAGAAATCTGTGAGCATTTTGATCGCTACAAACAGACCTTAATATAAGCGCCTGTAAATATAAGCACCGATAGCGCTTTCGAATGCTCAAACCGAAGGTGTTAACCTGACTTTTTAACACCTTCATGTTTGTTTTATGTTAGTGAAAAATTGGTTTATCCAATTTTATCGCTAGGCGGTAAACAGCATTCATCAATCCAACGTGGCTATAGGCTTGAGGGAAATTACCCCATTGGCTACCGTTATCTTCCGTAACATCTTCGCTGAACAGACCTAAGTGATTGCTGTAGGTCAGCAAACGTTCGAGAATCTCTTTCGCTTCTTCCACACGCCCTACGCAGGCCAAGGCTTCTACATACCAAAATGCACAGACCAAGAACGTGGATTTGGGGCGGCCAAAATCATCTTGATGCTTATACCGATAAAAAAGTCCATTTTCGCCTTTTAATTCTTTTTCCAGCATCTCGAGGTGATGACGTGCACGGTCCGATTTTGGGTCAAGATAATCCATAACAATAAGCTGTAAGGTGCTTGCATCTAAATTTCGGCTGTCTAATGCGTTTTGATAGACTTTTCGCTCCTCGTCATAACAAGCTTCAATGTAAGCTTCTGCCTTTTTTAGGAGAACATTCGCGCGATCCTCCATATCCTGATAACCATTTTGGCGTGCAATTAATAGGGCAGCTTTGCATCCAACCCATTGGAAAAGATTCGAATAGCAGTGATGGTTGGCAAAGTTCCGGAACTCCCAAATGCCGGCATCTTTTTCCTCGATTGTGGCTTCTATTTTTTCCAGAATAAAATTCACCCAGCCTAAGACATTTTTGTTTTCATGGATTTTAAAACGCTGATCAGTGAAAAGAGGCAACAATGCAATCATAGCCTGACCATAGACGTCATTTTGGATATGTTCAAACGCCTGGTTCCCGATTCGCACTGGACCGCTTTCCTGATATCCTTTTAGATAGGGTAAAATATGTTCCGTAAGCTCGGAATTGCCGAGAATACCGTACAATGGTTGAAGCCTTCCCGGATTACGATGTGTGATGCCGGCAATATAGTTTGCAAAGCTTTCCATTTCTTCAAATTGACCGATATGCGTCAGTGCCGTTAGCACATAGTAGCTATCCCGTACCCAGCAATAGCGGTAGTCCCAGTTTCTGCCAGAACCAGGGTACTCGGGCAAGCTTGTTGTTGAAGCTGCTATAATTGCTCCTGTGTCCTCATATTGATGGAGCTTTAGCACCAAAGCGGATCGAATAACTTCTGTTTGATAGATGTTGGGAATACTACATCTTTTAATCCATCGCTGCCAATAGCTAATTGTCTTATGGAGGAAATCTTCGCAGGTACCTGCGATAGCTGATTCGAAAGCAGCATCATAGGTCAATACAAGGTATTTATTCTCACTGATGATGGTCCAGCTCTCCTCTTGAAAGAAATGAGAAATGGGCAGATCCGTAGTAAGGCGAATTCGTTCCCCTATCTGGTCGTTACTGTACAGGATATGATTGCTTCCACGGGTTGGTTTAAGTGCCAATCGGCCATAGTCGCCAGTAGGATGACACCTAACGTTTACACTGGGGACCCCATATAAAGGTTCGATCTTCCGGACCAACATCAAAGGTTTAAAATATCGTCCGAATTGTTCAAATCGAGGGGCAAAATCCGTAACGCGATAGGCATAGGACGCTGTATGGATTTCCGTGCAGAGCACGTTGGAGTTTTTGATGTAGTATTGCTTGGTTTCGACAATAGGTTCCTCTGAGCTGATCTCAAAGCGCCCGCCTTGCTGTTTGTCGAGCATACTGCCAAATACAAAGCTATCTTCGAAAGAGGGCCAGCACAGCCAAGATATATTGGTATCCATACCGACATGCGCAATATAGGAACAATTGCCAATGATTCCAGATTGATAGGTATGTCTTTTTTCCATTGTATTTTCGTTCATTATTTTATGATAAGTTGATTCAAAAATTGAAGAACATCTTCTTGTTCATCCAGATAATATTTTGCCGCAGACTTATTGCTACCAACTTTAATACTTATCGTCGATTGAGGAAGATAACGGAATAGGTCTTCATCGGTAATGTCGTCGCCAATGGCCAACATAAAATCTGCTTTTATATTACCTGCAATTTCCAATGCTGCTTTACCTTTGTTAACTTCCGTATTTTTAACCTCAATGACCGCATTTCCGTCAAGTAACTGTAAGCCATAATCATTCAGCATCGGGTTTAAAATCTCTTTTAATTCAGTGGCTTTAAGTTCGCCCAAGCCTAATTCTACTTTTCTATAATGCCAGGCCAACGAATAAGGCTTGACTTCAATAAATGCGCCTGGAGTTTGGTCGGCCAATTTTTCCATCAATTTTTTTACTTCGGGCATCCAATGAAGTGCCAGTCCTTTTTTATATGACCAGTTGAAATTTGGGAAATTTGACCAAATGCCATGTTCGGCAACCAAATAGTAAGACCGACCGTCAAACCAAGACGATAAGCTTTCTTGCGAGCGCCCGCTTATGATGACCAAGGTATTAAGTGGGTCTGAAATAATATTATCCAAGAGGTTGTACAATAAGGTCGTCGGAGTTGCTTTTTGGGCGTGGTTCTGGAATTTGACCAAAGTGCCGTCATAATCCAGGAAAAAGAGCCTATTGCTGCTTTTACTGTATCGTTCCGAAATACTACTGAACACTTTATCTGAAATCCGCCTTGCCCATTCATCACGCTGGATGGCTTTGGTTTCAGCCAGGCGATTGGTAAATAGTTGCACCCAATGCTGTACATTAAACTTCTGTATAATCTGAATATTGGCATCGGTACGTTCCTGAACTTCTTCGGGCGGCATTTTAAGCGCTTGGTAAATACTGTCAGCAGTTTCCGTTCGATTATAGGGGTTGATAATCAAGGCGTCAACAAGTTCTTTGGAAGCGCCCGCAAACTCACTTAAAATCAACACACCTTTTGATAACGTTTTACTGGCGATATATTCTTTACTGACAAGATTCATCCCATCGCGCGTCGATGTAATCATGCAGATATCAGATGCAACATATAATCCAACCAGTTCCTCGAATGGAAGTGATTTGTAAAAATATAATACTGGCGTCCAGCTTAAATTTCCATAAATGGAATTGATTTCACTCACCTTTCGGTTAATCTCGTCTTTCAGCTTCTTATATTGCGACACTTTATCCCTTGATGGCACGATAAGCATATATAAGACAACTTTTGTATGCCATTCGGGGTATTTTTCAAGGAAGGTGAGAAAAGCACGTAATCGCTCTAATATCCCTTTGCTATAATCGAGCCTGTCGACCGATATAATAATCTTCTGGTCGGGAAAGTGGCTTCGAAATTGGCTTGCAATGGATTGAATTTTTGGTTGATGGCTGACTTGGACGAATTTATCAAAATCAATGCCCATCGGAAAGGATTCCACAAAGATATGGCGATCTTTATATATCAGCTGATTATAACCAGATGATACATGCAGTATTTTTTTGCAGGCGTTTAGAAAGTTCTGGCTATCAGCGAACGTATGAAATCCGATGAGATCCGCACCCAATAAACCTTCGACCAATTCTTTACGTTGTGGAATGTTCATGAAGAGCTCTTCAGAAGGAAAGGGGATATGGTGAAAATAACCGATGTTGAGTGTTTGGTTTTCTGAACGCAGCAGTTGCGGGAGCAGCATAAGCTGATAATCCTGCACCCAGATAAAATCCGAAAGTTGATCGATGGAAAGAGCGGCTTCGCAAAATTTTTTATTCACTGTGACATACGTAGACCAATATTCGCGATCAAAATGAATGTAGCTCGGCTGATAGTGACAGATAGGCCAGAGAACCTCATTGGAATAACCTTCGTAGAAATTGCGGATTTCATCTTTTGATAAGAAAACAGGAAGTAAGCTCATCGGTTTGAGAAGCTCAACAATCTTTTCTTTTTCCTCTTCATCTTTCGGAACGATTCCCGGCCAGCCAACCCAGAGTATTTCGTCGCTATCAAAAGCGGAGTTTAACCCAGTTGCAAGTCCACCCGCACTCGGCTTGATGATTAATTTTTCTTTTTTTCGTTCTATTTGTATCGGCAGTCTATTTGAAATTATTATTTTCTTCTTTTTCTTCATAAGAATATTAGATCGATTTATTTGCAGTGTGGAAGAGTTATATTGACTATAACGATGGGCTTGTCATCCACTATCTGAACAACCTCGGCGAAGAATAGTTTCGATAAATTCAAATTAGAAGGACGGTAGGGGCAGCTGTTGAAGAAAGAACAAGGTAGTTTATTGGAATAATGCTGGGGAATTTGGGCAGCGGTACGGCCCAAATAGCAACAAAAAAGACCTCTATTTCTACAGGTCTTTTTGTTATCTCATTAACTTACGATATAGGGACAGCAGCAGCTTTTTCGTGATTCAATTTTTTCATAAATTGATCGAGGATGTCTCCTAATCTCCCTGAAATTTCCCCTAAAATGCTTTCCCAATCTTTAACGGTACCATCACAATTGTCTGAAACAATTTTAATGCTATGAAAGGTGAGATTTTTTTGAAAACAGAAATTCGCTAGGGCATAAGATTCCATATCAAATGCCAGAGGATTAAAATGTTTGATATCCTGATAAAAAGCCGTATTTACATTGATAAAACGATCCGATGTCAAGAGTGCATCTTCGTAACGAAATTCATCGCGTGAAATGGATTCCAAAATCCCTTGCCCTTTAAAAAACAAGGTGTTTTCCAGAAAAAAACCATCTGTATACGCGTCTCCTTGCGCATAGTATGCCGGATAAAGAACATGTCCTATCGGATGTCTTGTACAGCCCACAGTGCCCACATTGAGAAGAATAGGATTGATCCCTAAAGCTTTGATGTCTTCATAAAGCGTAGCAACGGCTAGGAGAGCATTTACTTTACCTACACCAATTTCGTAGACAAAAGTCGATTCAATGGTCGGATTAAAAGATAGCTCATTTTTATTTGCTACCAAGATAATCGTTTCAATATCTTTATTCAGGATCATTTAGTTTTCTTCAATATATGGATACTCAAAAGCCAATTCTCCGGCAGTTATCAGATTTAAGAAGTTAACACAAGCCTGCTTTGAGGTGGGAAAATCCATAAATGTGTAGTTTCCGCAGCTAATCGGGTTTTGGAAAGGTACTTCGTATCCTTCTGTAAGAATAGTCTCTAATACTTCTTTCATCAATTCAGCCACATTCTGAGGAGTTTTCGCTGTTCCAGCCAATACAACATAAAATCCCGTGCAACAGCCCATTGGTCCAACATAAATAACCTCATCACCTAAGATGGTTCTAATTTCTGTTGCAAAACAATGCTCTAAGGTATGCATGACTTCAGGCGATAGCATACGCTCAGGAGAATTCGGTCTGATCATGCGAATGTCGTAAGTTGTATAACTTTCAACATTGCTGTTATTGGTGGTAGAAGCTTTAGCGTAGATCCCTTGTTTTAATTTGGTATGATCTACCGTAAAACTATTTACTTTTGCTTTTTCTTTTGTGTACATCTTGTTCTGTTCAAAGCTGTAACGCTTGCGACGCTACAGGGGTTAAAAGTTGAATATCAAAAATTTCTACAAAGATACTAGATTATTATAGAAAAAGGACGATAAAACTACTATTTTAACACTTCATAATGTTCGACTGTTGGAAACGGATCGTAGTAATGATGTAAAAGTTTTTCCCATTCCTTAAATAATGCAGATTCTCTGAAACCGATGGTATGATCTTCCAACGTTTCCCATTCGACCAATAGAATGTACTGGTTGTCTTTCTCAATACATTTACGTAGTGAATGCGTTATATAGCCTTTACTCGCACTAATATACTGGCAAGCTGTTTTATAGTCTCTTTCAAAATTGGATTGTTGTCCTTCAATAATTTGCAATACAGCTACTTCTAAAATCATAATTTGTTTTTTTATCAAGTTTAGTAAATAACTCAAACTTAGAAAATTTGTTTCTGATATGCAATACACGAACAAGCTTACCGAACAATTTATTCTTTATTGTTTTAATATGGACTTAGACCTTAATTATCCCGCTTTGACGTATTATATCCGTATTTTAGTTGTGAAGTAATGATCTGGGTGACCAATGGAATACCCGGGTTGCGATTTTGTGCATTCCAAACTAGAGAGAGCGTTGTTCGTTGTGGTAAACCGTTCAATTCAAGGAAGGTGACATCAACATGGTATCCGTTCTTTAAAGACGAAGGAACAATGGCAACACCCAATCCCTGAGCAACCATATTGAAAATGGTCAAAGCATTCACAGTGCGCAAAGTAACTTTGGGGATAAACTTATGATCACTAAAGATACTCATGACGAGATCATAATAAGAGTGGCTATAGTTTTTGGAAAATAAGATAAATGATTCATCTTTTAAGGCGTCAAGACTTGCTTTCGGCGAATTCAATAGGGGATGATCGTTGGGTAAAACGAGACTAAAATGCTCGGTATGTATAGGCAGGCTACATAGGCCAGGTGGCGTTTCCGAAAGACGAACAAAGCCTAAGTCCAATTCTTTTTTCTCCAGCAGATCCAGCTGGGTTTCATTCGCTAGTTCGTGAAGTGATAACTCGATATCAGGTTGCTGCTGTTTTAAATTGAGTAGTAGTTCCGGCAGGATGGTCTGAACAGCCGACCCAATAAACCCCAGCTTTAAGGTACTTATTTTACCATTGGCAAAGCTTTGAAGTTGAGTTTCAATCTGATCCAAGTGCCTAAAGAGTTCTTTCACCTCCGCAAAGAGATAGATCCCAGCTTCCGTCATTTGAACATTTCGTTTATTACGCTCAAAAAGTGCTACGCCATAGGATTCCTCCAGCTGCTTAATTTGTCTGCTCAAGCCCGGCTGCGCAATAAACAATTTTTCGGCAGCCCTTCTAAAATGCAGCTCTTCTGCCAATACTTTAAAATACAGTAAGTGTCTTAGTTCTATTTGATAATTCATGGTTATCAATTGATGATAAAAATGGTATTTCTAATTATCAAATATAGCAAGTACATTTGAGTAAAGCAGATAGGAAGATGGAAAAATTTTTATACGGCAGTGGGCAGCTAACATGCTCCGTAGCCTTAGCCATAGTAAAAGGAACGGTTACGGGGGAAATATCACCCGGAGTCAAGAATAAGATCGAGCAGAGCGCCAGTTATGTCCGTAAAATAGTCGAGCGTGGTGAGGTTGTCTATGGGATTAATACCGGTTTTGGTCCCTTGTGTACCACACTTATTGACGCAAGTCAAACGCAGTTGCTACAAGAAAACATTCTAAAAAGCCATGCTGTCGGTATGGGCGAACCTATCGCCAATGATTTGGCCAAATTGATGCTTATTCTTAAAGTTCACGCGCTTTCTCAAGGATTTTCGGGTGTTCAGTATGCGACAATTGAACGGATTATTTGGCATATCGAAAACCATATCATTCCTGTGGTACCTAAGCAAGGCTCTGTCGGCGCATCGGGTGATTTGGCGCCATTGTCACATTTATTTTTACCCTTGATTGGCTTAGGAAAAGTCAACGTAGAAGGGGAAATTATGGAAACAGCTACCGTTTTGGAAAAATATGGTATGGCTCCGGTGCACTTGGGCGCAAAAGAAGGTCTGGCTTTGATCAATGGAACTCAATTTATGGCAGCCCATGCTGTGATGGCTGTTGCTGAGTTAAATCGTGTACTTCAGAATGCTGATATTATTGCGACCTTAATGATTGAAGGTTTAAACGGCTCAATAAAACCATTTTTTACTGAATTACATCAATTACGCCCGCATGCCGGAAACCGTTATGTCGCTGCAAGCATTTTTAACATGCTTCATGGCTCCGCCATTTTAGAAAGCCACAAAGACTGTTCCCGCGTACAAGATCCCTATTCTTTGCGCTGTATCCCTCAAGTCCACGGAGCATCACGCAATGCTTGGCTTCATTTGAAGGAGACCATAGAAATCGAAATAAATGCAGTGACCGATAATCCTGTGATCATTAATGATGAACTAACCATTAGTGGCGGTAGCTTTCACGGACAGTCAATCGCTTTGCCTTTGGATTATGCCACACTTGCTGCATCGGAAATCGGCAATATTTCGGATCGAAGGGTTTACTTGTCTTTAGAAGGTCAAACCAACGGTGTCCCAAAATTGTTAATGAAATCAACCGGTCTCAATTCAGGATTTATGATCTTACAATATAGCACAGCCGCGATTGCAAGTGAGAATAAAGGGCTTTGTTTTCCTGCAAGTGCAGATAGTATTCCTACCTCTTTAGGCCAAGAGGACCATGTCAGTATGGGATCTATTTCCGGCCGAAAATTACTACAGGTCATTGACAATGTTGATAAAATATTAAGCATTGAACTGTTATGTGCGGCACAGGCAAAGGATTATCATCAGCCATTAAAATCGACTGCAGCATTGGAAGCTATTCATGCGAGAATTCGTCAGTCCATTCCGCATATCGAATCCGATCAACCGATGGAAGAGCTGTTGACTGAAGCATTAAGGCTCGTAAAATCGGGCGAACTGATCACATTGCATCGTCAATATGCGACGGGCGAAATTGCTGCGGATTTGAAACAAAGATTTGAAGAGTTTTAGACGAAGAAGGATGGAAAAAGAGCTAAAATTAGTTGGACCTTTTAGGCAGATATTAACCATGTCAAATATGCCCGTTAATGGGGCGCTCCATGATAAACAAATAGTTATTATTAAAGATGGAGGTATTTTAATAGCAGGTAACGATATCATGGAAGTGGCGGACTTTGAGGGATTACAACTGCAATGGGGAAAGCAAGTGGCACTTGTACATGTAGAGGAAGATCAAGTCGCCTTGCCAGGCTTTATTGATTGCCATACGCATATTGCTTTTGCCGGTAATCGAGCAAATGATTTCGCCCTCCGAAATGCAGGCTCAAGCTACCTGGAGATTGCGGCAGCTGGGGGAGGGATTTGGAGCACGGTATCACACACAAGGGATTGTGATGCAGCAGAATTGATTGATCTCACGATCCAGCGTGCAAATTTTCTGTTAAGGCAAGGAATCACAACAATTGAAGTTAAAAGCGGTTACGGTCTTAATGTTGAAGAAGAGCTGAAGATAATACGTGTCATTCAGGAGTCGGATCGTCGTACGGCATCAGACCTTGTTCCAACTTGTTTGGCGGCACATATGCTCCCGCGAGACTTCAGCGGATCGGCAAAGGATTATCTTCATCGAATTACAACAGATCTTTTTCCGCTATTAAAATCAGAAGGGCTGTCAAACCGGATTGACGCATTTATAGAAAAAACAGCGTTTCAAGGGGAAGACATTGTGGCATATTTACAAAAAGCAAAAGCGATGGGTTTTGACCTGACTATTCATGCCGATCAGTTCACAACTTCGGGAAGTCAGATTGCAGTTGAACTCGGTGCCCAATCTGCGGATCATCTTGAGGCATCAACAGCAATTGAAATTGACCTTATTGCCCATTCAGATACAGTTGCGGTGGCGCTACCTGCGGCTTCCATCGGACTTGGATGTGGTTTTACGCCAGCTAGAAAGCTGTTGGATGCAGGTGCATGTTTGGCCATAGGAAGTGATTGGAATCCGGGTTCTGCACCCATGGGACAATTATTGACGAGTGCGAGTATTTTGGCAACAGCAGAGAAGTTGACGAACGCTGAGTTGCTTGCTGCATTAACCTATCGTGCCGCCAAAGCTTTAAACCTGTCGGATCGCGGCTTGTTAGCCAAAGGCATGAAAGCAGATTTCAGTATATTTAAAACAGCTAATTATCAGGATATTACTTACTGCCAAGGAAGTTTGCAACCTACAGCAGTATGGAAAAATGGTCGGGAAGTATTCTCATTATAACAACATGGAAGATACATTTAAGAACGAGGTGGCGGAAGGTATTCCGACCGTATTGCCCCCAAAAGTAGAGCGAGATCATACCATAAGTCATGCCCCCCGACGAAAGGATATTCTCACCCGGTCGGAAGAGAAGCTGGCTTTACGGAACGCATTACGCTATTTCCCCAAACAATGGCATACCGTTTTAGCACCTGAATTTTTAGAGGAGCTCCGTAGTTACGGCCGAATATACATGTACCGCTTTAGGCCCCAATATGCAATGCACGCGCGACCGATCGCTGATTATCCAGCAGAGAGCAAGCAAGCGGCAGCGATTATGTTGATGATTCAGAACAACCTTGATCCAGCTGTAGCGCAACATCCTCATGAACTGATTACGTATGGTGGGAATGGAGCTGTTTTCCAAAATTGGGCTCAATATCGCCTCACCATGCAGTATCTTGCACAGATGACAGATGAGCAAACTTTACATCTCTACAGTGGTCATCCCATGGGTCTTTTCCCGTCGTCACAACATGCACCACGCGTTGTTGTAACGAATGGCATGATGATTCCAAACTATTCGACACCGGATGACTGGGAGCGTTTTAACGCCTTAGGCGTTACGCAATATGGACAGATGACAGCAGGTTCCTATATGTATATTGGTCCCCAGGGTATAGTACATGGCACCACAATTACTGTCATGAACGCTTTCCGAAAACACTTAGCAGCAGATGATACAATTCAGGGCAAGGTATTTTTGACTTCTGGCTTGGGGGGAATGAGTGGCGCACAACCTAAAGCAGGTAATATTGCCGGCTGTATCACCGTATGCGCTGAAATAAATCCCGCTGCGGCAAAGAAACGGCATGAACAAGGTTGGGTAGACCGATTGATCGAAAACATCGATGAACTTGTTGAACAGGTACGGTTGGTGATGGATCAAAAGGAGACCGTATCCTTTGCCTATATCGGTAATATTGTCGAAGTGTGGGAAGCCTTTGATAACGAAAATATTCACATCACTGTCGGATCTGATCAGACATCATTACATAATCCTTGGTCTGGAGGCTATTATCCAATGGGGCTGACCTTTGCAGAATCCAATGCTTTGTTGGCGAGTGATCCTGACAGATTTAAGCAATGTGTACAAGAAAGCCTTGTACGACATGTTGATGCCATCAATAAGCATGTATCCAAAGGAACTTATTTTTTTGATTACGGTAATGCGTTTCTCTTGGAAAGCAGTCGCGCTGGTGCAGCCGTATGGAATAATGATAAGGATCAATTCCGCTACCCATCTTATGTGCAGGATATTCTTGGTCCAATGTGTTTCGACTATGGTTTTGGACCTTTTCGGTGGGTTTGTACCTCAGGAAAGGCTTCGGATCTTCAAAAATCAGACGAAATAGCCATGACAGTTTTGGAAAATCTCCGAAAAGAGGCCCCAGTGGAAATTCAACAGCAGATGCAAGATAATATACAGTGGATTAAAGAAGCTGGAAAAAATAGACTTGTGGTAGGCTCTCAGGCTCGTATCCTGTATGCAGATTCCAATGGACGAATTGCAATAGCAAAGGCTTTTAATGACGCTGTAAAAAGTGGCTTATTTGAGGCACCTATTGTTTTGGGAAGAGACCATCATGATGTGAGCGGTACCGATTCACCTTATCGGGAGACCAGTAATATTTACGATGGAAGTCAATATACAGCAGATATGGCTATTCATAACGTCATCGGAGACAGTTTCCGCGGGGCCACTTGGGTCTCTATTCACAATGGCGGCGGAGTTGGTTGGGGAGAGGTCATCAACGGTGGCTTTGGTTTACTGCTAGATGGCTCAGGGGAAGCAGCTGTTAAATTGGAAAAGATGCTGTATTTTGATGTCAATAATGGGATCGCTAGGCGTGCTTGGGCTAGAAATAAGGAAGCTAATCAGGCGCTAGATCGTGCAATGGAGGGAAATACGGCATTGCAAGTTACGCGCGCGCAACTTGTAGATGACGATATTATTGAACAATTATTTGATCTGAACGAATGAACTTTTTGTTGAATAATCCAGAAATATACAGCAAAGGTGACCAAGCGGTATGGAAAGGGCGTATCGATGGCCAGGATCGTGAATGGATGCGTTGGCATCAATTAATGGACTGTGTTGATCTTCTCGAGCAGCCCGATCTTAGGCAGTCTGTTGCCTTTCTTGGATGCTGTAGTGATGAAGGTGTTGGACGCAATCAAGGTCGTGTAGGGGCCAAAGATGGACCGACAGCACTTCGGAATGTATTAACAAACCTGCCTGTACATTTCTCAGATAAACTAAAACTTAAAGATTGTGGTGATATACTTTTAAAAGATAGTGATTTAGAGTTGTCTCAGCAGGGTTTGGGTACTGCCTTAAATTGTATTCTTGAACAAGAAGGATTTCCAGTCATCTTGGGTGGCGGCCATGAAATAACCTATGGCCATTATTTGGGTGTTAAAGAATTTCTTAAGAGCAGTAATCAAAGTCTTGGCATTATTAATTTGGATGCCCATTTAGACATCCGTGCATTGCAGGATGGCAAAGGGAATTCTGGAACGGGCTTCTATCAAATCGAGCAGGACCAGTCTAATGCAGGTTTGCCATTTCATTACCTGGCAATTGGTATTCAAGAAATTAGTAATACCAAAGGATTGCTCGACTATGCCAAAGCGAAGAAAGTACAGATTATAGGGCGAGAGGGTCTGGTCGTTGAGAAACTTGATTTCATTCGCGACAAAATTGTACGTTTTGCCAAATCAGTAGATTATGTATATTTGACGGTTGATCTTGATGCTTTCGCTGCAGCTTATGCGCCGGGAGTAAGTGCATTGGCATTTAACGGTATAGTGCCCGATCATTTGTTCTTTACGATCTACGATATTCTACTGGATCTGCCCAACTTAAAATCTGTCGATTTTGCTGAATTTAATCCCCATTTTGATATCGATTCTAGAACGGCGAAATTAACAGCTGATCTGATCTTCAAGTTGATAAACAAACTTGCCATTAAATTTGATCAGCAACTAGCCAGTAGATAAACAGAAAAAAAGATGGGTAAATTGCGACAGCAATCTAACCATCTTTCTGCATATTGGTCGAGGTCTTAAAAAAGCACATCGGCCAATGTCGGATCCTTATCAAAAACTGATTTTGCAAAAGGACATAAAGGCATAATTTTTAAATTTTCTTGACGTGCATAAGTCACTGCCGCCATCAATAGCTGTTTACCTAGCCCTTTTCCTGCATATTCAGAACTTACTTCCGTATGGTCTATAATGAATTTTGTGGGGCCAGCCCAGGTATAAGTCATTTGCGCAACTGATTTTCCTTGATCGATAACCTCAAAGCTACCATGTTTATCGTCATTTTTTTGTATTACTTGCATGAGCATGATTTAATGAATGAAAAGTACAAATTAAACAAAATCCAGCAATATATAACATGGCATTAGTTGAGAAAAACAGCTGTTTTACCAGTTAGATGGCATAATTCGCTTTTGTGTTTTGTAAAATTGCAGCGATTCTTTTAAATAGCTAATATTTTTAGTATGTTTGCTTTGCGTTATGAGTGTAAATCAAAGCAAAAGACAAGAATTTGCCATTGTGGACATAGAGACTACAGGTGGCCATGCAAAATCGAGCCGGATCACCGAAGTTGCCATTATTATTCATGATGGTAACCAGGTTTTGGAACGTTGGGAGACCTTGGTTAATCCAGGGAAAGAAATTCCAAATTCAATTTTTGCCCTTACGGGAATAGACAATGATATGGTGAAAGATGCTCCATTATTTGATCAAGTTGCCGAACACATTTATGGAATGCTCAAAGACCGTATTTTTGTTGCGCATAATGTAAACTTTGATTATTCATTCATTCGGTTTCAGCTTCAGGAATCGGGCTTCGAGTGGTCAGCAATAAAATTATGTACAGTACGCTATGCCCGAAAAATCAAGCCCGGATTATTGTCCTATAGTTTGGGACGTCTATGTGATTATTTAGATATCCCAATTGAAAATAGACACCGTGCGGGTGGCGACGCCGATGCAACAGCCATTCTCTTTGCTTATTTGAAAGTGCTAGATACCGAACAGGTATTTCAGGATATGATTAAACATAAAGCGCTAGACCAACGTTTTCCACCGCATTTAAATCCCTTGGAATATGAACAATTGCCCAATGATCCCGGGGTCTATTATTTTCATGACAAAGCTGGAAAAGTAATTTATGTTGGCAAGGCTGTAAATATAAAAAAAAGAGTATTGTCCCATTTTACAGGGAATAATATTCAAGCGCAAAGGCAACATTTCTTAAAAGAAATTCATCATATAAGTTATAAGTGCTGCGGAACTGAGCTGATGTCATTGTTATTGGAATGTGCGGAAATTAAAAAGTTCTGGCCAAAATATAATAGGGCACTTAAACGGTATGAGCCTAAATTCGGTTTATTTTCTTATGAGGACCAAAATGGCTATCTCCATCTGGCTATAGGGAAGACGACAAGGGGACAAGCATGTATTCAGCTGTTTCAGCGTGAATATGACGCTATTCAGTTGCTGCAAAGCTTTATTCAGCATGACGCTATTAATCCGCAATTTTGTCAGTTTGGGCACGCCAGTTGGTCTACGAAATCCATCAAGAAGACCGAATTGCCCGATCGAGACCTACACAATACCCGGGTGGAACGTTGTATTGAGGATTGGCTCAAACAGCAGCCATCGTATGTATTGATCGATAAAGGACGTAATTCTGATGAAAAAAGTTGCATTGTCATTGAAAATGGTATTTTTTATGGAATGGGATATATGGATCAATACGGCCAGTACAGCGGGTTTGAAGATATAAAAGGACAAGTTAAAAGATATCAGAGCAATCACTACATGATGGAATTGGTCAAAATGGCAGCAGAAAGACATCCCGCTAAAGTACATTTCTTAACAAAATCAAAGATTTTACCTGACGTTGCGGCAGAGCCCACTTTCTCTTACGAGAAATTGACTCCGAATAGTCTATTTAATTTCTATTAACAGCATATTTTCAAGTCATATTTTGGGAATTTTTTCCGTTTAGTCATTTCAATCTCAGTAATCTGTTAAAGAAATGTGAAATCGCAAATCGCGCGCGATTTTGGTCCAATAGTTGAAATATTCTTTGTGTAGAATATTAAAAAAAGACTTTTCATAATTTAGGTTAATAATTGGTTAGTTAAAAACCTGGGGCTCCCAACCTCAGGTTTTCTTTTTTTTATATTTCCGAACAAGAATTTTAGGTGAAGTATACCTTTTATTTTGATTATTCAAAATAAATCAGTGTTTTTTTTATTTGAAGTGTATGTTTCAATTTATTGGTTTTCAATTGATTAATATTTGTCCCCCTTTTGTCCCCCTAAGTTTTTTCTCTCTATAGTTAGTTTAAGTTACTTTAGTGTCAGCGTACTGTAATAGCGGAATTAGTAAAACAAAGATGGGGCGTTTTCTAAAAGTAGCTGCGGTATATCTTATCCATATCTTTATATATAAAAAGGGCCTTTGGCCCTTTTTTTTATTCCTAATTCAGATTCCCTTATTTTAACCCAAAGATACCTTGACCTAGATTTTGATATAGATCTTTTTCTTTCGTAAATAATAGGCGATCAACCAATTCAAAGCGACAAATAGCAATGCAAATAGGGCGGAGGATAATTGTTGATTATGCCAACCATCAAACAGGAAATGATAGCTAAAGTTCCAAAGGTTTTGATGTTTATCCCCAATGAGAATAAATGAACAAATCGTAGGGATTAGTCCGCTAAGACAATAGATAAATAGTGTATTCCTGCCGAAGTCGTCAAAGACAGTATAAAATATCCCTCTGATGTTTTGAAATTCGATGAGATAGATTAATATACCAAGAAAAGAGATGGCAATACCCGTTGTGAATACGCAGTAACTGCTGGTCCAGATTTTCTTATTAATAGGAAAAGCAAATGACCATAGATAGCCTACTAAAATAAAGACCAGGCCTACGACAAATAGGTTCATCAGTTCACTTTTGCCGGTCAGTTTTTGAATAATGTATTTTCCTGTGATATACCCGAATATCGTTTGACTGATGGCCGGAAATACGCTCCAGATATCCTCTGGATCAAATGCTGTTCCTTCGCCGTGATAGAGGTGGGATGCACCAAAGATGCGGATATCCAGTGCCGTTCCAAACCAACCATCCAGACTATAGGCATCTGCTGGATTACCGTAATAGCAAATTAGCCAATAGAGGAGTAGAAGGAAGATACTAATAACTGCAGCACCTTTAGCCCTAAAATAGTATAGTATCATTGCCGTGCTGAAATAGCAGATTGCAATACGTTGCAGCACCCCAAAATACCTGTACTTGGCAAAGGGAATCCACTCGAGCTGGTGAAGACTATTCCATTCCACAAAGGGGAAAATATTTAAAAACAGACCAAGTAGAAAAAGGATGATTGTTCTCTTGAGAATTTTATTCCAGTAAGGTACGGGTGCTAGCTGGTCGCTGTTTTTTAAAGAAAATGCCATGGAGTTTCCGACAGCAAATAAAAAAAATGGAAATATAAGATCTGTAAACGTGCATCCATGCCAGATGGAATGTTCAAGTGGAGGAAACACATGATGATAGTTGCCAGGATTATTGACGAGAATCATAGCCGCGAGTGTAAACCCACGGAAAATATCCAGTGATTTAAAACGAGTCATAATAAAGTGTATTGGTAAAAAAGGCTGTTCAAGGATACTCCATTGAACAGCCTATGCTTGGTCTAATTAATAGCCTGGATTTTGAGTCAGGCTCGGGTTTGCCTGCAGTTCCAATAATGGTATTGGAAGGAGCAGGCTATTTTGGTTAAAATTATACTTAATCAACGTAGGGCTACTCTGCTTGCCGTTATCGCATGTAAATTTGATTTCATTTAATTTATTCATCACATCTACTGTGACACCATAACGGTTTAAATCATCCCACCGTTGCCCTTCAAAAGCTAGTTCTAATCGGCGCTCGTTGAGAATGATGGCCTTTAGGGCACTGGAGCTGATACCGGATAAATCGGCGAGCCCTGCGCGATGACGGATGACATTAAGGGTATTTATTGCCCCTGAAGTATTTCCCAGTGCGTTTTGAGCTTCTGCTTTGAGCAGAATGATGTCCGCAAGTCGTAAAAGGTAAAAATGATCGCCACTTTGGAAGCTGTTGGCATGTTTTTGCTTTACGTTAAATGGGATTTCTGTCGCAGCATCTCCGCAGGGATTCCAAAATTCATCCGCCCAAGGAACTGAATAGAACCAAATGTTGGCGTTCTTTCGTTCGGTGTCGCCAGCATTGTCATAAGCTTCGACAAGATCTTTCGATGGTGTTCCATATCGGCGCCATTCGTTTTCGTTGATTTTGCCATTTTCATCAAGATCCGGGAAAAAGAATGCGCCACCCCAGCAGCTTAGATTGGGACTGCCGGCGATATAGGGAATCTCAATGATAGATTCACTATTATAGTTGTGTTTGCCGTCAAAAAGATCCGCATAGTTTTGAAGGAGCTGGTAACCACCTTTTCCAGCGATCACTGCATCGGCGTATTGCAATACCTTATTGTAATCTCGATCAGGGCGTTGTGCCCATATCTTGGTCAGTAAGGCATTTGCAGCCCCTTTTGTTGCTCTGACCTTGTCAATGGAAGGTTGCCCAAATCCATCGGGTAGGTTGTTTGCAGCAACTTGCAGATCCGAATCGATAAAATCATAAACCTCGGCTACAGTTGATCGCTTGATGCGTAATACTTCTGCATCTGTACTGTTGGAGTGTTTTTCCAAGGGCACACCACCATAAAGCTTGACCAATTGATAATAATGGAAGGCCCTTAAAAATGAAGCTTCTCCAAGAATTTGTTTGCGTCTTTCATCCGAAAAAGTAGGATCTGTGACCTTATCAACGTTGTCAATAACGATATTGCATTTTGAGATTGCTCCATACAGTTCTTCCCAGTCCCTGCGTACCATTTCATTGGTATTGGTGATGTTATTATAGTCAATTTGTGCAAAATCTATTTCGCCACCACCGGCAGCATGGGCATTATCAGAGCGAATATCTGTTTGCAGAATCATTTCCCATTGATAATAATTGGCATTGCTCCCTGGACGAGTGCCATTGCCTATAAAAGAATTATAGGCTCCGTTTAATGCTTTCTCAATATTGTCTCCTGTGAGATAGGCATTTTCGCTCGTTACCGTGGAGGTAGGCTGAAGATCTAAAAACTTTTTGCAGGAATTTAGAGTAAGCGATGTCAATAAGGCTATGGCCAATGAAGTATATCTAGTTGATTTCATTTTTTGTAAGCTAAAAGGTTAAAAAGTTAGGTTTAAACCAACAATAAAGGTGCGTGCCTGCGGCGAAGTACCAAAATCGATACCGGGCGCCATATTGGAGCTCACGGTTTGCTGATTAGTTCCCCCATACATGCTTACCTCAGGATCCAAACCTGAGTATTTGGTGAATGTTAACAGATTCTCGCCCGTCACATAAAAACGGACCTTATTGAGCTTCCATTTTTCAAGCACTTGTTTAGGTAGCGTGTAGGCCAGGGTCATCGATTTTACCCTGAGGTAAGAACCTTTCTCTACAAAACGGGAGGAAATTTGTGAATTGTAGTTGTCATCTGTATTGTTTAGATCCGGACGTGGCATAGTACTGTTGTTGTTATCAACAGTCCATCTGTTTAACACGGCAACACTTTGGTTTCTCGGTTCCCACATACCTTCTGTATAAATACGCGTCGCATTAAGGATATCATTTCCCTGTACCCCCTGTAAGAAAAAGGAAAAGTTGAAGTTCTTATAGCTGAAATCACTGGTCATGCCATAAGAGAATTTTGGTGTAGCATTCCCGATGATAGCCATATCACTCGTTTGAAGACCTGCTTCCGGATCAGCCATCTGATAGATCATATCTCCGGTCTCTGGATTGACGCCTTTTGCGATATAGCCCCAGAAGGACCCCAATGCAACGCCTTCTTTTGCAATCGTACTATTACCCCGACCATCGATATTTCCGTCATAATAGGTTCCGCCATCAATATTCAGGACTTTATTGCGATTGAGCCCAAAGGTCACAGTTGTATTCCATTTGAAATCGTGAACGAAATTTCGGCTACTCAATTCGAATTCAAAACCTCTATTTTGTAGGTCGCCTAAGTTTTTCAGCGCAGTTCTATAGCCCGAACTGTACGGAACCCTTGAGCTGAGAAGTAGGCCTACAGTCCTTTTTGCATAATAATCTGCACCAAATATCAATCTCGAATTAAAGAAACTGGCATCCACACCAATGTCGGTCTGATTTGTTGTTTCCCATTTTAAATTGGGATTGTCCAGGGTAGCAGGCGTATAACCGGGTACAACTTGGTCGCCGATGTTATATGATCCTGTCACGTCGACTAAACCGAGATAGGAAAAGGCCGGAATTTGGCTATTTCCAACTTTACCCCAACTCGCACGGATTTTCAAATCGTTTACGGTGTTTTTCAGCGAACTGAAGAAATCTTCATTGGATAAACGCCAACCGGCAGAGAAAGAAGGGAAGTAGCCCCAGCGGTTATTTGGGCCAAATACAGATGATGCGTCAGCCCGCAGATTTGCTGTAAATAGGTACTTGTCGTTATAATCATAACCAATTTTTGCGATGCCAGATACAGTGGATACAGCGGCGTCTACTGCCGTAGGCATCGCTGTGATCATCGAACCACCATTGACCGTGTGGATTGCTGGATTAGCAAAATTTTGCGTAGCAATATTTGAGGTTGTTGTTTGTGTTTTCGTTGTAATATAGCCTAATAAGCCTGTAAAGTGGTGCTTGTCACTAAAGGTTCTATTATAGTTTAATGTATTTTCGGACATCCAATACTGATTGTCCTGCTGCTGGAGCGTTGCCATACCCTTATATTTTCGACCTTCCGTTGTACGAAAAGGATCTACGAAACTGCGGTACTGGTTGTTAAATTTCTCATACCCAAACAGCGATTTGAATTTTAATCCAGGTAGGATATTGGCTTCCACAAAGGCATTTCCTGTAAATCTGTTGTTGATATAGCTGTGCTCGTTGCCTGTTGCCAATGCAACGGGGTTGTCAAGATCTGTATAGAATGGATCTACTGTGAAAGCACCTTTGTCGCCATATATTCCGATTACTGGAGAGCCCAGATAAGCATTCATGATGACTCCATTTCGGGAGTTCTCGGTAATATCCACGTCGTACCAACGGTTGTACGATAAGCTGGTCCCCACCTTAAAGATTTTATTGATCTGATGATCCAAATTAACCTTGAAATTGACCTTGTTTACTGTATTTGTGATGACCGTACCATTATCTTTTTGATAAGATCCCGAGATGTAAAACCCTGTCTTTTCATCTCCACCGCGTACTGAAGCCTGGTATTTTTGGCTGTGACCGGTGCGGAATAGCTGATCTGGCCAGTTTGTATCAGCGGTATATTTCGACCAATCCAAGGCTTCTCCCATCTCAGTCATTAATTCTCTATATTGTGCCGCATTTAGAACACTAGGCTTTTTTCTGATGCCTGAAAATCCTTGATAGGTTTCGAAATTTACCTGTGTCTTACCGTTTGTTCCTCTTTTGGTTGTAATCAATACAACGCCATTTGCGCCAGAAGATCCATAGACAGCGGCTGAAGCAGCATCCTTTAATACAGAAATGCTTTGAATATCGGATGGATTGAGCTCCGATATGTTTTCAGTAGGAACACCATCTACAATGTATAATGGATTGCTACCTGCAGTAATTGTTGAAGTTCCGCGAACGCGAATAGAGAAGCCAGCTTGAGGTTGTCCGGAAGATTTTACAATTTCCACCCCCGCCATTTTGCCCTCCATAGCACTAGCTAATTGGGTCACAGGGCGATCTTCAATATCTTTTGTACTCATGGTTGCAATGGCTCCCGTGATGTCTTTTTTCTTCTGTGTTCCAAAACCGACCACAACGATCTGTTCCAGTTGGTTGTTGGCAGTTTTTAGCTGTATATTGAGGTAACTATTGGAACCTACCGTACTACTGATAGTCTCATAACCTATTGAACTAAAGCTGAGTTGATGGGTAGTAGTCGCTTCAATAGAAAACTCACCTTTACTGTCTGTTTCCGTTTGTTTACCTGTTGTTGTATTGCGGATGGTGACCCCTGTTAATGCTTTACCGTCGCCATCGGTAACGCGCCCTTTGACAAGCTGTTGTATATTGATCGTGTTTCTTAAAGGTATGTCATTTATTTTCTTTTTTAGGACAATGGTGTTGTTGACAATTTTGTATGAATACGACAGCTCTTTCAGGTTGTCATCCAGAATTTCAACAATAGAACCATCTTTATGGTTTATGCGGATTTTTTGGTTATCATTAATCTGTGAGTTATCGTACAGAAACACATAAGAACTCTGACGCTCGATTTCTTTAGCAAACTTTGCCAAAGTGTATTCCTTGTCTTGTAACTTGATTTTAGATTGGTTTACATTCGCCATCGCCAAATTATTTGCATGGGAAACGCATTGGATAGCAAGTAAAGCAGCAAATAGTTTTGCCTTTTTACCAGCCCCTTGGATGGTTTTAAGTTTGTGCATAATTAGTTGGGTAAGTTTGTTTTATATTAGATAATTTAGAGTTCAACTTCAATTTTATTGTTTTCCAATCGGCATTTTATATCCAGAAAGTTGAGGGTCTCAACCAGTTGCTGGGCAGTTGAATTGCGTTTTATCTTACCTGTCAGTTCACGCTTTTCATTTGTTCCTTTATACACGATATCCACATTATACCAGCGTTTTATGGCGGCAAGCGCATCTTTAATGGGTGTCGATTCGAAATAGAAAAAACCATTTTTCCAGGCCATTGCTTCTTCGATATTGGCTTCTGCTACGATAAGATTCCCGCCAGTGGTAAATGCTGCTTGACCAGGTTTCAGCATTTTTGACTTACCGAATTGCGAGACTTGTACAGAACCGGCTATAAGTGTGGTTTTATTGTTTTCATTTGGATAAGAGCGTACATTAAAATGGGTTCCGAATACACGAATGGTCTGTTCATTGGATCGCACATAGAAGGGGCGCTTGCTATCGTGGCTGACCTCAAAATAGCCCTCCCCAGATAATTTTACTTCCCGGCTATTCGACGCAAAAGATTCAGGAAACGTCAGCACGGATCCAGCATTTAGCCACACCTTACTGCCATCGGCCAAAATGATCGTATACTCTGTTCCAATCGGGGTTTCAATGGTATTGGTACGGCTTGTAGCAGTTTTCCTACTGGCTGTAAATTGATATTGCACGGTTCCGGAAGCAGTCGTAATTACTTTCACCTGTTCATCCTGATGGAGAACGCTCTGTTGCTGGGCAGAAAGATCAATTTTAGTTCCATCGGCTAAAGTTAATACGGCCGCCTTAATGCCCGGGTGAACCTGTTGTTGCATCTTCACGGCTACCCGCTGGCTATCTCCAGATGTTCTTTTAACAAGGTAAAGGGGTAATATAAACAACAGTGCCAAAGCAGCAGCTATTCCACCCAACTTCACCCGTTGCGGAATTCGCCTGATTTTTGACGCTTGGATTTCCTGCTTTATATTGGAAAATAACAGCTCTTTGAGTTGTTGTTCATCGGTTGCCAGCCTCTCAGGAATAGGGAGAGGTTCGCCATTACTTGTTTCATACCACTCTTGCAATTCGGCTTCCTCTTCAGGGGTACATGTGCCTTGAAGCCATTTGTAAGCCAATTGCTTTATCCGGAATTGATTATGATCAACCATATTTAGGGGTTATTTATATATAGAGTCCCTAGATTGGGTTGATACCCTGACAAGAAGAGAAAAAAAATCACAAAGTAATCAGAAAGCGCTGAATACCAGCGCGTATTTTTTTTAAGGCACGGCTTAATTGGGTTTCGACCGTTTTCACAGAGATGTTCATGTGCTCAGCGATCTGTTTATAAGTGAGTCCTTCTTCGCGGGATAATTTGAAAACAAGCTGGCATTTTTCGGGCAGTTCCGAAACAAGCTGATCCAGCCGAACTCGAAGTTCTTCAAACTGAAGCCAATCTTCCGTCGAGTTATCGAAATCGGCCCATTCCGTATCGTGTTTAAAAGCTTCCTGCTTGTATTGTTGCGCCAGATATTTAAAGACTTTGTATTTAACGGCCACAGCGAGGTAGGAGGCGAGATTGCTTTCAATTTGGAGTTGATGGCGTCTCAGCCAAAGCGAAGTAAAGATGTTTTGTACGATTTCCTGCGCGTCTTCCAGCGAATTTGTTTTGCGCGCAGCCTGGTAATAAAGCTTTTTCCAATAGCGATCATAAAAAGCTTCGAAAGCTAAGCTATCGTCTTGTTGAACCAATACAATCAACTCTTCATCTGAATGGCCTCCAAAATCTTTCATGCAAGACAATAATTTGTTTTTCTACGGTTAACGACGTGTAATGCGAATCGCGCCATAAATGTAGGGACTAAATTGGCAATAATGCAACTTTAATCTGTAAAAGCTGGTTTTGAACAGCTAAATACCTATTTTACAAAGACCAAGGGGAGGGCAAATAGGCAAAAAAAAAGAGTATCTGTTGATTCAGGTACTCTTTTTTTACGGGTACTTCTTAGAAGTTTGGTTTCAACAAGTATTTGTCGTAGAATCGGAAAATATGATCCGCAGCCTCTTCGGCAGTATCGACAATACGGTATAGTTTCAAATCTTCTTCGCTGATATATTTGTTAGGAATCATTGTATTCTGAACCCAGTCCATCAACCCTTTCCAATATTCAGAGCCAACCAACACGATCGGAAAACGTGCAATTTTGCCGGTTTGAATCAATGTGATTGCTTCAAAAAGCTCATCCATGGTTCCAAAGCCTCCTGGCATAACAATATAACCCTGAGAATACTTCATGAACATCACTTTTCTGACGAAAAAGTACTTGAATTCAAGTAGTTTGTCGCGATCAATATATTTGTTGTGAAACTGCTCAAATGGTAATTCAATATTTAGACCAACAGACTTTCCTCCGGATTCATAAGCACCTTTATTGGCTGCTTCCATAATTCCAGGTCCACCGCCCGAGATAATACCATAACCGCGTTCTGTCAATAAACTGGCAATATCGACCGCCATTTGATAATATTTGTGTTCACGTGGCGTACGTGCTGATCCAAATATCGATACACAGGGACCAATTTTTGCCAATTTCTCAAATCCGTCCACAAACTCTGACATCACTTTAAAAATCTGCCATGAGTCCTTAACTTTAATTTCCTGCCATGTTTTGTTTTCAAATGCGCGGATAATTTTATCTTCTTTTGTAATGTCCATATATAACGTTATACATTTAATTCTAAATTCCAATTTTTCAAAAAGGAATACAATATAGCTATTTTTTTAATAGTAGCTACTTTTTCTGATTATTCTTACATTTGCATTATGAATTTTTCTTCTAAACTTCTTGAGAATGCCGTCGCTGAATTTGGAAAACTACCAGGCGTAGGGCAAAAGACAGCATTACGACTGGTTTTGCATCTGCTGAAGCAATCCGATGCGGATGTAGCCCGTTTTACAGCCGCTATTGATCGCTTGAAAGAAGATATTCAGTATTGCCAGGAATGTTTCAATATTTCGGATCACAGTATATGTGAGATATGTGCCTCCTTTAAACGTGATAAAAGCTTGATTTGTGTTGTGGAAGATACACGTGATGTGATGGCCATTGAAAATACAAATTCCTATCAAGGTGTATATCATGTATTGGGTGGGTTAATTTCGCCAATGGACGGTATTGGTCCTGCGGATCTAAAAATTGAGGGATTACTCAATCGAATTCAAAGAGGTGAGGTGGAAGAAGTTATTCTGGCACTTTCAGCAACAATGGAAGGGGATACCACCATTTTTTATTTATATCGCAAATTGCGTGAGTTTGATGTTAAAATTACAACCATTGCCCGCGGTATAGCCTTTGGTGGTGAATTGGAATATGTGGATGAACTGACCTTAGGACGGTCCATTGCGACACGGGTGCCTTACGAGCGCAATGTTGGTTAATTGTATTTCAGATAGATTTGTTTCACACCCTCGTGTATCTTTCTTCCTTTGTCAATCTGTTGTTGTCGCCATAGGCTGTCGGTGATCATATGATTTGCTTTTTTATTTTTTAAGATATTCACATAAGCGATTTTACCGAGTACCGTTTTCCTTAAACCAAGTAATGAACACGAATAGTCTCCCAATAGATAATGATTGTAGTAGAGATGAATTTCACGCATAAGCTTTCGTCCCCATTTGTTTGTGGGGTAGGCTGCTTTAATGGGCTCTTCCATGAGCGCTTTTGCTAAGGCTAAACTATCCTGATCTCCTGATTGTTGGGTCATCGTCCAATAATATAACGCTTCAATAGCTTGCTCCTCGGTGTCGGGTAGCAATTGCGTGGGAATGCCCAGCAATGTCCCAATAAATTTCCAAACATGGAATAAACCATCAACCTCGCTTTTCAATATATTGAATTTCATGCGTTTTAGCCCTGTTAGATAAACAAGAGAGAATCCGAGGTTGGTCGCAAGCATATCCCAAGTGTTTAAAGGGATGCCCCATTTTTCTGTTTGCCACTGACCGTGCTTTAGAATATTTAACCGAGCATACGAATGGATACATCGGGTAAGTAGGATGGCCTCAATGCCGATATTACCCTTTTTCAGTGCATTGTTACCTGTGACGTCAACCCAAAAGGTGACCGTTTCGGTGAGCCTTTTGACAGCACCTTTTTTTAACGCACCTGTAAAAATTAGGGGTTTATTGATGGCACTGGATTCATAGCCCCCCATGAGGACATAGTCCCGTAATACGACAAGTCCTGATAAGCCCGAACGTTGGCTGAGGCCAATGCCTTGCTCTATTTTATCCCAATCTAACCAAGAGGGACTGAGATCCAATGTCTGTAGAAAATTCTGCAATATGGGTTCGTATGCGGCATCAATAGGCTTTCCTGCAAGTGCATCTTTAAGCAGTTGTTGACCTTGAGGGAAACCAATTTTTAGGTGGAGCTGTTCGACAAGCTGGTCGCAGCTATTGTCAAATTGATCGAGTAAAGGTACAAATTGATCGGCAGCAGCGATCGAAGGTTTAGTCGGCAATTTGCGAAGCAATTCCACGCCAAGACCTCTCGACCAATAGAAAGAAAATGAACTTGTATTAACTTGATAACGCTCGGGTATTCGCCTCTCTTTTATTGAGTTGTCCAAGATATATAACCTCCTGTTAATGTGATTGTATTGTTCGATTTATTGAATTTAAAGTCTATATAATCCGTTTGACAAGATAAAAGATCACTGCAGCAAAATTGACGGTCAATTTTAAAATGAAGTCTAAAAGAGCCACCTGTCTGATCAGCAAAAAAAGTCAGCCTGTTGACGCTAAAGTCACTTAAATGCGGGCCGCCATCTTTATCTTCCAATTGATCGATAACGTAATCATTGATTTCTTTCTGATGTTTGTCGACGAATGGTAGGAGCTCTTGATCGGTGAACGGTATGATTAAACTGTCTTTTTCTATCGCTATTCTGATGCTAATTTCTGCCATTTTATTATAGTGTGCTAATAAAGATCTCTCCAGTTTGGGATATATAGATTGAAAATTGCTTCTGTTTCCTTTCGGGTCTTATCCGCAAATTTACAGAAAGCCTTTAGAATAATTAGATTGATGTGTTCTTTTTTAAAATCTATGAGTCGATTTGAAAATTGAAATCCACCTTCAACGATTCTAAAATCACTTTTGGGTAGTTTACGGATGGTTACTGTTGCCACATCATATATATCCAATTGCTCCTCCCAGTAAGCAATTTGCTTGACGACTTCATGGTAGAGTAATTCCTGGCACCATTTGTACAGTAAGTTCAAGGTATTTGTGTTCTTCTTTTGATATACACATATGCTCGTTGCTGTCAATTCAACAGTTGGTAGCATTGCGGACGGATAAATCTTGACCAAATAAGGTTTTCCAAATAGGTAGTAGGGATCTTCCAGATAGGAATAGGATGAATCTTCCGATTTATTTTCTGGAGGATTTAGCTTAATGTACTCTTTGAGGAAAGCAACATCGCAATGCGCTGGAGCATATACACGATAGGGTGATGAACTACCTAGAATCTGGATGTAATCTTTATTCCAAAGTACTATTTCGTAAAATATACTCCCTATTTCAATTTGCATGTTTCGATCTTAAGTTGGAAATGAGGCATAGGCATTCGACCTAAATCAGACCCTATAAACTATTTCAAAGTAACGTTTTTTTGATATTAATCAATAATGATAATCGTAACAATTTCTGTCAATAATTGCGGGCAAGCTTAAGGGCTTCGTTAGAAAAAATTATAGCCTATTAGTAATCAACTTCGGACTGTAAGCAGTATGTCTGTACGATGAAGCCATGGTAGTTGCACATAAAAAAGGTGGACTCAACGTGGACTTACTGTGGACTCACTGTGTTTACAGTATTAAGCTGGTCATAAGTTGGAAGTAATTTTTAGTATTGTTACCAGCTCTCACTAGCTTTTGTTTTTTGTTTTAATATTTAGATACTATCTTTGGAATACTGTTTATGTATCAACCCAACGACCATTTTCCAATACTAGATCTGCAAAAATTCCAGGAAGGGATTATTGCGGATTGTGACCTGCTTTTTCACGAACTTATTGGTCCTCGGGAAATTAATGAGCCGCATAAACATGATTTTTTTATTCTCTTATTATTTGAAGAGTCTGTAGGTACGCATACCATAGACTTCGATCACTTTACGCTTGGATGTAATCAATTACATCTCGTTTTTCCAGGTCAGGTACATCAGTGGAAGATGGACGACTCGACCCATGCATTGCAGCTCATGATCAGCAGACGTTGGTTCGAAAGCTTATTACCTGCATTGCGATTTCCTATTTCTTATTATCTAAAGCATTTGGTCATTGATCTTTCAGCGATCCACTTTCAGTCGCTATCGGCAGAATTTAAAGCAATTGCAGCTGATCTAGCGGACGATCATATCCTATGGGAATTGATTTACGCGCGGGTTAAAGTAATTGCCCTTCTGATTAGCAAGATCGTTCAGGATAATTATCATGATTATGAACAACATCAGGATAATCCGATTGTGGCAAAATTTGTTCAGCTTATCGATGAATGGTATAAAAGTGAAAAATCCGTTGCTTTTTATGCCGAGAAGCTAAATATATCCGCAAACTATCTGAATGTGTTAAGTAATCGGGTGTTACACAAGTCAGCTTCATTTTTGATTCAGGAACGCGTGTTATTGGAAGCAAAGCGCTTGCTTAAAATTTCGGATAAAACGATCAAAGCTATTGTCTTTGATCTGGGATTTTACGATAATGCAAGCTTCAGCAAGTTTTTTAAATGCCATACAAATATGACACCAAGTCAGTTTAAAGCGCAGCCATAATTTCTACACAAGCTGTGATAATTCATACAAGGATCATTGTCCCAAATCACTTAGCTTTGGTGAAAATGATTTAAGCATGAATGAAATCAATCAAAATCAAGATACTTATTTGTTGAGGAACGTATTGCTAGAAACAGGCTTTCTTTATGAGAAGGAAGAAATTGTTGCTACGAAAACGGCATTATTTGATATTCAAATCGAGGCAAATAAAATAAAAAATATAGAGCCAGCGCAATCGGGGATTGACGGAAAAGGCTTCGACATGAAAGGTAAATTGGCCTTACCGCCATTCCGTGACATGCACATTCATTTAGATAAAACTTTATACGGCCTGCCCTGGAAGGCGGTATTTCCAAAAAACAGGACTGTAAAAGATATGATTGCCAAGGAACAGATCATCATCCCTGAATTGTTGAAAACCTCTGTCGAACGGGCCGAAAAATTGATTGCGCTATTGCAGGGCTACGGAACAAATTTTGCGCGCGCACATTTTAATGTAGACCCAACATCGGGGACGAAGTCATTGGAACATCTGTTACAGGCACTGGAACATTTAAAGTATTCCTTTGCTGCAGAACTGGTCGCATTCCCCCAACATGGTCTATTCTATACAGAATCCGCGAAGTTAATGGAGGAAGTTGCAAAATGGGAACAGGTGGATTTTATCGGTGGTTTGGATCCCTTTAGTATTGACGGCAGTATCGAGAAACCGATGGACTTGACGGTTCGACTTGCATTGGACAATAACAAGGGAATCGATATCCACTTGCATGAAGGTGGAGAATCAGGTGTTAAAACTATGGAATATTTGATTGATAAAGCATTGGAAAACCCCGCATTACAGGGACGCACATTTATCAGTCATGCTTTCGCCTTAGGCTACCTGCCGAAAAAAGACTTAGAACACATAGCCGAACGACTGGCAGAAGCGAAAGTCGGTATATGCAGTTCGGTTCCTTTCCGCAATATGTTGATGCCATTTCGGGAACTGAAAAAGGCGGGAGTGGAAGTTTTTGTGGGGAACGACAATGTTCAGGATCATTGGGGTACTTTTGGTAGTGGTAATATGCTTCAGAAAGCCAATCTAGCCGCGCAATTATATGGTTATGAAACTGAATTCGAGCTATCTCGTTGCCTTTGTTATGCGACCAATGGCAAAATCCCGCTTGATGACCACGGGAATTCGGTATGGCCGAAAGTAGGAGATGATGCTAGCCTTCTTTTTGTCGACGCGAGTTGTTCAGCAGAAGCAGTTTCTCGGATCTCGACCGTCCATGGGCTTATTCATCAGGGAAATCTCGTCAAATGGAACAATAGTTCACAAGCTTGATTAAAATAGCACATAATAAGAACATTTGACATGCCAATTTATCGTCTGGGGAATTGGCATGCTCATTTTTTAGGAGGGATTACGGTTAATGTAGGAAAGTCGTCTTGCAGTAGTCTATTTTATAAGAACCTTGCTCATGGACCAATTGAACCTCGTTTTTGGTTCGGATATTATCGCCGTAATCAATAAATACGATAAACTTGCTCTCCGTTATTTTGTCGATTTTAACATCCTTGATATCCAATGCGTCGTCATTACCTCTTCCAAATAACCAGGTTTCCGCTGTATATAAGGGATAGATTTTTTCCCATTTAGCTTTGTAAGCTGCTTCAGCTTTGGGCAGTTCTTCATCTGTGAGGTTAGATGGCCCGTAAATTTCATTGGCATCTTTTAAGAACGCCTGAAAGCGTTTGGTACATAAGGCATCTTCTTTGTCCAGATAGTAACAATATTTGCCGGATGCAGAACTTTTACATTTAAAAATCTCTTTTAACCAATCTTCCGCTTGCTGATGCTGAGCAATTGTCGTGTTTTGCTTCGCTGTGCCTGTGCCGTCGTTGATTAAAACCTGCTTTGCAGGATGTTCCACTGCAGTGCTTTTATGGTTTTTCGTTGGATTTATACAGCTCGCTAGCATGTAAAACAGCAGTATTGTTGCATACAAACTTTTCATCTTTTGATATCGTCTTTTATTTGGGTGTAAAATTAGGATATAAATCCCATAACACGATCACGGATTACCGCTATATTTCTACAGCATATTTACCAAAAAATCCTATTTCCCATTCTTGTTGAAATAAAGCAAAGCTCTGTGTGCCGATCGTGTGGCGTATAAACGCAATACATCTGCGTAGTTAAGAGTCCCTTGTTTCTTTCTGATGCTAATTATTTATTTTTAATTGCTGTATAACAGCATTTTATGTTTTCTCTATATTTTTTTTACTTCTTTTTTTTTCTACGCAAATTCCCTGCGCATTAACCCAACGATATTTGTAATGTCAACAATGACAAACGTTCTTTGATGAAATTATAGCGAATAGCTTTAAGATATATACTTCTTGATGAAGTATTAAAGAAGCCTTTCTTCTTCAGTTGCATCCTGGTCACCTGTTTCAGTATAGCAGGTTAGTATTGTTCTCTATGAGAATCAATATACTGATAAAACGAGAAGTTGAAAGGAAAGTGCTCGTGTTAGAGGTTCGAGTCCTCTCCCGTAAAAAGGTAGCTCAAGGGTAGAGCAGAGCAGATAGTTGTGGGTCGTAGGTTCGATTCCTACTCCTGAGCAATCAGGATAGTTCAGTCTGGGTAGAACAACAGCTCAATCGTGTGGGTTCGAATCCCACTTCCATTTTCGGATGGAATAGCATAAGGGTATTGCACCGAACTGTCCATTCGGACATTCAAAGTTAAGACCTTCTTTAAAAAGGTCATTTGGTAGAAGCTTGCTATCTTTTTATCCTGCTTATGCGCTGTTTTCATGCGACTATGCAATTGATTGATGGCCTGAGATTCCTAAGATGTGGTATTTGAATTTATACTAAAAAGTCGTGACCAATAAGATGGGGTATTTGTTCACCGACTTTTGATTTTAAAAGCGGATACTTGGGCTTTTGAATCCCGCTTGAGGTCAAGGGATAAAAAATAGCAGGTTTTATAATAGCAATAATGAAAATTTAAAAGAATATACAAATGAAAAGAGTACAGATAACTACAGCGGAAATCGGATTGGTTATTAAAAACAATATGGTGGTCCGTGTTTTAAAATCCGGTAACTATTGGTTGGGATTTGGTGAAAAACTGGAGAAATATACAACTACTCATTCATTTCCTTCCGATCGTAATATCGATGTGCTTTTGCAGTTGGCAGGTTTTAGTGAATTGGTTGACATCGTTGAGGTGGGCGATACGGAGATTTGTCTTGTTTTTTTGAATAATAATTTCGAAAAGACATTAGCCTCCGGCAGACATGTTTTTTGGAAGGAATTGCGTGAACGCAGATTTCAACTGGAAGACATTGCGGAGATTGAGGTTCCGGCATCTTTAAATCGTCAGTTGTTGGAGAAACAGAGTTTGAGCTATTATGTACGTCAGTATAAAATTGAACCAAATGAGAAAGCCCTGCTTTTTGTAGACGGTGTGTTTGTGGATATCTTGAAGTCGGGAACGTATTATTGGTGGAAGAATGCAAAAACCATAGCGATTTCAAAAGCTGATATGCGGGTTTTGACCTTGGAGGTGGTAGGACAGGAGATCTTGTCTAAAGATAAAGCACAGATCAGAATCAATTTCACGCTGCAATATCAGATTGTGGATATTGTCAAAGCACTATTGAATAATAAAGACCACGAGAAGCAATTGTATTCGTTGATGCAGTTGACCCTACGGTCCTATATCGGGCAGATGACGTTAGACGAGCTGATGGAGCGGAAGACTGAAATACAAGGCTATATCTTAGAAAATACATTACAACAGGTTGCGAGCATGGGACTAACACTGTTGACCTGCGGTGTTAAAGATGTTATTTTACCAGGGGATGTGCGGGACATCATGAACCAGGTGTTGATTGCAGAGAAGAGGGCGCAGGCAAATAGCATCATGCGTCGCGAAGAGACCGCTTCGACACGGAGTCTGTTGAATACGGCGAAACTGATGGAAGAAAACAGTATGTTGTTTAAGTTGAAGGAAATGGAATATGTCGAAAAGATCGCAGAAAAGATCAATACGATTTCGGTTTCCGGAAATGGACAGATTGTTGACCAACTCAAACAATTGTTTGTGAAATAAAAGATTATTAAATTGAAAGAGGTGCAGGTAGCAACGTAAAGAGCTGTTGTTACCTGCTTTGGAGGATTTGTAAAGCTACTCTATAAATTAGAAAGTAAGAAAATGGAAAATAAGAGAATAAACGGCAATGACTTAATTGCTTTGGGATATAAAGAAAATCATAGCTTGGGAGTAGCACTGAAGATCAACAGTAAAAGACACGGTTTTACGCGGGCAGAAATGCTTGAAAAGTTTAAAGCTGTTTTGGAAAATCCGACCAGCTATTCTGATGATGCTGTTTTCGGAATTTTAGCGAGTGCTCTGCTTGGGCAAGAGGCAATTGACAAGTCATTAATTGTCTTGAACGAAAACCCGGCGGATTATACCATTTACGGTTCGTCTGAAATTGAAACAGGGGCGAAAGCACAGATGAATATCGCCATGAAATTACCAGTTTCGGTTGCCGGAGCATTGATGCCAGACGCCCATCAAGGATACGGATTGCCAATCGGAGGAGTTCTGGCGACAAATAATGCCGTGATCCCTTATGGTGTTGGTGTCGATATTGGCTGTCGCATGGCTTTGTCCATCTTTGATCTACCGGGTTCATTTGTGGAGCACAATATAATGACGCTGAAAGATATTATTCTACGAAACAGTAAATTTGGGGCTGGTAATGGATACCTGAGACATGAACGCGTAGATCATGCTGTACTGGAAAACAAATTATTCAATGAGAATAGTTTACTTTCCTCCTTGAAGGATAAAGCCTGGACCCAATTGGGCTCTTCCGGTGGGGGGAATCATTTTGTGGAATTTGGTATAGTCGAATTTGAGGAAAGAGATGAGGTTTTAAACATTGATAGCGGCAGTTATTTGGGTTTGTTGACACATTCGGGTTCAAGAGGAATGGGCGCTACCCTAGCAGCACATTATACCAAGCTGGCCAAATCCCTGTGTAAGTTACCTTATCAAGCGGAAAATCTGGCTTATTTGGACCTGGATAGCCATGAGGGACAGGAGTATTGGCTGGCCATGAATCTCGCTGGCGATTATGCGTCAGCCTGCCACGAAGTGATCCATGACAAGATCACGTTGGCTTTAGGAGCTGAATTGTTGGCGAAAGTTGAAAATCACCACAATTTTGCATGGAAGGAAACTTGGAATGGTCAAGATGTTATTGTACACCGAAAGGGTGCGACGCCCGCTGCAAAAGGGGTAATGGGGATTATTCCGGGCTCCATGGCGACACCAGGGTTTTTGGTTCGCGGAAAAGGGGAGTCGAATGCTATACAATCGGCATCTCATGGGGCAGGTCGACTGATGAGCCGTACACAAGCGATTAAAACCTTATCTTCCCATGACCTTCATGCGATGCTTAAAGATCAAGGTGTTATGCTGCTTGGAGCAGGGATGGATGAAGCGCCGATGGCCTATAAAGACATCCACACTGTCATGGCTTCACAAAAAGATCTTGTTGATGTCGTGGCAAAATTTTCGCCCAAGATTGTCCGCATGGCAGATGATGGGAGCAGAGAAGACTAATGGCAAGAAAAAGCGGCTCAGATTGATGTCTGAGCCGCTTTCGTATTTAATTTCTTTTGATTACCTGGCCGTCGCCACTTCCTTATAGGTGTATACGTTATAAGGATATAGTTTTTTAGCTAGCGTTTTCGCAATAAAACTGCTGATGAGTAGGGGGGCTAGTAATAAATATCCGGAAGGAACAAGGCTTGCAATAATAAAGATCGCCGTGAAAGGTGCATGTATAGCCGCAGAAAGCATTGCTGCAGCACCAAAAAGGGCAAAATTAATAACCACCAATTGTGTGCCTAGATAATGGTTGCAAAGCTGTGCAAACAAAACGCCTAACAATGTACCTGTAACAATACTGGGGGCAAAAACGCCGCCGTCACCACCAGCACCTAGCGTCAGAGAAGCCACAAAAGGTTTTAAGAGAACAAGCAGGATCAACGGAAGAAAGTAAAGTAAATTGACAGAATCATGCAGACTGCTTTTTAGAACCTCTCCAAGACCATGATAGCTGTCGCCATAGAGTACCGGTAAGAAAAAGATAAATGTTCCAACGGTGATTGCACCCAAGTTGACACGGATAAAATTACTTTTTATGCCTGCAAAATAGGACTTCGCATAAATTACCGTTTTAGTAAAATATAATGCTAAAATCCCGCCAATCAATCCCAAAATAGCGACAAAAGGGATCGCTTGCCATCGCCATGCTTTTACCTCAAATTTAAACAAAGGACTTGCGTCAAGATAATAGACAAATACGGAAGCCAGGGCCATTGAAGTTAGTCCGCTAATGAGCAAGGTCTTGTTATATCTGCGTGCAATTACCTCAAAAGCAAAAAGAAAACCACCCAATGCACTTCCAAACAACAGGGTGACTCCAGCGATTACGCCAGCGCAGATCAACTCGGTTTTGTAAGCCCAAGCTGGATGTAATCGCTTATACGCTTGGTTACCCACCGTGGCTGATGCAACAACTGTAGAAACTTCAACACCGGTTGACCCACCAAAAACTACCGTTAGAAAACCATTGATATAATGTGAAGGAATCTTAAAAAAAGGTAAATGGTCTTTTCTTGTTTCTAGTGTCGTATAAATTTCTTTGATCCCTTTGTTTTTTCTGTTTTGAAAAGCGTATTTCCGTAAGAAGTAAATCGCTGTAATACCTATGCTGGGTAAAACAATAAAAAGTTTGGCATCCCAGGAAGATACACTTTCAAACAATTCTTCCTGTACATAAGCTGTGCTGTGTTTGAGGCTGTATGCCAATACACAACAAACGATACTGACGAGCGCTGAACTTCCAATTAATTTTAGATAGCTATATCGAACAACTTTTTTTCTGTATGTCGTATTGCCTTGCATCATGTTTTTCTTTAAATCGACACAAAGGTAAGGGTTATTTAGTTTAAAATAAACGATAAATACCTTAACACATACGTTTTGTTACGATAAAGACCCTAATGAATGCCTATGTATATATCCACCTTTGCATCGTGTGGGTTTTGGGCTTTTTCGCCATATATTTCGAGGTCTGCGGCATACGTTCTGGGTAAATCCGAACGCCATATCCTTTGCCAAGTTTCATAAACGATGCCATCTTCCAAATTTCCTTCTGCTGTAAAATGTCGGTAATGGTTTTCAGCGATATGAATACCGTCCAAGTCTTCGGGTAGTTCTTCAAGATTGCTGACTTTACAGCCTAATAAAGTCGTATAAGGCAATGTGTGATCTTTTTCATATTCGGTATAGATACAATAGAGTTCGCTGGATATCTTGTTGGGAATACGGCTCAACACATCTTCTTTAAAAAAGCGGGCCCAAAGTTCTGGAATGTCTTTCGCCGCCTGCCCATTTTGGTTGCTTGTACGGATGGCAAGACCTATTATACTGAATGAAGGGATTATTTTATTATTCATTTCGCTTAGTTTTCCCCAAAGTTAGATCGGCCAATGACAACCCTATGTCATGACCAAAGGGCTAATGTTGTTTTTTCCAGATTTTATCTACTTGGGACAGATATTCTGCCAAGGCAGCTGAACCATACCAGGGGTAAAACGAAGCTTCTAAGAGGCCGTTTTTTATCGCTGGATCGTTCTCTAAAATATGCTTTGCCGCATCAGTTGAAGCCATGTTATTTAAGATAAAAAGGCCCCGAAAGTTGTCGTCATTTTTTCCAAATGGGCCAGCAACAATCAATTGCCCATTTTTTACGAGACGATTGATATTTTCCATGTGACCTTTGAAACATTCATTAATGAATTGTTTGTCTGTTGTTTTATTCTCGCCAGTTTTGAGGAGGACAAAGATGTAGGATTTCATTCCATAATCATCAGCCCCCAATTTTTTTGCGAGCTCTTGATCGTAATTTGGGTTTCCTTCAGTCGTGGTCGGTGCAATTCTGCTCGCATAAAAAGACCTGGCTCTTCCCGATTTTCCTTCCACTACAATGTGAAGTCGGTTTGTGGCGACTGGTGTGTACCGAATGTAATTGGGGAAATCATGGGCCTCATTGATAAACGTATAGGTACTATCCTGATAACTTAGCTCAAAATTGACTTCTTTTCCATGGTTTTGTCCGATGACCAGTGCTGTGTATACAACTTTATCCTTTATTTTGGTCAATTTTAGGTATTCACTGACGATCTTTTGCCCATTTTTCAACGTATAGGAAAGTCCCTTTAATTCGTGTTCATTTATACGATCCCATTGTTCGTATTGCTCTTTATTGTCCACCTTCCATGTCCCTTCCAAGAACGATGGAAAAGATACTTGTGAAAAAAGCGGTTGGGCAGCTCCCCAGCAAAAGAGCAGGGTGGCTATTACAATTGTTTTCATATAGGTTTTAAATTTTGAAGGTTAGGGACTTTTAAAGAAAAAGTATGCAGCGAAATCCACGTGCGGCATAATAGGAGATTGCGCCATTATGATAGGTAAAGACTTGGTTGTAACGTCGGTCACAGAATAAGGCACCTCCAAGCTTGCGGATGGCATCTGGTGTTTGTATCCAGCTGGAAGTTTTTAAATCAAATTCACCTAATTGTTGAAGTTGGCGATATTGTTCTTCATTTAGTAGCTCAGTCCCCATTTTCTTAGCTTCTTCCACAGCATTCCCAATAGGCTTGTTTTCTTTCCTTTCATCCATGGCTCTTTGGTCAAAACAGAGGCTTCTTCTTCCTTTGGGACTTTCTTCAGCACAATCCACAAAAGCATACTGTTCTTTGTTTGCATCAATCAGAATAAGGTCGGGTTCGCCAGCGCTCTTTTCCATTTGGAACAAGCTCCACAATTTCTTGGGATTTTCAAGTAATTTATGCGCAACATCATCCCAACTGATCTGTGGATGTCTTTTAGGAAATTTCTGAAACCTTTGTTTTAGTGTTTCAAGTAGCATTGACTGTTCCTGCAGTGTAAGTGAATTTTTCATAACGGTTGTCCTTGTGGTATTAAAATTACGTATTTAAATCAAATGTAATGTAGCTTAATATTACAAATGGATTAAATTCTTTAGTTCAAAATTGAATTAAATTTATATTTTTACGTTCAATTTTTATATAAATATGGCTTCAGGAATATTTGCAATACTAGATGATATTGCAGCGTTGATGGATGATGTAGCAGTGGCGAGCAAAATCGCAACAAAAAAAACTGCTGGAATCTTAGGTGACGATTTAGCGGTAAATGCAGAGAAAGCGACTGGTTTTTTGGCTTCACGTGAGCTCCCAGTTTTATGGGCAATTACAAAGGGTTCGCTGCTCAATAAGTTGATCATTGTACCTATTGCTTTATTACTGAACGTCTTTTTTCCAATTGCCATCAAATATATTTTAATTTTGGGTGGTTTCTACCTTGCTTTTGAAGGTGTTGAAAAGATTATTGAATACCTGTTTCACCGCAAACATGCTACAGAAGAAACGAAAGTAGAGACTGTCGTTGCTGAAAACTCAGTTGCTGTTGAAAAAGCGAAGGTAAAATCGGCTATCACGACAGATTTTATTCTTTCCGTGGAGATCGTCATTATCGCTTTAGGAACAGTTCTTGGAAAAAGCTTGTCCTTACAAATTATTACGGTTTCGCTTGTTGCTTTTTTAGCCACAGTTGGAGTCTATGGTATTGTGGCACTTATCGTTCGGATGGACGATGCGGGTTATAAATTGATTAAAACCTCCCGTGAGAAAGGCCCTGTAGCGAGTTTAGGTCGTTTTTTAGTCCGCGCACTGCCTTTTGTTATCAAGTTATTGGCTGTGGTTGGTACATTTGCTTTAATTTTAGTTTCAGGCGGAATATTTGCGCATTATATTGATTTCTTACATCACGCGCTACCCGCTCTGCCAAGCATGCTAAAAGAGCTGTTATTTGGCCTAGGTGGAGGCATAATTGTGGTGATTTTATTTACGATCGGCAAAATGCTGTTTAAAAAGAAAAAATAACCTTATACTGATCATTGATGATCAGCAACCAAAAAGGCAACAGATAGATCTGTTGCCTTTTTTGGTTGCTGATGTTTAAATTATATCTGTTGCCTCTGCCGCAGCATCTATTTCCACACGTTCGCCTTTTGTATTAATCAAAATTACATCGTCCGAATCCGCTAATGAAACAGAAGCCACGCCATCGCTGAACGAGGTAGCTCCACTGTATATAAATGGTATTGCAACTTTTCCCTGACCATCTAAATACCCATACTTTCCACCTTTGCTTGCAAGGAAAAGATTGGGTTCTTCGGTAATTGAAATCAAATCGTAGTCGGGCGCAACGATTTTATTGGTCTTAATATCAGTAAGATTATACTTGTCGTTTTCAATGCTGACGAAATGCGTTGCATTGTTTTCAGAAATAAAGCTATACGTTGCCGGGACAATTATTTTACCCGCTTGATTCAATATGCCATATTTATCTTTCACTTGAAATACAGCATAGCCCCCGTTAATGAATGATATCATATCATAATTTGCTGGGATCAAAATTTTACCAGACTTATCCATGACCCCATATTTTTCGTTTAGTCCAAAAACCAGTTGGCCAAGATGGTCATCGTAACCTAAATAATCGTATCGGAAGGGGAGGATTGGTTTACCGGTGAGATTAATGGCACCATATTTTTCATCTTTATATTGAACTATACTCAGGTCGCCAACAAATGGAGCAATGTAAAGGTATTGTGCTGGCACAATTGTTTTTTCATCGCCGTCTTTTACCCCCAAAAGGCTAGTTGCAGCATCTTCAAATAAATAGAGATTTTCAGCAATCTGGTTGCTATCTTCCGCATCCTCTTCGTCATCATAAATGGATGCTACTTGTTCATAATCCTCAGGTACAATAAAATCCTTTTCGTCCAGTTGGCTATCGGTGATGTTCTGCGCAATCATATTCATGCCAAGCGGTGTTGTTAGCTGCAGCACAGCCCCAGGTATTTTTTTGAACAGATCAAAGCCCTCCCAATAGGCGACTGGCAGTTTATCGCTATACCAAATCGATAGGGTACTGTTTTCCGCGTTATCTTCCGAAATAGGAATTTCTACCTGCGCTAGTTTGCAGGGATAACCAGCGATCATTTTCGTCTGGTTTGGGACGAGTTTGATCGCATGTGAGCTAAGCTCATTTTCTTTCACGACATATTTTGCCAGTCCTGGGTATAATATAACCGATTGCTCTTCATTTTTTTTAACGAGAAAGATGGACTCTTCGCCGTCTCCGGAAGCCGATACAACTTTTATTTTATCATTGTTAACATAAGCTTCGTAGACAGAAACTGGAGCTGCTTGCGCTTCTTCGCTGGGATCGACGGAATAGGTAATGGCATAGTTGATCTTGAATGCTTTATTGATTTGTGCAAACGACATGCTGCTGGCCGCCAAGATAGCTACGAACGATAGGGATATTTTTTTCATCTTCTTAAACTTTGAAAGACAAATATCCTGATTCAATGTAAGGTGTTATATCCCTGAAATCCGTTATTTAATGATAAATCGAAATCGAGCCGATCTCATGCAACGATCTTCAGGCCCTTATCAAACCCCATTCTGAGATTTAATCGATGGCCAACTGATATTTAAGCAATAGTCCAGGCAGCTGTTCCCGACCAAATTTACTTTTTTTCATGCGATTGGCCTCGGGATCGAGCTGGATGTTGATGGAGGACCGAAAATCACAGCCTTCGAGATTGCTTTGTATAAAACGGGCATTTAACAAATTCGCTTTTCTAAACACCGCCTGTTGCAGATTAGCTCGTTCAAAATCCACATGTTGCAACGAACAGTGATCAAACTGAAATTTCTTTATATTTCGTTCAAAAAAAGAGGAGTAATCCAATACCGAGTTGCTGAAATTAACATGAAAGGAAAATGAACTACATTCATTAAAGTGTATACCTAGCATTTTGCAGTCATTAAAGACAACATGATCTAGTTGTGTGCCCTTCAGACTGACGTTGGAAAGATTACACGATTTAAATTCACAATTTGTGAAAATGAGGTCTAACAGTTCCGCGCTCTGAAAATCACATTGCTCAAAGGTGCATTTGTAGAATTCCTGAACTTGTTTCAGTTCAGGAGTCCATGTTTGTTTCGTGATTGTTTGTTCGATAAGTTCTTTCATTCTGTATGCTGTTGGCATTGATCTTAGCGAAAATAAACAATTCTCCCGAATGATTTTACTTTAAAATGAAGTGAATGCGCTACATCCGATTATATGCAAAATACCTGATTTCAGGGATAAAAAGGGTAATTTTTTCCAACTATATTTGGCATAGCCATAAAACATAATTCTGGGGGCAAGACTGAAGTATTGTAGAACTCTGGTAGGTTTTAATATAGTTGTTAAAGGGCACTCTATAGAGTGCCCTTTACTTTTTTAGCTATTTCGATTCTTCAATTTGCCGAATATTAGTTGTTTTTTAAATATTGCCGTAGCACATATTGCAGAATACCGTCATTCTTAAAATACTCGATTTCAATGGCAGAATCGAGTCTTGCTTTCACTTGAAATGTGGTTGTTTTTCCATTGTCATGCACCGCCTTTACCGAGAGGAGTTTATGGGGTGTTAAATCGTTCGCAAGTCCCGTGATGCTATAGACTTCTGTTCCATCTAGTCCTAATTTCTCTGCATTTTCGTCATTGATAAACACAAGTGGTGCTACCCCCATACCGACAAGATTACTTCGGTGAATACGCTCAAAACTTTCAGCAATAACCGCCCGTACGCCGAGCAGGAATGTTCCCTTTGCAGCCCAATCTCTTGAGGAGCCCGAACCATACTCTTTTCCTGCCAGCACAATGAGTGCAGTGTTGTTTTTTCGATATTCCATTGCGGTTTCATATACCGTCTTCACCTCATTGCTTGGGAAATAACGGCTAAATCCACCTTCACGATCAGTAATTTTGTTTTTAATACGCACATTGGCAAATGTTCCACGCATCATAACTTCGTGGTTCCCACGTCTAGATCCATACGAATTAAAATCTTCTTTACTTACCTGATGTGCGCTGAGGTATTGCCCAGCCGCAGTTTCTTCTTTGAATGACCCTGCAGGTGAGATATGATCCGTTGTAACCGAATCACCAAGATAAAGTAACACCCTTGCATTTTGGATGTCTTGTATCGGATTTGGTACAGCCTGTAAATTTTCAAAAAAAGGTGATTCTTTAATGTAGGTAGACGTGTTGTCCCACTGGTAATTTTGATCCAGATTCACTTCAAGTTCTTGCCAGTCTGTTGAACCATCGAAGATGACATCATAAACTTCTTGAAAATCCGATTGTTTGACGCAGGCATTGACGGTTTCCATAATATCCTCGCGGCTCGGCCAAATATCTTTCAGATATACGGGCTCACCATTCGGGTCGTAGTCGAGCGGCTCCTCCAAAAGATTAATATCAACTCTTCCGACTAACGCATAGGCAACAACAAGCATCGGCGACATTAAAAAGTTCATTTTTACCTGAGGATGCACACGCGCCTCAAAATTTCGGTTACCAGACAATACCGATGCGACAATGAGTTCACCTTTTTCCACTGCCTCTGCTATTTGTGGTGGAAGAGGACCCGAGTTTCCAATACAGGAGGTACAACCGTAACCCACCGTGTGAAAACGCAGGGCATCGAGATCAGCACTAAGTCCTGATCTTTCAAGGTATTGTGTAACGACTTTTGAACCAGGGGCTAAGGAGGTCTTTACCCAGGATTTGGTCCGCAGTCCACGCTCGATAGCGTTACGGGCCAATAATCCTGCGCCGATCATCACAGTAGGGTTCGACGTATTGGTACAGCTTGTTATGGCGGCAATGGCAATACTGCCATCACTGACAATATATTCTTTATGATTGTGCTTGATGCGCACAGCATGAATAGACTCTTGGATAACTTCATGCGGTGAATCATGTTCAATAGGTACCTTACCAAAGGTAAACTCCGTACCAGACCCGCCGTCGGCAAGCCAAGCAGATTCCGATCGCTGTAGAACAGGGATATACTGTCGATGGTGTTCGCTATCCAAGAGATGTGAAAATGTAGTTTTTAGATCTTTCACAAGAATTTTATCCTGAGGTCGCTTAGGGCCGGATACAGTTGGCTCCAGACTTGATAAATTGAATTCAACAACCGACGAATATTGAATTTCTTCCTTGCCTGTCCGCCAAAGTAAATTGCTTTTACAATAATCTTCAACAATTTTAATCTGTTCGGCACTTCGATTGGTGCTATGCATGTATTCAAGGGTTCGGTCATCGATCGGAAAATAGGTAACCGTACAGCCGAATTCTGGTGACATATTGGATATTGTCGCACGATCTGTCACCGAAAGGCTGTCCAATCCATCGCCAAATACTTCAACAAATTTGCCCACAACACCTGTATCACGAAGTATTTTTGTGATGGAAAGAACCATGTCCGTCGCGGTGCATGTCGCTGGTATTTTGCCCGTAAGTTTAAGGCCGATAACCTCGGGGCAGGTGAAAAAGATGGGTTGTCCAAGCATGGCTGCCTCGGCCTCAATACCACCAACTCCCCAACCTAATACACCAATACCATTGACCATTGGTGTATGCGAATCTGTCCCTACTAATGTGTCAGGAAAAAGCCAATTGTCACGTTCAATGACTCCTTTGGCAAGATATTCCAAGTTGACCTGATGGCAGATACCCATACCTGGGGGAACAACGGTAAAATTTTTTAATCCTTTCTGTGCCCATTTAAGGAGTTCATAACGCTCACGGTTGCGTTCATATTCCAACTCGACATTCTTGTCATACGAGTACTGTGTACCAAAGTAGTCGACCTGAACGGAATGATCAATGACCAGATCCACCGGGATAGCAGGATTTATTTTTTGTCCATCCTTGCCATGACGGATAAATTCGGCACGTAGTGATGCCATATCGACTACAGCAGGTACTCCGGTGAAATCCTGCATTAAAATTCTGGCCGGTTTGAAGGGGATATCTTTGTCAACAGGTTGTGGAGTCCAATGAATCAGGGTATTGACATGCTCGTCTGTGATACTGAATCCATCATGGTTTCGCAATACATTTTCCAGTAGTATCCGGATGCTGAACGGTAGGTGCATAACATTACCTTGAGGGAGATCTTTAATAGAACTATACTGGTAAACTTTGCCGTTAATTTCAATTTCTTGTATTGATTTCTCTTTGCTCATATTCATTTACTTATTTTCATACTATATAATATACATATCCCTAAATTTGTTTGTAATATCTTTTACACTTACCTTTTCGCTTTCGTATTCTAACACCGAATTTTAAACCTCCATTGCCGCTGAAAAATCCGTTAAAAAAACGCGTGAAAAAATTCGATTAATTTTCTGCTATAAAAGCAATCAAATTAGGATACAAACGTTATGGTAATGTTTAAGCTTAGTTAAAGTGTTATATGACAAAAAAAGTAAATTATAGTCTCCTTTTATTGGTTAGTTTGTTGTTTTGCAATCCATTTTTGGTTAAAGCAAGCAAGCATTGTGTGGTCGAGGAGGAGAATAAGAGCAGAACCGAAGGATACAATCTTAGTTTTAGGGACAGTAAAAACAATATATTGAGCCTAAACCAGCTCAAAGGAAAAGTTGTGGTTATTAATTTATGGGCGACATGGTGTCCACCATGTCTTGCTGAGATGCCTTCCTTGGATCAACTCTATAAGGACTTTAAGGGCAACGATGCTATTGTTATTTTGGCTGTCGATATCGATGGAAATCTTAGCGCTTCGCGGAAGTTTATGGCGAAAAGAAAATATAGTCTACCGGTCTATCAATTAAATTCGGCTTTACCCAAAGAATTGAGTACCACAAGCATACCAACAACGATTATTTTGGATAAGGCTGGTAAGCTGGTCATTAAACACGTAGGTGGAATGAACTTTGGGTCGCAGAAATTCAGAAAATCCCTATTGGATTTAAGCAAGGAATAGCTTTTGGTCTTGGAGACTATAACAATATAATGGAAGATAATTTATGTTTCATTTAGCATTTATGGCATTTTCTTGCTAATTTTGCATGCTAATTGTATAAGGAGAAATTATCTATGCCGGTCAAACTTCCTAATAACCTTCCTGCCATTGAGCTGTTGAAAAAGGAGAATATATTTGTCATGAGTGATTTAAGAGCAAATGAGCAGGATATCAGACCGCTTCGTGTTTTGGTACTGAACTTAATGCCGCTTAAAATTACGACAGAGACAGATTTTATTCGTTTGCTGTCAAATAATCCTTTGCAGGTGGAAATGGAATTTTTGCGACTTGAAACGCATGTTTCAAAGAATACCCCCGAAGAGCATTTGGAAATGTTTTACAAGAGCTTGACCGAGGTTAAGGAGAATTTCTACGACGGAATGATTATTACGGGGGCTCCAGTTGAAATGGTTGCTTTTGAGGAAGTGACCTACTGGGATGAAATTCAGACCATCTTCGACTGGGCAAGGACCCATGTAACATCAAGTTTGTATATCTGTTGGGCGTCTCAAGCTGCATTGTATCATTTCTATGGTGTAGAGAAGAAGCCATTAACGGAAAAACTTTTTGGTGTATTTAAGCACACTGCGTTAAACAAAAGACATCCTTTATTCCGTGGATTTGACGATGAGTTCTTTATACCGCACAGCCGCCATACAACAATTGAGAAGGATGATCTCCTGGTAAAAGAGGGTTTAGAAATTCTTTCAGAATCGCCAGAAGCCGGTATTGCTATCGTTTCTTCACGCGGGGGACGCGAGTTTTATTTGACGGGACATTCAGAATATGCTCCTTTTACACTGGATGAAGAGTATAAAAGAGACTTAGAAAAAGGGCAGGAGATTGCTAAGCCGGCAAATTATTATGTTGATGACAACCCCGAAAATCGCCCTCTGGTGCGCTGGACAAGTCATGCGAATCTTCTTTTCAATAATTGGTTGAATTACTTTGTGTATCAAGAAACTCCTTTTGATCTAAAAGACGTGGTTTATTTAGGCGAAATCAAACAAGGATAATTTAATTCCTTCAAACAAAAACAGCTAAAAGAGTATTCTATTCATATGAATTGATTAAATATGAAAAAGACTGCTTTAATAGTTTGTCCTGTTTTTTCAGTTTTTTTATTGAAAGCACAGGTTACCCTGGAAGAGAATCAAAAGCTTAAAGAAGCGAATGGGACGTTATGGTATGCTAATCCGTGGATTTGGATTGCCGGTGTCGCACTGTTTCTATTGATTTTTATCCTTGTACTACGTAAATCAACACGCAATAAAACCAAGACTTAATTATCCCCATTAATTTTAGTTGCGATTAGAATCCCAATTGTTGCATTAACAATAGAAGAACTTTGCTTAAGTTTGTGTATAGCGATAGACAAACTAAATTTTTATATGAAGAAAAATCTACTTTTAGCAGCTTTGTTGACCTGCGGCTCATTGGCGGGCCAAGCGCAAAACAACGCAATCAATGTGAGTTACATGGACAAGAGTGTTCGTCCTCAAGATGACTTTTATAATTTTGTGAATGGACACTGGATGAAAACAGTCAAAATACCCTCTGATAAAGCACGTTGGGGTTCTTTCGACGAATTGCGTGAAAACACCGATATTGCTACGTTGAAGGTCTTGCAAGAATCGCTAACTGGACAATTCCAAAAGGGTACAGACAATCAGAAGATAGGTGATTTGTATAAATCATTTGTGGATATGAAAACACGTAATAAACTTGGTTTAGAACCTGTTAAACCTTATCTTGCTAAAATTGCAGCAATTAAAAATTTTGATGATTTATACAACTATCTTGTTGAGGTAGCACCGATTGGTGGAAATCCTTTTTTTAGTGGCTATGTATATGCGCATCTTAAAAATTCCGATGTTAATACAGTATACCTCGGCGGAGGAAGTCTGGGGCTTGGACGTTCTTATTATCAAGTAAAAGATAAGAAGAACGAAGAAACGTTAACGGATTATTCAAATTATATTTCTGCACTTTATGCTAAATCAGGCCAAATTACGAAGGATTTAAAAGGTCCAAAAATTGTCGCCTTTGAAAAGCAGCTGGCGGCAAACCTTAAAACCGTTGAGCAATCACGCGATGCAAATGGGCGATATAATCCGATCGCTGTAGCCGATCTAAAAAAGATTGTGAAAAACGTCGATATTGCAAAGTACCTAAAGGATGTCGGTTTTAAGGCTGATACTGTTATTGTACCGGAAATAAAGTATTACGAAAATTTGGATCGGGTTTTCAACCCTGAAAATCTACCGGTGATCAAAGAGCTATTGACATTTCATATTTTAAATAATGCAGCGTCATATACTACACAGGAGTTAAATGATCTGTATTTTGATTTCTGGGGTCGTAAGTTAAAAGGACAAAAGGAGCAGCGTGCTCTGGACAAGCGCGGTGTGGAATTTGTCAATTCGATCGCAGGTGAGTTATTAGGGAAATTGTATGTGAAAGAAAACTTCCCTCCAAAGGCCAAAGCTGAAGCGGAAGAGCTTGTAAGCTACCTCGTTAAATCTTTCGGGCAGCATATCAAGGGATTGACTTGGATGTCGGATGAAACGAAAGTAAAGGCATTGGACAAACTGACTAAGTTTAAAGTTAAAATTGGTTACCCGGATAAATGGAAAGATTTTAGCAAACTTGATGTTGGGACATCGTTGTATGAAAATGTATTAGCTTCGAGTAAATGGGCATTTTACCAGAATTTGGCGAAACAAGATAAGCCAGTGGACAAATCTGAATGGGGGATGACTCCACAGACTGTGAACGCTTACTATAGTCCACTGTTTAATGAGATTGTCTTTCCAGCAGCGATTCTTCAGCCGCCATTCTATGATTATAAAGCTGATGCTGCAGTTAATTTCGGCGGTATTGGTGCGGTAATTGGTCACGAACTTTCGCACGGATTTGACGACCAGGGTGCGAAATACGATGGGAATGGAAACCTGAACAATTGGTGGAGCGACAGTGATAAGGCGAAATTTGAAGCAGCAGCTGATGCTTTGGTACGTCAGTTTGAGTCCTACGAACCTGTACCAGGTGTTTTTGTGAACGGTCGCTTTACATTAGGGGAGAATATTGGGGATTTAGGTGGCTCATCAGTGGCTTTTGATGCATTGCAACTCTATCTGAACGATAAGGGAAATCCTGGTTTAATAGATGGTTTTACACAGGACCAGCGCTTTTTCCTTTCCTGGGCAACGATTTGGAGAACGAAAACTACCGATGAGTTTGTGGTCAATCAAGTAAAAACTGATCCACATTCTCCAGCACAGTACCGTGCTTTTGCCCCAATCATTAACCTAGATGCTTTCCATAAGGCTTGGGATACAAAGAACGGCGACAAAATGTTTGTTCCGGTCGATAAACGTATCAAAATTTGGTAGGTTTCAGGCATGTTTAATGAAAAACGGGTGTATCTCACATGAGCATACACCCGTTTTTCATTTCTCAAGTGTAGGTTACTTCATCCATCTCAGAACCAAGTAGAATCCGATCGCCGTAGCAGATAAGGTTAATGCGGTTGCCCACCATAAGGTTGTAAAACCGAAGGAATCGACAATGCTAGTCCCTAAAAGCGGCGAAAATATATTTGCAGCTGAAAATGCCAACGAATTGAACCCCATGTATGCTCCTTGTGTTTTAGGTGTCGAACGGTTAACAGAAACCGTTGCCATAAATGGTAGTGTCAGCATCTCGCCAAGGCCGAAGATAAAGAATGTGAAATATAACCACCCGAGTCCACCTGAAAAATTTAACATGGCATAAGAGCTGGCACATAAAAATGTTCCAAAGACGAGCGTGCTTATAAGCGAGAATCTTTTTTCAGCTATATGGACAATGAACATCTCCAGTAATACGATAACGAATCCACTCCAGCCGAGTAGAAATCCGATTTGGTGATCATTCAAATGGTGAACTTCTCGGTAGAAAATAGGTAACGTTGTGATCAACTGAAAGAAACAGAATGAGAAAATGCAACAAAAGATATTGAATAAGACAAAAGGCAGGTCGGTATAGGGATTTCGTGTCTTTTGAGGTAATTCGTTTTCAGCAGTAATCTCTTTTGTAGATTTAATATCGCTTCTTTTTTCTCGTTTATGAAAAAAGACAAAGAAAATCACTGCAGCGCAAAGGACGGCAAAAGAATTTCCATAAAAGATCCAATTGAATGAGATGGTGGCCAAAAATCCAGCCACCGCCGGGCCGATTGAAAATCCCAGATTTATGGCAAGACGATTCAATGAAAAGGCGCGCGTGATATTTTCGGGTTTAGCGTAACTTGCCACTGACACGGAGTTTGCAGGTCTGAAGGCATCAAAGATTAAGCTTAACGTAAAAATCATGATGGATAAGGACTGTACCTCTTTGAAATGTGGGATCAGTAAGAATAAAGGGGCCGCCAATACCAGACTTCCGAACTGAACCTTGAAGCTGCCAATCCGGTCAGTCAGCCAGCCACCAATATAGGAACCACAAACGGAGCCGAATCCATAACTCATCAATACCACACCGACCTGTTTAATGTCAAAATGTAGAACCTGGGTCATGTAGAGGCCAAGAAAGGGAATCACCATACTTCCCATTCTATTAATGAGCATCACTATGGCAAGTAGCCATGCGGCTTGAGACAGTCCCTTAAAGGAGTCGAGGTAAATCGATAAAATTCTTTTCATTGAATGACGAATCAGCGTGTATAGACCGTATAAGTTTTTACTTCATACGTCTTCTTATAGTATTGGTAAAAAAAATGCCAAATTGATTAGTCAACTTGGCATTTGTTAAAATTAGATTATATTATGCCAACATGGACTCCGGAATTGTCGGATTGACCTGATAGGTACTTGCGACCATTTGTTTCTTGTCAGACCCTGGTTCCATAATAAAGTCAATACGTCCTAGATTAATTCCAGCAAAACCGACTTGATTCACAACGGTCTTTGTTCCTTTTAAATTTGTAACCAGTGTTGGTTCATTTAAGAAGGTGTGCGTATGTCCTCCGATAATGAGATCAATGTCTGAGGTTTTGGCGGCAAGGATCAGATCCGACACCTTGTCGTTTTCATATTGATAGCCCAAATGCGATAAACAGATGACCAAATCACATTTGTGTTTTTCTTTCAATGTGCGGACCACCTTGTTGGAAACTTCAATAGGATCCAAATATTTCATTCCCCTGAAGTTATTGGGGTCAACCAATCCCTCAATATCTACCCCTAGTCCAAACACGCCTATTTTTATTCCACCTTTATGGAATATGGTATAATCTTGGGTTCTGCCCTCCAATACGGTTCCTTTGAAGTCGTAATTTGCCGTTAAGAACGGAAATTTAGCGTGATCCAGGTACTTTACAAGACCGTCAAGACCATTGTCAAATTCATGATTTCCAAATGTCCCGGCATCATAACCTAACTTTGTCATGAGGTCAAGTTCAAGTTTTCCTCCAAAAAGATTAAAATAGGGGGTACCTTGAAACATATCGCCTGCATCGAGTAATAGAAGATGTTCTTCTTCTTTGCGGATTTTATTGATCAGTGTACTTCGGCGCGCAACACCAGCCAATCCCTGATATTTCCCGCCGTCCATTGGAAACGGTTCAATACGGCTATGAACATCGTTGGTATGTAAAATTGTAAGTTTTACCTTTTTGCTCTTCGCGTCGACTTGAAAAGGAAGTGATCCCAAAGCAACTGCAGCAGAAAATCCACCAACTTGCTTGATAAAAGATCTTCGGTTAATTGATTTTAATTCTTCCATCTAATTCTGCATTTACTTTTTTGCCTTCTTTTGTTAATTCGCTCACATATTCAATCAAACCTTCACGCATGCGTTGCGGATAATTAGCCCGGGATACAGGTTGTGTCAACAGGCTGAGGTTGTCACCACCATTGGCAAGATAATCATAGGTCACTAATTTATATAACTTATTGTCTTCAATAGCTTGACCTTTGATCTTTATGTCCTGAGCTTTGTTGCCCGTAATTGTCAACGTCATTCCGGCTATAGGTTGTCCATGTGTTGTAGCAATATAGTCAGCCAGCTGACGAATCTGACTACCTTTGAGCTCGAGTATCGTCAATGTGTTCTCAAAGGGCATAACCTCAAAAATATGTCCTACTGTAATATCGCCTGCTTTAAGATCATTTCGGATACCACCTTTTGTTGCGAACGCCAAATCCGCGGGGTTATGGGCATTGTGTTCACTCATCCACAACAAGGCTTCACAAAAAAAATTGCCCATTAATGTTTCCGCTGTTTTCTCTTTTGTCAATGCCTTGTCCGCATGTCCAATCACACGATTCATCTCCGCTTCCATTTTGTGTTTGAAGGGTTCGTAGATTGACACGACTGCAGGATCAGCTTGCATATCGCTATTGATATGATATTGTTGGAAATCTTTTTGCGTTGGATGGAGTTGTTTTGTACAACCTGTAATCATCAAAAGCGAAGCGACACCAAGGCTACCAATAAAGGCAATTTGCTTCGAAATATTCATTCTTTTTAATTTAACCAAATAGTACGCAAAGTTAGCCAATTATATATGAACAAATCTTATCCAATGTTAGCTAATTTTTAAAAACAACAAAAGCTTAACATTGTTACACGTTAAGCTTTGCCCATATAATTAGAAAAATAACAACCTAATGAACTAATTCCGTCTCAGGAATATGTTTGTTGTCCGTTTGGGGATCCGCTGCTATCAAACGCTCTAAACTATTCTCCTGCTGAAGGATCTTTTTCCTTTTGCTGCGCGAGGACAGCTTGGTACGATATGCTTTCCAGTTCATTAATAGGACCGAGAATAGAATAACCGCTAGTCCAACAATTTGCAATGAGGTCACCACATGCGAAGTAAAAAAATGACTTAATATAAGTGCAATAATTGGGTTCACATAAGCATAGGTACTTACTTCCATTGCTGGACGTACCTGCAATAACCAAATATACGAGCTAAAAGCAAGGATGGAACCAAATGTGATTAAATACCCCAAGTTAAACCAGTCAATAGGTGCTACACTGCTCAGTGTAAATGATGCATATTCACCGGTAAATAGCGCCGTGATATTAAAGAGAACACCTGCGGTAACCATTTGCCAAGCAGTCTTCACCATAACATGCAGGTCCTCTTTTTCTTCTTTTTCGGATTTTTTAAAATACTTGGAAATCAATGAACCTACAGTCCAAGCGATAGAACCCAATACCAAAATAGATAGGGCAATTACCTTAAGCGTACCGTCTGTATGATCATTGGTCGCCATGATCTGTTCAGCGAAAAGCATCACAACACCACAGAAACCTAATGCTACACCAGCAACCGTGCTAATGCTGCTAAAGTTTTCTTTCCACTTGGGTTTATCCAATAAAATAAACCAGATTGCAGCGGCTGCGGCAATAATAGCGGCAACACCACCAGACACATATTGCTCGGCCCAGATAACCCCGGCCATATCGACAAAGAGCAATAAAAAACCTACGATTGCGGCCTCTTGAATAGAACGCTTGTTAAATAATCTATACCCTTTTATAGCACAATATGTCATTAGAATTGCACTGGCTGCAACAAATCGAAACGAACCCAAAATAAATGGGGGGAAACTATGCAACGCTTTTTCTATAAAGAAAAAGGTCGAGCCCCATACCACATAAATAATGAAATAAGCAACTACAACCATTAATGGGCTAGCAGCCTTTTTTTGTCCTTGCAACATGATTAAACCTCCTTTCTATTACTCAGGTATGACAACCTGCTGATCTTCCTTGACAGTCTGAAGTACAATTGTTGTCCGCGTTGAAATAATACCTTCCACTTTACTTAAGGTATTTCGCATGAGATCCACTAAACCTGTAGAATCCGCAGTTCTTACTTTAATAAGGTAACCATCGTCACCTGCAATGTCGTGTACCTCTTGAACTTCAGGGATTTCCGCAAGTGCCAACCCTACACCCTGTTCGCCAATAATATCATTGGCTTTGATAAAAATAAACGATAAAAGTTTCTGATCGACCGCGGCAGGATTGATCTTGGCACTATACTTTAAAATCACATCTTTTTGCTCGAGCTTCTTTACGCGCTCGAGGATCGCCGATGGTGCCATGCCTAATTCTCTTGCGATGTCAGCATTGTTGATCCGTCCATTATCCTGCATTAGGCGCAAGATTTTATAGTCGACCTGGTCTAAATTATATTCTACTTTTGTCATTTCGACTGCAAAGGTAGGCAAAAAAGTATAAAATTCAAAATTGTATATAAAATTCTGAATATAATTCTGAGTGATCGGAAATTTGAGTGAATTTTATTCTTATTTATAAGAAAGAAATCTTGACCATTTGGGCTATGGTACTGAAGGTAAGTATATTGCCTTTTAGACAGGTAGGCGTATAACTCAACAATTGTACCTTTTTCTTAATTTCAGAATAATATTACTCGTTGACAGGATGACGCCCAATCCAATCAGACAACCTAAGCACACACAGCCAAAGCGATCCAAAGCGGCGAAGTAAGAGCGACTTTGCTGTTCGTGAAGGTAGACGATAATGAGTGCCACCATGGATGTCCTTGCCACAGCCATAATATTGAGTAGCTTGCATGTAATCAATGATGCAACAATACCGATAATCATGGCATAGAGTTGCGAAATGGGAACGAAATATAGACTGAGACCAATTGCTGATCCTATAAAGTTGGATTTAGCCCGGTCGATGGCTATTTTTTTCGACTCATTCTCTTGCGGTGAAATGACCAATATAATGGAGATTAGTGTCCAGGAAACCGAATATTGGGGAAAAGATACGAAAAGGGGATAACCTATAAGGAAGCCAATCAATACCCGGATGGTGTATATAATAAAATCAGAATGCAGCGTATAGCGAAGGAATAGATTACGCATATAAGATATGAATCGTTAATTTAAATGATGTAGCGCCACAAAAATACGTGCATTGTCGGAAGGAACGAAATAAAATTGACTTTTATGGTAATTTGTTTGATTTTGCGTTTTTATGCGTTTTTTGTTTTTGATTTGGGTATTTCTTGCAATCTTCTCTTTTTCCGATGGATAAATTTGACTAAATTTGTTTCATACATAAATGCAGATTAAGTGAAAGATCAAAATCAATTAGCCTTATTAGCGTCTCAACTCAAAGGGGAGCTCTATTATACTCATGAAACGAAGGACCAAACGATGTTGCTTGCCTATTCGACAGATGCATCTGTTTATCAAGAAAAACCCTTGGCCGTAGCCATACCCGTCGATCATGATGATATCAAAAAAATAATTGATTTTGCGCGGCACAACGGTGTCACAATCATACCACGTACCGCCGGCACTTCTTTAGCTGGTCAGGTAGTAGGCAATGGCATTATCATGGATATTTCTCGTCATTTTAACCATATACTTGAACTTAATGTCGACGAGCAGTGGGTTCGGGTACAACCTGGTGTGATCCGTGACGACTTGAATAATTATCTTAAACCGTTCGGACTGATGTTTGGCCCTGAAACTTCGACTGCAAGCCGTGCTATGGTAGGTGGAATGATTGGCAATAACTCTTCGGGTCTGCATTCGATTGTTTGGGGCGATACACGACACAATTTGATTTCGGCCAATGTACTTTTGGACGACTGTTCTGAAGTGACCTTTGAAGCAGTTGATGAAGCAGCCTATTTTAAGAAATTATTATTAGCTGGTCGTGAGGGGGATATCTACCGTAATATGAATGCATTATTGACAGACCCCGAGCATTTAAGCGCCATTGAAGCGGGCTATCCAAAACGATCTATCACGCGCAGAAATACCGGTTATGCTTTGGATATCCTTGCCGATCGCTCGACACCTTTCAATATGTGTAATTTGTTGGCAGGGTCCGAAGGAACGCTGGCTATTGTTACAGAAGCGAAACTCAAACTGATGCCCTTACCACCGCAGGAACTAGGCTTACTTTGTGTTCATTTTGCGGATATGGTAGAGTGTATGCACGGTAATGTGGTAGCCTTAGCGCACAAGCCGGAAGCATCCGAATTGGTAGATAAATACATCATGGATTTTACGGTTGGGCATCCAACTTATAAGTATAATCGTTTTTTTATTGAGGGTGATCCCCAGGCTTTATTAATTGTTGAGTTTAGGGGGCAGACAGCCGCTGAAACAGAGGCAAAAGCGATGGCTCTGAAAGCGGACCTTGTAGCCCGCGGGCTTGGTTATGCTTATCCCTACATTACGGGTATTGAACAGACCAATTTGGTTTGGGATGTACGCAAGGCAGGACTGGGGCTAATTCGCAATTTACCCGGGGATAGTCAACCTGTAAATTTAATTGAAGATTGTGCGGTGTCGCCTGAAGATTTACCTGCTTACGTGCGTGATATCCAAAAACTTTTGGTGGAAGAGGGGGTGCATGCATCCTATTATGCGCACGCGGGAGCCGGGGAACTACATATTGAGCCCTTTGTGAATTTGAAAACAGCAGCAGGGAAGCGTACATTTCGTTCAATCCTCGAAAAAACCAGCGACCTTGTATTAAAATATAACGGTTCACTGAGTGGTGAGCACGGTGATGGTCGTCTGCGCGGCGAATTTATCGGCAAAGTGCTTGGTGAAAAAGTCTACAAATTGCTTGAAGATGTAAAATATATCTTTGATCCACAGGGCGTTTTTAATGCAAATAAAATTGTCAACACGCCGCCAATGGATTCTCATTTACGTTATGACAACGATAGCAACCGAACAGAAATAAAGACCTATTTCGATTTTTCTAAAGATGAGTCTATTCTTCGGTTGGCGGAGAAGTGTTCTGGTTCGGGAGATTGCCGAAAGACTGAAATTACCGGTGGAACAATGTGCCCTTCATTCATGGCTACGCGCGATGAAAAAGATACGACACGGGCGCGGGCAAATATGTTGCGTCAATTTTTAACGAATTCCCCAAAGAAAAATCGTTTCGATCATGAGGAGATCAAAGAGGTCATGGATCTCTGTTTAAGCTGCAAAGGCTGTAAGACGGAGTGTCCTTCCAGTGTGGATGTGGCCAAAATGAAAGCCGAATTTTTGCAGCACTATTATGATGAGCATGGTGCGGGATTTAGAACAAAATTAATCGCTAATTTCACCCAGTCTCAGAAACTCGGATCTTGGGTTGCGCCCATTTACAACTTTGTGGTCAAAAATGATTTCTTGTCAGGAGTAGTCAAAAAAACAGTAGGATTTGCGCCAAAGCGTTCCTTACCTACAGTCAATGGAACGACTTTAACCCAATGGGTAAAAAAACAAGCAGTGGCAAGTGATAGTAAGCGTCGGGTTTACCTTTTTTCGGATGAATTTACCGAATATAATGATGCCGAGATCGGCATTACCGCATATAAGTTGCTGACTGCCTTGGGGTATGAAGTAGTCATTCCAAAACATGTGCAAAGCGGGCGGACTTATCTTTCTAAAGGCTTTGTGAAAAAAGCAAAGGAGATTGCGAATCAAAATATCCATTTCTTAAAGGGACTAATTACGGATGATACGCCACTTTTAGGCGTTGAACCCTCCGGGATAATTACATTTCGAGATGAGTATTTAAGTTTAGTCGATGATGATTTACGTGTTGACGCACAAAAAATAGCCAAAAATGCGCTGATGATTGACGAATTTCTGTTGAATGAAATGAAAGCGGGACGAATTCATTCAGAACAGTTTACGTCGGAAACGAAAAAGGTAAAGCTTCATGGCCACTGTTATCAAAAGGCTTTTCATCTCGTTACTGTTACGGAACAGGTCCTATCATTTCCGACGAACTTTAGCGTAGAAACAATTCCTTCGGGTTGTTGTGGTATGGCAGGATCATTTGGTTATGAGGCTGAACATTATGATATCTCGATGAAAGTAGCCGAATTGGTTTTATTACCAACCATACGCCAAACAGAACCTGGTACTTTAATTGCCGCAGCGGGTACTTCTTGCAGACATCAGATTAAAGATGGTGTAGGAAGAAAATCTTATCATCCTGTGGAAATTTTATACGATGCTTTATTGAAATAAAATAAAAACATTGCTAATAGTTGTTTGTTATCAGTAATAATGGTAATATTATAAGAGCAATATTCATTAATAACTGATAACAAACAATTCAATATGTACAAGATTCAATCTATAGCATTTCTTGCGACCGCTACGGTGCTGATGGCTAGTTGCGGAAATTCCAATCAAAAGAAAACTGATGGAAGTGATACAACAACGGTGAACAAAATTGAAGGTGTAAAAATCGAACAATTTACGAATGGTTCACCGGGCGCAGAAAAGAAGAACTTTTTTCTACGTATTACAGATGAAATTAAAACGGATTCAAGCCGTATTTATATCACAAAATCTCTTTACAAACAGGATACTGTAGGAGCGAAGTTTGAGGTTGTAGATTTTATACCCGCAGGTATAATAGATGGCCAACCGAGTGATGAAGTCGGCTTTACCAAAGGTAAGATTAGAATCTCGTCGTCGGGTCAACAGTCTGACAATTTAATTAAAGCATTAGGTGATTTATTTCAAATAGCTACCACTGATTCTTTTACAAAAGATGTAATTCTTCCAAATGTGTTTTCATCCAATAAGGTGAATGCTGATTTGTCCAAAAAAACAGCGTACAGCTTTAAACTATTTTTGGACAATAAAAAAGCTGCTCCAGCGGAGCTCTTCTTTAATGTAGACACCTATAAGCATTCGATCGAGTTTTCGGAGAAAGATCCTTCGTTCCGGGCTGGATTATTGTCAGCGTTGACCGGTAAGTAGTGAAGCTGTGACTTGTGCCGCTACTTCGATGCGCCCTAAGTTATATGCTCAGATGTAGTGTATAGATTGATCATAAAATAAAAACGGCTAGAAGCTATCTAGCCGTTTTTATTTTATCTAAAAAAGAGATAGATTTGTACTAATATATTTAGTTTGAAATGAAACGATCCGGAACCGCAGATCTCCCATTACACTATGGAAAAGTACCAGCGTGGCTTTACGAACGTATGGCTTTGCTAGGTCGCTCCATTGTTGAAGTAATATTAATGGATTATGGTAAAGACGAGGTTTTGAGAAGACTGGCAGATCCCCGCTGGTTTCAAAGCTTTGGTGCTGTTCTCGGCATGGATTGGCATTCTTCAGGGATCACAACGGCTGTTATGGGGGCATTAAAACGCGCTATTAATCCCGATGCGAAATCTTTAGGACTATATATCTGTGGGGGTAAAGGCAAGCTTTCCATGCAGACCCCACAGGAACTACTTCGGCTTTCGAACGACATGGGACTAGATGGCAACGACTTGATTCGCAGCAGTAAGCTTGTTGCTAAAGTGGATAACACCGCTATTCAGGATGGTTACCAATTATATCTCCACAATTTTATCGTGACGGATAATGGCAATTGGTCGGTCGTGCAGCAAGGTATGCATGAAAAGGATGGAACTGCCCGTCGTTACCATTGGCATTCTGAAAAGGTCAAATCGTTCGTTGAAGAACCACATGCGGGTATCAGTGGTCCTTCACAAGGTATTATCCTCAACTTGACAGCTGCAGAAGCGGCGGCCAATAGAACAGGTATTATGACGATCGTAGCGGAGGATTCAACTCAAGTGATGCAAGACTTCGCTAAACTTATTATGCCATCCCATCACGATGTCCGTGCTTCGGACGTTGACTTGAAGAGGCTAGGAGCGATGTTGTACGTGGCTCGAGAAAGTCAACCAAGCCATTTTGAAGACTTATTGCTTTTAAAAGGAGTTGGGCCCCGTACGTTACAGTCATTGGCTTTAGTCAGTGAGGTAATCCACGGTGCGCCTTCACGGTTCAATGACCCCGCTCGATTTTCCTTTGCTCATGGCGGGAAAGATGGGCATCCTTTTCCAGTTCCTTTAACCATTTACGATGAAAGTATTCAAATTTTGCAAAAAGGCATTGAAAAATCTAAACTGGGTTACGGTGAAAAATTAAAGTCGATTAACAAGTTGCACCAGATTGTCTTGGATAGCGAAAAAGATTTTCAGCCACAATTTGATATTCAACAAATTATAGCAGAAGAACGGCGAGATACTTGGAAATATGGTGGCAGAACAGTCTTCGGAGATGCACAACCCTTGAGAACAAATGGTCGGGGTTTGCAATTGTCACTTTTCTAGCGGAAATCTACGAATTGTAATTGTTTTGTTAAAATGTGTTAAAGATCGTTAAAATTAGTTGTACGCTAGTATATTTGCTCCGCAATGAAAGCGGTTGTTACGATATTCTTATTCTTATGCTTCTTATTTATCAGAAGCAGTAATAGCCATGCCGTGCTCATTGAATCCGACCGACCAACTGTTAGTTTTATGTATCAGCATAATCATGCTGATGTACAGCAGTATATTGACGCATCAGTTGACCACATCGATCCGCTATTTTACGGTAATATTCACAGTGATAATCCAGTTATCGAGGAATTTGATGCCGAAAATTTTCAACTGACCAAGGATTTGCAGGTGACATCCCAATTTGTTGCGCTGCTACTTTTTGCTATTGTCCTTTTTGTTTTCGTTTTTCGATTTGCAAAGAAGATACCTTTTTGCAATTTCATAGCCTATCTTTTCCCTCAAAGATACGTTCTTCAACAAAACTGGAGAATTTAAAATATACCCTTCGAAATTTCATATGCTTTGGTGGATATCCTAAGGGATGCTCTGCTCAGTCGTAATCGATTTGTACAATCTATGAACAAGTCGGAACGACCATAAACCAAAGTAGAGGTCATTTCACCAACCAAGACAACAAACAATCAAACTTATTTTTTTAATTAGACGCTTACAAATGAAAAGAGTATTTATGCTCGCTAGTTTGGCTATTACCTTATGCCAAATCGGGTGTACTTCCAAAAAGGAAGAAAAGGAAGAAAAAGAGAAATTTACAGCGACCTCTCCGGTGCAAATGGACACAACTATCCGTAAGGACTTTGTTTCCCAGATTAGGTCTTTCCGAAATATTGAGCTTCGGGCTCAGGAAAAGGGCTATCTCGAGCAGATTTTCGTAGATGAAGGACAATTTGTCCATAAAGGGCAATTACTTTTTCGGATTATGCCGAAGATGTATGAGGCCGAATACCGTAAATCTTCGGCAGAAGTTAATGTAGCAGAAATTGAAGTTCAAAATACAAAAACGCTTGCCGATAAAAATGTCGTATCGCCCAATGAACTCGCGATGGCTAAAGCAAAACTTGAGCAAGCCAAAGCTGAGGCTGCGATTGCAAAATTACATCTCTCCTTTACAGAAATCAGGGCACCTTTTGACGGAACCATTGATCGGATTCCATTGAAATTGGGAAGTTTGGTGGATGAAGGTGAATTATTGACAAGTCTGTCCGACAACAGTGAGATGCTGGTTTATTTCAATGTCTCCGAACCTGAATATTTAAGTTATCAAACTAACGTGAGTAAACGTGGAGATACTCATGTCGGCTTGTTGCTTGCCAATAATGAGTTGTTCGCTCAAAATGGTCTTGTGGAGACCATAGAAAGTGAGTTCAACAGTGAGACGGGAAATATTGCTTTTAGAGCGAAATTTCCCAATCCAAACCGTCTATTAAAACATGGCGAGAGCGGCAAGGTGGTGATGAACTTTCCGCTGAAACAGGTTTTAATTATTCCACAGAAAGCGACATACGAAATGCAGGACCGTAAATATGTGTATGTAATCGATAAGGAGGGCAAATTAAAAGCCCGTCATATCACCATTGGTAACTCCCTACCAGATCTGTATGTGGTAACGAGCGGACTTCAAAAAGATGATAAATTTTTGTTGGATGGTATTCAGAAAGCAAAAGAGGATGATAAAATCAGCTACAGCTTTGTGCAACCTAAAGACGCCATCTCAAATTTGAAGTTAAAAACAGAATAGATCCCTTACAGTTAAATTACTATGTTTAGTCGTTTTATAAATAGACCAGTACTTTCGATCGTGATATCACTGATCATTGTGTTTTTGGGTGTGCTTTCTATGGTACAGCTTCCTGTAACACAATTTCCGTCAATATCGCCACCGAAGGTGAACATCACTGCCGAGTATCCTGGAGCCAATGGTGAGTTGATGATTAAATCAGTTATCATTCCGCTGGAACGTGCGATCAATGGGGTTCCTGGAATGAAATACATGGCTTCCGATGCCGGTAATGACGGGGAAGCAAGTATTCAGGTCGTATTCAACCTAGGAACGGATCCGAATCAGGCTTCTTTAAATGTACAGAACCGCGTAGCCTCTGTGGTTAACAAGCTTCCGCCAATTGTGGTCCGTGAAGGGGTGAAGATTACACGTGAAGAATCCAATATGTTAATGTACATCAATCTCTACAGTAAAGACAAGGAGCTTGATGGAAATTTTATGTATAACTATGCGGACATGAATATTGTCTCCGAATTACGTCGGGTAGACGGTGTCGGGGTGGCAAATATTCTTGGAACACGCGAATTAGCGATGCGTATTTGGTTGAAACCTGATCGTATGACAGCCTACAAGATTTCTGCAGAAGAGGTGATGAAAGCCTTATCCGAGCAAAGTTTGGAAGCTTCACCAGGTAAAGCCGGGGAGTCGTCTGGTATGACCTCCCAGTCTTTTGAATATGTATTGAAATACCCGGGGCGTTTTACAACTACGGAAGGTTATGGCAATATCGTTTTACGTGCGGGTGAAAATGGTGAAATGTTACGTTTAAAAGATGTTGCGGAAATCAAATTCGGTTCGGCGATGTACGATATCTACTCTACACTGAATGGAAAACCATCTGCAGCGATTGTCTTAAAACAATCCTATGGAAGTAATGCTTCTCAGGTAATCCAAGACGTTAAAAGCAAAATGAAGGAATTGAAAGCTTCCTTTCCGAAAGGGCTGGATTACGAAATTAGCTATGACGTATCAAAATTCTTGGATGCATCCATGGAAAAAGTAGTCCATACTTTATTGGAAGCATTTGTGCTTGTTGCTATTGTGGTTTTTCTATTCTTAGGAGATTGGCGCTCGACCTTGATTCCAACCATTGCAGTGCCGGTTTCATTGGTGGGATCATTTTTGTTCATGCAGTTTTTTGGCATTACCATCAACTTGATCACATTGTTTGCACTGGTGCTTGCCATAGGTGTGGTTGTGGACGATGCGATTGTGGTTATTGAGGCTGTCCATGCTAAAATGGAAGAGCTTCATATTTCGGCCTATAAGGCGACCAAAAAAGCGATGCACGAAATCAGTGGTGCCATTGTTGCGATCACATTCCTTATGGCGGCGGTTTTTATTCCGGTTGCCTTTATGTCTGGCCCCGTAGGGATATTCTATAGGCAGTTTTCCATTACCATGGCTACTTCCATCATCTTATCGGGTGTTGTGGCATTGACACTCACTCCGGCTTTATGTGCGATTATGCTGAAGAATAACCATGGAAAGGCAAGAAAGAAATCCATTATCGATAAATTCCTGGATTCTTTCAATAGATTGTTTGATAAGATGTCCAACAAATATGTTTACTTGTTGAAGGGCATAGTGGATAAGCGCGTTTTTACATTTTTAGTATTAATTGGTTTTTGTATTGGCGCATATTTTTTGAATAATGCTGTTCCTGCAGGTTTTATCCCCAATGAAGATCAGGGGATGATTTATGCTATTATTCAAACGCCGCCAGGATCGACATTGGAACGGACCAATCTAGCGGCCCAGACCTTGCAAAAAGAAGCTGAAGACATTGATGGTGTACAATCGGTATCTTCATTGGCTGGTTATGAAATCCTGACTGAAGGAACCGGGGCAAATACAGGTACTTGTTTGATCAACTTGAAAAGCTGGGAAGAACGTAAAGAATCCTCGCAGGAGATCATAGAGCAACTGGAGGCCGCTGCCAAAAATATTCCAGGAGCGTCTATCGAGTTTTTCCAACCGCCGGCCGTACCGGGCTATGGTGCTGCGGGTGGATTTGAGCTTCGTCTTCTGGACAAAGCAGGTTCTGGCGACTACAAGAAAATGGAAACGGTAAGTAAGGATTTTGTGCGTGAATTGAACAAAAGGCCTGAATTATCGTCTGTATTTACCTTCTATAGTGCAAGTTTTCCGCAGTATATGTTGCATATCGATAATGATCTGGCGCAACAGAAGGGTGTTACCATTGATAATGCACTGAATACGCTTTCGACTTTGGTGGGCAGTAATTACGAAACAAATTTCATTAAGTATGACCGTCAATATAAAGTTATGGTTCAGGCTTTGCCGCAATACAGGGCTTTGCCGGAAGATATCTTAAAACTATATGTGAAGAATGATAAAGACGAAATGGTACCATTTTCAGCATTTATGCATATGGAAAAGGTTTACGGTCTTTCTGAGATCACCCGGCACAATATGTATATGGCATCTGAAATTTCGGGCTCTGCCGCACCAGGTTATAGCAGTGGTGAAGCAATTCAGGTGATTAATGAAGTCGCTGCCAAGACCTTACCACGAGGCTATGGCATTGATTGGGCTGGTATTTCCAAAGATCAGGTAGGTCGTGGAAATCAAGCAATTTATATCTTCTTAATTTGTCTCGGTTTCGTTTACTTGATACTTTCCGCTCAATATGAGAGCTTTATTATGCCCTTTGCGGTGTTGCTTTCTTTACCAATCGGAATCTTTGGGGCATTTCTACTATTGAAGTTATTGGGATTGGAAAACAATATTTACGCGCAGGTTGCTTTGGTCATGCTTATCGGTCTACTTGGTAAAAATGCCGTGTTGATTGTTGAGTTTGCCGCTCAACGGCATTCGCAGGGATTGAGTATCATTGAGGCTGCCTTGGACGGTGCAAAAGTAAGGTTTAGACCTATTTTGATGACATCATTTGCTTTTATCGCCGGGTTGATTCCCTTAGTTATGGCTTCAGGCCCAGGTGCAATTGGAAACCGTACGATCGGTACAGCGGCAGCGGGAGGTATGTTGTTAGGGACGGTTTTTGGTATTGTGGTGATACCGGGCTTATACTTTATCTTCGGGACTATTGCCTCCAAACGCAAGCTTATTAAACACGAAGATGAAAATCCATTAACTGAAGAACTTGATAATAATGACTAATCGCAGAAAAATACAATGGGTCATTGCATTTTCGCTTTCAGCAGCAGTGACGGGATGTAAGGTTCCCAAAGCGACACAAATACAGGAGAATAAATTCGTTCCGAAGCAGTATACAGATGTAGCTCAATCAGATACAACGAATTCAGCGTCGGTTAAGTGGCGTGAATTTTTTACGGATCCAAATTTAGTTGTATTGATCGATACAGCGTTGAAAAACAATCAGGAGCTGAATGTTACTTTGCAGGAGTTGGCGATCGCAAAGAATGATATTCTTTTACGAAAAGGAGCATTGAAACCCACTGTTGGTTTACGTGCCGGAGGTGGTGTTGAAAAAGTTGGACGATACACCAGTCAGGGGGCCGGTGATGCCAGTACAGAAATTGCCCCTGGAAAGGAAATGCCGGATCCACTAGGAGATTTGACCATTGGTGCGTATGCCAGTTGGGAAATCGATGTTTGGAAAAAACTGAAGGACTCCGAACAAGCAGCACTGAACCGTTATCTTGCTACGGTAGAAGGGAAAAATTTTGTCTTAAGTAGCCTTATTGCCGAAGTTGCCCGTTCGTATTATGAATTATTGGCATTGGACAATCAGTTGGCTATTATCAAACAAAATATCGAGCTTCAGGACAATGCGCTTTCGGTAATCCGATTGCAGAAACAGGCTGCTCGTGTAACAGAACTGGCGGTTCAAAAGTTTGAAGCCGAAGTGTTGAAGACCAAAGGTATGGAATTTGAGACGCGGCAACAGATCAAAGAAACTGAAAACCGTATTAATTTTCTATTGGGACGTTTCCCACAAGAGATCAAACGTGACAAAAGCAATTTTGTCGATCTGATCCCGGCGAAAGTTAAGACAGGTATACCGAGCCAACTACTAAGCAATAGACCTGATATTCGTGAGGCCGAGTATGAGCTCGCTGCCGCGAAGTTGGACGTACAGATCGCGCGGAAAGAGTTTTATCCTTCTTTGGAGATTTCGGCTGCTCTGGGTTTACAGGCATTCAAGCCTTCTTATCTATTTAAGATGCCTGAATCAGTTTTGTATAATCTAATAGGGGAGCTTGCAGCACCTTTGATCAACAAAAATGGGCTTAAAGCGGAATTTAATACAGCCAACGCGAAACAAATACAGGCGGTATATAATTACGAGAAGACGATTCTGAATGCTTACTTAGAAGTCTCTACACAACTTTCTAATATTGAAAACCTCGGGCGCAGCTACGATTTCAAAACAAAACAAGTTGAGGTTCTGAATAATTCCGTGTCTGTGTCAAATGATCTCTTTAAATCAGCGAGGGCAGACTATATGGAGGTTTTAATGACACAACGCGATGTACTGGATTCAAAACTTGAATTGATAGAAACAAAGAAGCAGCAGCTCAATGCTGTTGTCAATATCTATAAAGATTTGGGAGGAGGCTGGAAATAAGTTGTTTGTTTGAATGGACCCCGCTAGGCGGGGTTCTTTTTTTATAAGCCTATGCAAACTTCTTTCTTGTGAAAATAGAATAAATGCTTATTTTTAATCCTTATTTAATCTATTGTATTTGTTTTATGGAATCACAAGAGTATATTCTTATCAATGATGACGCTGAAAGGGGCGTTTTTTATAAAAAAACCTATCTTCATGTTGCGCTTTCGATTTTAGCATTTATCGTTTTGGAAACTTTGCTGATCAAATTGATCCCTTATGATTTTATCGTTTGGATGGTTAGCGGAAAATTTATTTGGTTGTTCTTATTGGGATGTTTTTGGTTGGGCTCCACACTTTCATCAAGATGGACACTTTCGCAAAGCCGTCAAACCCAATATTTAGGCCTAGCATTCTATATTGTACTGGAGGCAATCATCTTCCTGCCGATGATTTTTATGGCGGTATTTATGACCGAAGGAATTAGTGTCATTTATCAGGCAAGTATAATGACTTTGGCCTTGTTTACCGGCCTTACTGTCGTTGCATTTGTATCCAATAAAGATTTTTCATTTCTCAGAAATATCCTGGTGATTGGAGGCTTCTTATCTTTGGGGGCAATTGTTGCTGGAGCTATTTTTGGTTTTGAACTTGGATTATGGTTTTCGGTTGCCATGATTGCACTTGCTTCTGGAAGCATACTCTATCAAACTCAAAATCTGAAGTATAGTTACGGCAACGAACAATATGTAGGGGCAGCCTTGCAGCTATTTTCATCAATCATGTTGCTGTTCTGGTACATTCTACGAATTTTAATGCGCAGAAGATAAATTTTGTTCCTTTTAAAAATGAGAAAAAGTGGTTAAAGTAAAGTTTATTTTAACCACTTTTTTTTGCATTGTATAGTCGCTATTCTAGTCTATTTTTTAAGTTTTTCAGACCCTGATCGAAGTCTTTATTCATATTCATAAATAAGTTCATAAAGTTCCATGGATAGGGCGATTTTCCTGAAATTCCCCAGGTCACCAAAGTTTGATTAGGCGAGATCTCTTTTAAGATGAAATAACCCTTGGCTGGTTCACCCATACCGAAATCGAGGGCCGTTTCAATTGTTTCGCCCTCGACGATTTTTGTAATGGTCTGTGAACCTTTACCGACTTTCTTACCATCCCAGCTGGATTTATAGCCGACTTGACCATCTACACCCTGTTCAGTTTTTTTCATTTGCGGGTCTGATAGTTGCCATACACCAAAGTTATCTTGGTTCTTAAGCATTTTCACGTAGTTGAACACTTCCTGCTTTGGCTTATTGATTGTTATCTCACTCTGGGCCGAGAAGTCTTTACTGACGAAGATTGCAGTAATTAAGGGAATAGCGATGATGATCGCCAAAACAATTAGGATTTTTTTTAGGATTTTCATAATCATGCATTCATATTGGTTTTCCTAATAAAGATAAAGGATAATCGGGATTTTTATTGGAAAAAACAGGAATATATTTAGCAATGAAAAAAGCCTCTTCCAATATTGAAAGAGGCTTTTTTGTAATCAAAGCGTAGCACTACTTTAATAGTTCTAAATGGGTGCTGATGCCAATTCTATTCCACGCATTTATGGTAATGATCGCCAAAATAATCTGTGCAATCTCCTTTTCTTCAAATATTTCTTTTGCTTTTTGAAAAGTGCTTTCTGTCAAACCCTTTTGATGTATCAATGTGATCTCCTCTGTCATCTCCAACAAAATCTGTTCTTCCTTAGTGAATAGATTCGTTTCCCGCCAGGCATTTAATAAAAATATCCGTTGTGGCGTTTCACCATACTTCAGCGCATCCTTCGTGTGCATATCTAAGCAAAAGGCACAGCCATTGATTTGAGAAGCACGTATTTTTATGAGTTCCTTTTGAATTGGATTTAAAAAAATATCATTGAGATAGGTTTCCAATCCCATCATCGCCTTATAGGCTACCGCATCTACTTTTGCAATATTCAATCGTGTGTTCATTGTTTTAAGTTTTGATAAGACAAAGTTGCGATTAGTATACGCTAAAAAAATTAAACTGGTTTAAGAATGGAAATTTTACGTATGAAGACAAGCCTCCATTCAATCGATATACAGCTATAGTAGCCTAGTTTGATACAATCAGGTAATAGTTGTCGGGGTCACGCAGGATAAATTGATCCTTTAGCGAGTTCTCATTGTAATGTATATCTTTCTCTATGAATGCATTTAACAAAGTAGCGTTTTCGAAGATTTGCTGTAAATTGTCTACTCTAAAGAATAAAATAAATCCATTCCCCGCATGTTTTTGATCTTGCATAGTAGGGTGGTCGTGCTCACCCCATTTGTGTAAACAGAGAATGACAGTCCCGTTATCCGTGAGAATTTCAAATGTTTCGCCGCCATGTTGACTGGTACAGCCCAAAAGCTTTTGGTAGAATAGCGAGCTTTTGGAGACGCTCTTTACAGCAATTATGGGTTCTGTTCGTGTCATATGATTTTGAAAGGTTGAAAACTAATTAAAGAGGCCCAGCGATTTCTCTTTTACCAAGTCCAATATCATGCGATATGCTGCAACAGAGTTGCCATGTTGATCCAATGCTGGACTGTAGGCCCCTATACCCATTTTATTCGGTACACTTACTGTGATTCCGCCACCAACGCCCGATTTACTTGGAAGTCCGACAGTTCTGGCATATTCGCCACTAAATTCGTACATCCCTGCAATGAGCATTTGTGATTGAACTAGCTGAGATAGATCTGGGTTATAGTATTGCTTATTTCCATCATAGCGCACGCAATGATGGGCAAAAAAGAAACCTATTTTAGCCAGATCCTCCGCAGTTATCTCAATGGAGCACTGCTTAAAATAATTATTGAGTTTGTCTTCACCTTCACCATCAATGAGTCCATTGTTGCGCATCAGGTAGAACATGCCTCTGTTTCGATTTCCAGTCTCCCGTTCCGAATGGTATACAGATCTACTGTAATCGATTTTTTCATTATTCGTTATAAAGCGAATCATATCCCTTATTTTAACAAAAGGTTCCTCACCTGTTCCTTTAATAAGCGATGTCGTTAAAATGGCGCCGGCGTTCATCATCGGATTGAGCGGTTTACCCGATGTTTCCAAATTCGCAAAATGATTGAAGGGTTTATCTGTTCCATAGTATCCCATTTTATTAAAAACAACTTCCTCGCCATTTTCCAATACAGCAACCATCAAGGAAACAATTTTTGAAATACTCTGAATTGTAAATCTTTGTTGTACATCTCCGATACTAACGATTGTTCCATCACTATTTACCACCGAAAGTGCGATAGATGCTGCATTGGCTTTACTTAATTCCGGGATGTAATCAGCCACTTTACCTTCTTTGAATGATTGCCTATTTTTATCCAATATTTTATCCAATAGCGCTTTATCAATGATCGCGCTCTTAGTACTGCGCTGGTTTTGAATGTTGTTTTGAGCAAACGATACAGTAATTGATCCGGAACATATCAAACCTATAATACAGGCTACCAACCTGACATTTTTTCTCATTTTTTCAGTATTTGTTTGTTCCAAAGATAGGGAACAGTGTATTAAAAGAAAAGAGGTGCCAAATAAGTAACATTTTAGCACCTCCATCTAGTAGGTCATCCTTTAGGCTGCATTTGGAGCTGGATCAACATTCCAACCGGAAAGTATACCGCCATAGAAAAAGAAGGTGACGTAAAAATTCTTTTTGCTCACCTGATCAGTAACCAGGTATTTTTGAGTTACATCGTATGCATCTATTTTTTTATATTTTGATAATGCTATCGGGCTGGCAGCAGGATTTTCTGAGCGTACCAAATCTTGTATCTTTTGGTTGATTAATTTCATAATACCTTCTTTTTTGAAAGGATTATTTTCGATTTTCACATGTGCCGAATGGGTTAAAGTTCCATTATTTTGCGCTTTTTTAGCTTTCGCAGCAGCTGTATAGTTTTTAAATTTTTCCCTTATCTGCGGATCTTTTAAGCTATGGATGGTAAAAATAGAAATTCCCTGCGCACCATTATTTAGCGCCTCATCCATATCGGCAAATATTTCTTCATTATTTTTAGCCATCAATCCACAATATAGCGTCGTATTTGCTCCTTTATCGCGCACATTTTCTAATGTACAATCTCTAATAAAGCTTGGATCTTCTGTATAAAAATTGCTGTATACCATCGGAAAAACAACATCCAAATTCCACTTACCCCAATCTTGGCGCACCATACGAGAAGCCATTTTGGGAGTCGGAAATGGGGATGCAGCCATTGTTTTACCATGGGAGTGAACGATGTCTGCAATCATATTGGCGATATCGGTTATCTGATCGCAACGAAATTGGCGCCATTTTAGATCTTTCGATGGATCTTTTTGTGCTCTCGGATCATAACCATACTGTTTCTTGAACTTCGCTATTGCAATTGGATGGTAACCGTAATCCCAAGCTGGGTATTCACGATCTTGAACAATATTGTATTTAGGCCAAAGGGTTGTAGGGAGGACAACATCCACGTAGCGATTATAGTCAATAGAAATCCCCTCCAATCCCTCGACTTCACAATAGGATTCGATTTTTTTACGGATATACTCTTTTACTCCGGGCACAACAGGTGACAAAAATTTATAATAACCAACGTATGCAGTGGTATCTGCCAGACTTTTACCATTTCGATTGACGCTGAACCAATCCGGATGTTCTTGGAGTATTTTATCCCTGTCATGTTCCAAGTTCATCGTCCAAAGCCACGCGATAACTTGGATGCCATATTTTTTTGCAATGGGAATTGCTACCCGATACTCGTCTGGACTGGCGGCATTTAACATTACGCCATCGATTCCTAAATAATTCATCTCACGGCAAATTGAATCAAAGTTTGTTTTGGCGTTGTAATCTAGCCAAGTCCAAAACATGGCGGGTTTTTCTTTGTCAGCAGCGTGGCTTGTGGTTATTGAAAAACCCTGAATGATCAGGAGAAGCAGGCAAATAAAACATGTCTTGATTAATTTTTCTTTCATAATATTTATCGATTCTAAAAATTGCATACCATAATTTACGCGCGAAGTTTTCAGTGAGTTCAATGGCTCCTTAAAAGATCAATCTGCGAATTTGAAAATTAGATTAGTTTAATGTTCGTCCGTGAAATTACACAAAAACATGGAATTTACACGATACCATTTTAGAATCGGACTGGTTTTCTTACAGTTATTAAATTATATTAAAATAACAAAACATTTTCTAATGTTATCTGTTGTTACTACAATACCAAATCGAAGAAGTAACATTATTAACAACGAAAAGTAGGCCGGGCTACTCGCTAAGGCCAAATTGTTTTGATATGAAGAAACATTACATTCCACTCCTTATTGCGTGCTCACTATTGAATAACCTGGCCAACGGGCAAGAAGTAGGGACCGAACAACAAAGCAAAGTAGATTCTGTAAAACTAACCAAGGATGATACGATTTATCCCAAGCTTCAGGTAAAAGGTTTATTTCAGGCCAGATACCTTGTGAGTGGCACAAAAGATGTAGACGTTAATGGACTGCATCACAGTGATGGTTCTGGTACGGACAACAATTTTATGGTGAAGTATATGCGCGTTCAGATGCGTGCCCAAATTAGCAAACGCACAGAGGTGACAGTTTTGGCAAATCTCGCGGATTTTAAAAGCGATCCGAAAACAAAAGTTCTCGAAAATGCTTATTTGAAATATACATTTAGTCCCAAATTGGCGATTACAGTAGGCCAATTCCGTCCCTGGTTTGGTATTGAAGAGACTTATCCAATTGATATTATCAAATCATTGGATTGGTCCAATCAATATCTTGAGTTTGGCAAACTCGGCTGGGCAAGCTTTCAGATCGGCGTGGCAGCGACAGGTGAGACCACGCTTGGGGAAATGCCTTTTAGCTACTCGTTATCCGTGGTAAATGGAAATGGAAAAAATCAGGTAGTCGATAACGACAATGGCAAACAATATGCTACGCGTCTTGTCTTTGGCCTTTCGAAGAAGTATAGTGTTAACTTAGGGCTCAATGGGGGGATTGGCGAGGTTATGAAAAAACAGGTGCACGCATTGGGTGTTGATCTAACCGGAAATGTGAACTTTGGCAAGCGCTGGAATCTCGATATGCAGCTGGAAGCAAAACAGGCGATCAATCATAGCCTGTACTATTCGTTGGACGAGAGTGCTCGTAGCTCCAAATTGAGCGATTACCTTGTACGGGGTATTTATTTTCTTCCAAACTTAAGATACGAAGTAAATTATTTCAACCTAAGCGCTTTCGAGCTATCTTGCCGATATGAATACATTGATCCTAATTATAAACTAAATGCAAATGGACGTCAAACATACACACCGATGTTCGGTCTAGAATTTTTAAAAAATTATGGTGCAAGGATTCAGCTTGGTGTCCAGTTAGACCGGTATAAAAAGCAGACCGAAAATACCAGTGAATTCAATAAGAACTTATTTATTATTCAAGTGCAAAGTCGATTCTAATTTATTAAACCACGCTTATTATGAAAGAAATCAGTATTAAAAATATTGCCATCACTTTTCTTGTGGCACTCATTTTATGGTTTATCCCAATACCGAAAGGAGTCAGCCCAGAAGCTTGGCATCTCTTTGCTATCTTCGCAGCAACTATTCTTGGGATTATTTTAAAAGCAGCTCCAATGGGTACCATGTGTATGATGGCCATAGCATTTACTGCGCTGACACAAGTGTTGGCCCCCGGAGATGCTGGTAAATCCATTACCAAAGCTTTGACCGGTTTTGGCGACAAAGTTATCTGGCTGATTGGTATCTCTTTTTTTATTGCTCGCGGTTTCATAAAAACCGGTCTTGGCAATCGGATTGCATTTCTTTTCATTCGTGTTTTTGGAAAAAGTTCGCTCGGGTTAGCCTATGGATTGGGACTGGCAGACGTCTGTTTAGCTCCAGCAATCCCGAGCAATACGGCTCGAGGCGGTGGAATTATATATCCAATTATGAAATCCATGGCTATTAGTTTTGATTCCGTCCCCGATAAACCAGAGACACATCGGAAATTGGGATCCTATCTTACTTTAAATAGCTATTATATGAATCTTATCGCATCTTCGATGTTTTTGACTGGGACGGCCAGTAATCCAATGTGTCAAAAATTTGCTGCTAACCTGGGAATCGACATTACTTGGATGTCCTGGGCCATTGCGGGATTCATACCTGGTATTGTCGCCTTTTTTGTGGTACCGCTTGTTCTTTACAAATTATATCCGCCTGAATTAAAAAAAACAGGCGATGCGCCGAAGATGGCGGCACAGAAACTAAAAGAGATGGGGCCTATTTCGAGGAATGAGTGGTTAATGCTTTTGGCATTCTTTATCTTATTGGCATTATGGATCTTTGGTGGATCCTTTTCAATTGATGCTACAACGACGGCTTTTATAGGTTTAACGCTACTGTTACTAACCTCTGTGTTGACCTGGGAGGATGTTAAAGCAGAAAAAGGAGCATGGGATACGATTGTTTGGTTTGCTGTGTTGGTCATGATGGCCAGTTCATTAAACGAATTGGGATTCATCGGCTGGTTTAGTGATTTGATTAAAGTACAGATTGGTGATTTGAGCTGGCAAATAGCCTTTCCTGTCATTATTCTTGTTTACTTCTTTAGTCACTACATTTTCGCTAGCGCCACTGCCCATGTAGCAGCGATGTATGCCGCTTTGTTGGGTGTCGGTGTTTCTTTAGGCATTCCACCAATGCTGCTTGCGATGATGCTTGGATTTCTAGGCTCCATCTATGGTGTATTAACACATTATGGCCATGGCCCTGCACCGGTATTTTTCGGAAGTGGCTATGTTGATTTAAAATCATGGTGGTTGCGTGGATTGGAAATCGGTATCGTATTATTGGTGATTTACATGGGTGTTGGTGGATTGTGGATGAAGGTTATAGGTTATTATTAAAAATTAGGATCTTATTATGTTATCTACTTTGTCAAAAAAGATGCTCATGTGCCTGACTGGATTGTTTTTAGCGTTCTTTTTGCTGATTCACTTCCTAGGGAACTTACAGCTATTCTTGCCGCAGGAACAAGCACATTTACAATTTAATGCCTACTCACATTTTCTAGCGGGCAATATCTTGATCAAGATTATCTCTTATGTACTTTATGCCAGCATTATCCTTCATGCCTTAGATGGCCTTGTCATTACATTAAAAAATAAAAAGGAGGGAGCTGTTTATAAATCGGATCATCGCGGAAGAGCAAGCAAATGGTACTCGCGTAATATGGGAATTTTAGGTACTATAATTCTCATCTTTTTAGTTATCCATTTTCAGAATTTTTGGTATGTATACAAATTTGGTGCAACCCCGCTTGATGAGCGGGGGAACAAGGACTTATATGTTTTGGTCATCGCTGTCTTCCAACAATGGTGGTACGTCCTTATCTATGTATTATCTATGATAGCCTTGTGTTATCATCTTATTCACGGGATTCATAGCGCAATTCGAACCTTAGGATTATTTCATCCAAAATTTGTCAAATGGTTTAAGATCCTTGGCATTGGCTATTCGGTTATCATTAGTTTGGGCTTTGCCATGATGCCTGTTTATATATTCTTTACAGTAAACTAAAGCGGATAAATCATGATATTAAATTCAAAAATACCAGAAGGGCCATTGGATGAAAAATGGACACGCTATAAGAAGACTGCCAAATTAGTTAATCCCGCCAATCGCAAAAAATTGGATGTTATCGTGATTGGTACAGGGTTGGCGGGTAGTTCTATTGCAGCCTCCCTTGGCGAGATGGGGTATCAGGTGAAATCATTTTGTTTTCAGGACAGTCCGCGACGGGCGCATTCCGTCGCAGCGCAGGGCGGGGTAAATGCGGCAAAGAACTATAAAAATGATGGAGATAGCGTTTACAGAATGTTTGTTGACACCTTAAAAGGAGGGGATTTCCGTGCACGTGAAGCAAATGTATACCGCATGGCAGAATGCTCACTTAATTTGATCGATCAAGCTGTAGCCCAAGGAGTTCCTTTTGGACGAGAATACGGCGGCTATTTAAATAATCGCTCTTTTGGCGGCGTACAGGTAAGTCGGACGTTCTATGCAAGAGGCCAAACCGGGCAGCAGCTTCTTTTGGGCGCCTACCAGGCACTTATGCGCCAGGTAGGAAAGGGAACCGTGCAACTTTTTACACGACATGAGATGCTTGATGTTGTTGTTATCGATGGAAAGGCACGTGGTGTTATCGTACGTAATCTAGATACGGGCGATATTGAACGGCATGCGGCCCATACAGTTGTATTAGCAACAGGAGGTTATGGTAAAATATATTACCTATCGACCTTGGCTATGGGATGTAACGGTTCGGCAATCTGGCGCGCACATAAAAAGGGCGCATTAATGGCTTCTCCGAGCTGGATTCAGATTCACCCGACGTCCTTACCACAATCGGGCAGTTATCAGTCTAAATTAACCTTAATGTCGGAGTCTTTGCGCAATGACGGAAGAATATGGGTCCCCATGAAGGAAGGTGAGACGCGAGAACCCAACGCTATTCCGGAGGAAGAACGGGATTACTATTTAGAACGACGGTATCCCGCATTTGGAAATCTTGCCCCACGGGATATTTCCTCTCGGGCGGCAAAGGAACGGATCGATGCCGGCTTTGGGATTGGTCCACTCAAAAATGCTGTTTATCTTGATTTTGCGAAGGCTATCAGAGAACAGGGGAAACAGAAAATACAGGAAAAATATGGTAATCTATTTGACATGTATGAAAAGATTACGGGATATGATGCTTATAGCGTACCGATGATGATTTCACCGTCTGCACACTTTTCCATGGGCGGTTTATGGGTCGATTATGAGTTGATGACGAGTCTGCCAGGTTTATTTGCGCTTGGCGAAGCTAATTTTGCGGACCATGGTGCAAACAGACTTGGGGCAAACTCACTGCTTCAGGCATCTGTCGATGGCTATTTTATCGGTCCCTATACGATTGCCAATTATTTGGCAAACGATATTCATACGGGGAAAATTTCCACAGATCATATTGCGTTTGAACGTGCTGAAGAGGATGTTAGAAAACAAATCGACGTATTTTTGAAAATCAAAGGCAGTAAAACTGTGGATTATTTCCATAAAACACTCGGCAAAATACTCTATGACTATTGTGGGCTGGCACGTAATGAAAAAGGGCTTCGCTATGCTATTGAAGAAATTAGAAAGCTAAAACAAGAATTTTTCAAGGACGTTATTGTCAGCGGCGAGGCCGATACGTTAAATAGCGAACTGGAGAAAGCCGGACGTGTAGCAGACTATTTTGAGATTGGAGAACTGATGTGTTATGATGCATTGACGCGAAATGAATCCTGTGGAGCGCATTTTCGGGAAGAATATCAAACTGCAGACGGAGAGGCGCTACGTAACGATGCCGAATACCAATTTATTTCCGCTTGGTTATGGAAGGGAGAAAATGAAGAACCTGAGTTGGTCAAAGAACCGTTGACCTTTAAAGAAATACAACCAACTGTTAGGAGCTATAAATAAAATGAATGATTATGGATTTATATCTTAAAATATGGCGACAAAAGGATCGCAATGCTACAGGCAAATTAGTGACGTACACATTAACTGACCTAAATCCGCATATGTCTTTTTTGGAAATGTTGGATACTTTAAATGAACAGTTGATAACAGGAGGAGAAGAGCCCGTCGAGTTCGATCACGACTGTCGTGAAGGAATTTGCGGGCAGTGCGGAATGATGATTAACGGCATTGCACATGGGCCCCTTAAGCATACGACGACTTGCCAGTTACATTTACGTTCATTTAAAGACAAGGATACCATTACCATAGAACCTTTTCGTTCAGCCGCATTTCATATAAAAAAAGATCTGAAAGTGGATCGTTCCGCATTCGATCGAATTATTTCTTCTGGTGGATTTGTCTCTATCAATACAGGACAGGCTCCAGATGCAACAGCCATTCCTATTTCTCATGAATTAGCTGAATCGGCATTTGACTCGGCAGCCTGTATAGGTTGTGGTGCTTGTGTGGCGACGTGCAAAAATGGCAGCGCGGCCCTTTTTACCTCAGCAAAGATCACCCATATGGCACTATTACCACAAGGAAAGGAAGAGCGTAGTCAACGGGTATTAAATATGATCAAACAAATGGATAAGGAGTCCTTCGGTCATTGTTCAAATACAGAAGCGTGCGAGGTAGAGTGTCCACAAGGTATATCTGTACTGAATATCGCACGTATGAATTTTGAGTATAACAAGGCACTATTTTTTAAAAAGAAATAAAGACCAACGGTCGAAAAAAGTGGCACGATAGTTTCTTATATCGGATTTATAATAAAGACTGAAGCCATAAAAAGAGCGATACCGGATCGTTGAAGATGACTCACCTTATCCCTGAAAGTAGGGATTTGTAAGATTTTATGGTTAATAAATAGGTTTTTGTAGTAATTTTGAAAAAAGAAATTCATTAAGTTATAGCGATTGATATGAAGTGTAGTAGGTTGTTTGTGGTACTTTTCATTTGTAGTATAGTGTTTAGTGTAACCGCATGTAAGGATTTTTCAAACAAAGTCTTGGGAAAAGGCGAACTGAAGGACACACTTACGGAGAAATTGGTTGTTAAGGAAAAAATACCACATTTGTTGAATAGGTGGGATTCGCTTCAGAAAAATCAGATACACTTTACAGTAGATAGTCTACACCCTGTTCCGATCAAACAACAAAGACGTGAGCTAAAGGACTCCCTGCGGAAAGCATTTGATAAGCAACCAAAACATATTTATTTGACTTTTGATGATGGCCCATTAATTGGTAGTGCTTTTATTGATTCTATTGCGAAAGAAAAAAACATTAAAGTGAGTGTATTCTTGATTGGTAAACATGCGAATATGAGCAAAGGAAGAAAACGCGATCTTGCCCGTTATGAATCCAATCCACTTATAGCCTGTTATAATCACAGCTATACGCACGCAAACAATCAATATTCAAGATTTTATAGTAACCCCCAAAATGCTTTTGCTGATTTTGAAAAGAATGAAAAAGATCTCCATTTAAAACATAAAATTGTTCGGCTTCCAGGAAGGAATATTTGGATATATGATAATGTTCGTAAGATTGACCTTAAGAATGGATCCAGCACAGCCGATCTATTGCATAAGAACGGATATACAATTTATGGCTGGGATGTCGAGTGGCGGCTTAATAGCGTTACTGGTACGCCCATACAGAGCCAAGAGTCTACCTTGTCTCATATCCGAAATTATATGAACAACAAAAGCTCAATGGTACCTAATAATGTTGTTTTCTTAATGCATGATGATATGTTTCAAACGCGAAAAGGGCAGCAGGAGTTATCCACTTTAATTGATGCATTAAAAAAAGAAGGCTACCAGTTTGAATTGATGCAAGATTATCCGATTAAGTATTAGATAGGTTCGCCAGCTGTCATCTCATCAAAACCCATTTCTTTTGCAATCTGATGAGCACCAAGAATTAATTTACCGCCAATTCCCTGTCCTTGAAACTGAGGTAGCACAGCGACAGGAGCCAAGGCAAGAGAATCGGATGTTTTTTTGATTCTCTTTATCGATAATCTTCACCTTTGTCAGGAGTATATAGCCTGCTATTTCTCCTTCAGCTTCAGCTACCATTGACAGTTGTGGTATAAATTCTGCTGTCCTTCTTAGTTTTTCTACTAAAATGTGCTCTTGATGATCGCTATACTGTTCGTTTTCAAAGGCGAGTCGGATCAGTTCGAATACAATCGTTGTGTCACTTGACTTTTCTGTCCTAATATTTACAGTCATAGTTTTTTTGTAGATACAACTATTTCTTCGCTATTAATAAAGCCGTTTTTGGCCCCATTATTTGTAGGTACATAGTTGTTTAGAAAAAATCAATTATAGATCTAATTATATAGGATAAATATGCGTATTAATATTTGAAAAATTGATAATATAGTTTCTAAATGATAAAAAGTACTTTTCCTCAGGACTTTCTATTTGCAGTGTTTTACTAGTTCTTTGATCTTGCGTTGAGTAGCAAAAGCGCTGGAAACAATTTTGAGAAAATGAATTTACAATTGATTTGTTTTTCAATAAATTATCTGATTACCAATCACTTAATAACAATAGTGTTAAATAGTGTAAAAATAACACTTGCAATGTATATTTATTTTCGTATTTTCATGTTAAATAAACAATTATAAATCGCCTCCAGTAGACACCTAAACCGATACGTCTTAGAGGTAAAAAAAATAACTAATTAAACACAAAATTTAAACAATTAAACAGTTTTTATGATTAACTGCCATTATTTCTCAAATCAATGGAAGAGAGCGTTTTGGACTGGATCATTGTGCTCACTAGTGGCCTTGAGTCCCCAAATCGTCGATGCTACAACCCTCGCAAGCTATGGAATTCTCTTTCAGCAGGAGCAAAGTGTTTCTGGAACGGTGCATGATGAATCTGGAATGCCAATTCCTGGAGTAACAGTTTCCGTCAATGGAACAAAGTTAGTAACTAAAACCGACGTTCAAGGTAGATACAAGTTAGACAAAGTCCCCGCAAGTGCGATTATTAATTTCCGGATGGTCGGCAAACAATCTATGGATGAAGCTGTAAAAGGAAGACAGACCATCGATATCACACTTCTTAATTCGGAATCGAATCTCGAAGAAGTCGTTGTTGTTGGTTACGGAAAGCAACGCAAAGAGACTGTCACCGGTGCCGTAGCCACTGTGAAGGGAAGCGATCTAGCACAATCACCGGCATTGAACGTTTCCAATGCATTAACAGGACGCGTCCCGGGCGTTACAGCAACCAACGGGAGCGCCGAGCCTGGCTACGATGGTTCCAATATCAAAATCCGGGGAACGAATACACTGGGTAATAGCAGTCCCTTAGTCGTTATTGATGGAGTTCCTGCGCGTGAAGGAGGAATTGATCGTATTAATCCCCGAGATATAGAAAATATCTCGGTTCTAAAAGATGCTTCTGCTGCTATTTATGGAGCCAGGGCAGCCAATGGGGTTATTCTCGTTACGACAAGAAGAGGAAAAACAGGAAAACCGCAGTTTTCTTATACGTTCAACCAAGGGTATTCCCAACCTACCGTTATTCCTAAATTAACAGATGCCTCCCAGTTTGCGGCAATTAGAAATGAACTCGAAATTTATAACCTCCCTGTTGAAGAATGGTCTGCTGCTTATACAGCGATCAACGAGAAAGGCAGTTACAATAAACAAGGTGGAGGAGTTTTGGATGCGCCGTTTAAACCAGAAGATATCCAAAAGTTCAAAGACGGATCAGATCCTTGGGGGCATCCCAATACTGACTGGTATAAAGCTACGCTAAAAAACTGGTCACCTCAACAGCGCCACAACCTCCAAATCAATGGCGGTACTGAGGATGTCAAGTATCTGATGTCTTTGGGGTATCAAAATCAGGATGCCTACTATAAAAATTCGGCTACAGGTTATAAACAGTATGACTTGAGGATCAATCTGGACGCCAATATAAGTCAGTATATCAAAACACAATTTGGTGTTTTAGGAAGACAGGAAAACCGAAATTTCCCCACCAAGAGTGCTGGCACGGTCTTTAGAATGCTGATGCGGGGAAATCCAACACAACCAGCAATATGGCCTAATGGAATGCCGGGACCAGATATCGAAAATGGCGAAAACCCCGTGGTAATTACGACCAATGCGACAGGTTACGATCATGATAAACGCTACTATTTTCAAACAAATGGTCAGGTTGAGATTACAAATCCCTGGATAGATGGTCTTAAATTAACACTTAATGCCTCTGTTGACAAATATGTAAAAAATCAAAAAACATGGGTTACACCCTGGACTTTGTATTCTTGGCAGGGCGCTTATGAGGCCGATGGCAGCACACCACAACTGGTTCCTGGAAGACGTGGCCCTGCCGATCCAAATTTAAACCAAAGCAATGAAGATCAACTGAATATCTTACTTGGTGGAATCTTAAGCTTTGAGCGGAAATTTGGTGACCATCAGGTAAATGCTATAGCCGGTATCAACAGAGAAACAATTGATAATGATAAATTCAGCGCGTATCGTCGCTATTTTCTTTCAAATGCGATCGACTATCTTTTTGCCGGTGGAGAACAGGAAAAAAATAACGATGGATCTGCATGGAAAAGAGCGCGGCTAAATTACTTTGGGCGATTTGGCTATAATTATAAAAGCAAGTATATCGCAGAATTCCTTTGGCGTTATGACGGATCGTATATGTTCCCTGAAAGTGAAAGGTTCGGTTTCTTTCCAGGTGCCATGGCGGGATGGGTCGTGTCGGAAGAGAATTTCTGGAAGGAAAATGTCCCTGTGATTAATTATTTCAAGATCCGTGCGTCATATGGCCAGATGGGTAATGACAACATCTACTATGATGATAAATTACAAGAATATCAATATTTTTCAACCTATTCCTTTGGTACTTATATCGTCAATGATAAGCTAGCCAAAACCCTTTTTGAAAGCCGTGTTCCTAATGAGATGATTACTTGGGAGGTTGCCAATAACTATAATTTAGGGTTTGATTTTCAATTTTTACAAGGAAAGCTGAATTTCGAGTTTGATATTTTTAAAAATCGCCGTAATTCCATTCTATGGAGAAAAAATGCGTCAATACCACAAAGTACAGGGATGACATTACCGGCAGAAAATATTGGCAAAGTGGATAACAAGGGTTGGGAATTTAACTTAGGTTATCGTGGCAAGGTGGGAGATTTGGGGTACACGGTTGGTGTGAATGGTGGTTATGCTAAAAACAAAATTATCTTCTGGGATGAAGCCCCGGGCGCCCCTGCATGGCAGCAAAGTACAGGTAAACCTATCAAAACGGATATTTATTATGTCTATGACGGCGTATTCCGTGACATGGAAGATATCGCCAACAATAAATTGGACTATAGTGCCATTACGAAAACTTTACGCCCTGGAGATATGAAATATAAAGATTTCAATGGTGACGGAAAGATTACCCCCGATGATAAAGTAAGACGAGACAAGAATAGTGACCCAACATTTCAGGGAGGTTTCAATTTTAGTCTGACCTATAAGGATTTTGACTTATCGGTACTATTTCAAGGAGCTACAGGAGGAGAGATACGTGTAGGAACAGATGAATCTGGATCGATCGGAAATTTTGTGGAAGAATTCTATGATAAACGCTGGAGCATCAGTAACCCAAGTAGCGTTTATCCACGTTTGACAGACCGTGGCAATCAATATTATTCTTATAACAATACCTATTGGATGCGGAGCACCGATTATTTGCGGCTTAAAAATGTGGAAATAGGATATAATCTGGCCTCAAGCATTTGTAGTAAAATTGGCATTGGTTCTTTACGGCTATATGCAAATGGCATGAACTTAATGACGTGGAGTAAGATCAAAATGTATGACCCAGAAGCCGTTAATGCATTAGGGCAATATTATCCGCAGGCAAGATTGATTAATTTTGGCGCATTATTATCGTTCTAACCAACTGTCATATTAAGAACTTAACGAAGAATAAAAATGAAAAAAATTAAGAATATATCACTTATACTACTTGTACTTTCTGCATCATTACAAGCTTGCAATGATGATTTTGTGAGCACGAAGCCACTCAGTGAAGTTCCACAGGAGATCGTTTGGTCGGATGCTGGTTTGTCTGAGGCTTTCGTGACAGAAATCTATAACGGTTTTGGAGTAGGAGGCTTTTATGAGCAAGAAATGGCATCCATGACCGACGAAGCCTTATTTACACACCCTAATCGGGGCATAAATACCGTGACCGAATCTCGATCAAATCCAGCTGATCAAGGCTATATTATGGATACTTACGAATACGGTCGCATGTATACGCGCATCCGGGCAACTAACATTGCCATCTCCAATTTGAGTGCACCCAAGTTTGACAAAGCAAAAGCCGATAAGCTGTTAGGCGAAGCTTATTTCCTGCGTGGGTATTATTATCAACAGCTCTTACGCTTTTATGGTGGCATCCCCATCGATAATAAGATATATACATTGAACGATAAAGACTATATGGTTCCGAGGAATAGCTATGAGGAGTGTGTCAATGCCATCGTGAAAGATCTAGACAGCGCAGCTCTTTTGTTAAAGGGCAGTTCATCAACAAAGGGACGTGCAAATGAAACTGCAGTATTGGCCTTAAAATCAAGGGTATTACTCTATGCTGCCAGCGATCTCCACGATGCGGGTAAAGCCAAAGCAAAATCAACATTATTGGCAGGGTATAAGAATCCAGAATATCTAATGTACACGAGTGGCAATCAGGTGGAGCGTTGGACAAAAGCAAAAGCCGCAGCAAAAGCCGTACTGGATCATACAGAATTCGCCTATAAGTTAGACCTAACTCAACCCGCTTCGCCTAATGAGGGTACTGCCAACTATATGGCCGTATCGTTAGGAGGGGGGAGCAAGACAGTTGATTTTACAGCAGGAAAAGATATTATTCTGGGGAGATTCTTTATTGACGAAAAGGACGAACGTGGTGGCTGGGTAGGGCGAGACAACGGTCCAAATGGCTATCATAACTGGGCCGGAAATACACCGATACAACTCTTGGTAGACGACTACGAGACTATTGATGGCCAAAAATTCAGTTGGTCAAATCCTACTATGGCAGCCAGCCCTTATCAAAATCGTGACCCACGTTTAAAGGCAACAATTTTATACGACGGTGCGGATTGGAAACCTAGGACAGCCGATGTCGCTGAAAGAGATAAGGCGAATCAAATCCAAACAGGTCAATACGAAATAATGAATGCCAAAGGACAAAAGGTTATCCAATTTGGCCTTGACACAAGAAAAAGCCCGATTGAAGATTGGAATGGTTCACGGACAGGATATTATATTCGTAAATTTACAGATCCGGACCCTACAATGCAGGATCAAAACACAAGACAGCGCATTCCCTGGCCAATGTTTCGCTATACAGAGGCGATATTGAACTATGTAGAAGCATGTCTTGAATTAGGAGAAGAGAATGAAGCTAAAACATGGTTAAACAAAATCCGCTTTAGAGCTGGAATGCCTGCAATTCCAACCGCCGAAACCGGAGCGGCTCTAAAAGCACGTTATAGAAACGAGCGCCGTATTGAATTAGCCTACGAGGAGCATCGCTTCTTTGACGCGCGACGCTGGATGATAGCCGCGGAAACTATAGGTCGTAAAGCAAATATTATAAACATCACGGGAACCCTTAAGGCGGGTAAAAATGTAACTCTTTATCAATATAATCCCGATAACTACACCTATACCTATACGGTATCCAATATTGATCCAGGTATCGAAAATAGGAACTGGGATGACAAGATGTACTACACGTCTTTGCATCGCGATGAGGTTAATCGAAATACAAAATTGATCCAAAATCCAGGTTACTAGTATTTAAAGAAGCTGTCCAAATGTGCTGTGCCCCCGGAAAATGTCTAACTTTTTGGGGGCACTGCATTTTTTTGGACAGCTTTTTTTGCGGCTAATTTTTAATACGTGAATAGGTCCAATTTTAGTAACTATGCTGTATTGATAAGCGACAGGAATAAGTTTCAGTATATGCTGCTAGTGGCGGCAATATGCCTTAGATACCTATTGTGTTCGTACCTGCTTCGGACAAGCTTCGGAGCTCACCAGATAAGGATTAGCTATTGGCCAGTTCCTGACCAGTATTTTCCTGTTCGGAGACTGGTCAATGACTGTTCAGCATCTGTACGGAATCTATTGATGATCCGAAGAAAGTACGAAGCAGGTACGAAGCAAAGGGCTTCCCACTCGCTTATTTTGGTTATTTTTCATCGAATTTCACCATAGCTCTTTGGACAGGTTGAAACTTTCTCTGCTATTCAAAAATAGTTTCCACAAAACAAGTGACAAACTTTTCGGACACACGGATTATATAATTACTTTTTCTGCTGACTTATATTAGGTAATAGCCCTGTAACTACTCCGATTAATGGAAGATAAGCACAGATATTAAATACATATTCGATTGAGGTTTGATCTGCAAGCCAGCCCAGAACTGCTGAACCAATTCCCCCCATACCAAAAGCAAAGCCAAAAAATAAACCAGCAATCATTCCGACCTTTCCTGGGATGAGTTCTGTCGCATAGACCAAGATAGCAGAGAATGCAGACGATATAATAAGACCTATTAAAATAGCGAGGATAATGGTTAGCCCTAGACCAACGTGTGGCAATAGTAATGTGAACGGAGCCGCTCCGAGAATCGATACCCAGATAATTAGTTTACGCCCATAGCGATCTCCCAATGGCCCCCCTAATATAGTTCCCGCAGCTACAGAAGCAAGAAATATAAATAAGTATATTTGAGATTCCTGAACCGAAACATGGAATTTATTGATCAAATAGAAGGTGAAATAACTGGTCATGGAAGCCATGTAAAAATATTTGGAAAAAATGAGTACCAATAAAATTACAAGTGCAAATACTACTTTTGATTTTGGCAGGTCGGCTTTTGAAGCACCAACAGCAGTTGTTTGTGTCTTAGGCTTGAGATGTATTTGATACCAATTACCGACATAAGTAAGAATCATAACGGCTACAATGGCCAATACGCCAAATACACCAATGTATTGTTGGCCCAAAGGGATCACAATAAGCGCTACAAGAAGGGGACCTATCGCACCACCAGCATTACCACCGACTTGGAAGATAGACTGCGCGAGCCCCTTTTTGCCTCCGGAAGCTAAATGAGCAACTCGAGAAGCTTCAGGATGAAATATAGACGAACCCATGCCAATAAGACTTACAGAAAGGAGAATGTAGATAAAGTTTGACGCAAAAGAAATGCATATCAATCCTGCTAAAGAGAAAAGCATACCGACAGCGAGTGATCGTGGTGTAGGGTTTTTATCTGTATACAAACCAACGAAGGGTTGCAAAATAGAAGCAGTAAGCTGAAAAACCAACGTTATAATACCAATTTGGGTAAAACTAAGCGCATAATTTGATTTTAACATGGGATATACTGCCGGAATGACCGACTGAATCAAGTCGTTGAGCAAGTGTGAAAGACTAATCGCAAATAAAATCGGATAGACGGTTTCGGAGCTTTTCCAAGATCCACTCGGGTTTAAAGATTGTGTTTTCATAAAAGAAATATTCATCAGGTCATCTGATGTTTTAATTGATAAAAATAAAGTATATTGAGATTGATGATTTGCATATGCTATAGGAAAATTACAGCTGTTGGATAATTCGGTTAGCAATATCAACAGCTTTTTTCACTTCTTTATCTTTGATTGCCAACATCAGTTCCTCGTGTTGCTGTTGTGAAGTTAAGAAGGGTACTGTATCCTTATAAATAGTCATGAAGAACTTATTGACATGTTCAGATAAAGTTGTATATAAAGCGGTCAAAATACTATTTCCACATGATTCAGCAATTGCACTGTGAAAGGCAATATCGGCATCCACGCACGCCATCAAATTTCCCATTTCGGCATATTTTGCTCTATTTTTGAGCGCTTGAGCCATATCCTTGAGGCCTTTCGAAGTACGATTTAAGGCAGCTTTTTCAATAATTCGCAATTCCAATACGTGTCTAACTTCAAAAATATCGTTAAAATTGGCTTTTTCAATTTTTGAGTCAAGAGCATGATGACCTGTGCTACTTTTAACAAAAGTACCAAGACCTTGTTGTACATTGAGATAGCCTGATTGACTTAAATATTTGACCGCCTCACGAATGCTGGATCTGCCCACAGCAAATTGTTTCATCAATTCTGGTTCCGTAGGAAGTTTAGATTCTACCGGGAATTCACCTAATTTTATTTTTTCTTCTATTGCCGCGGCAACTTCCTCTGCCAAGGATCTTCGTACGATAGCTTCAGTCTTCATATAGTCATATCATCTGATGATTGCAAAGGTAGTAGAATTTTTTGAATTCTTAGTTATTTTCAAAAATTTGATCAAACCAACCGAATATTGTTACGACTACATCAGATATTTATTACAGTGTTTACAGTGCCAAATTTATTGGCAGTTTTAGGTTTATTAACAGTGAGGCTGGTCCTCCAATGTATTTATCAAAAACTTAGTAACATGAAAAAATTAATGATGAGCGCCGTAGCCTTGGCTTTAATGTCATCTGCTACTTTTGCGAAAACGGGGCCAAAAGCGGCCGACAACAGCCTTGTTGAAAAATCAACTTTTGCGAAAACGGGGCCAAAAGCGGCCGACAACAGCCTTGTTGAAAAATCAACGATTTACAAATCACAAACTGGAAAAGCTAATTTGAATATCGTGAGCGAAGCCAAAGAGATCAAGCTCGGAAAGTCTCGTACGCTATGTAGATTGACGATGAGTATCTATAATACAAGCGGTCAGTTGATCGAAACTCAGGATCTCACGTACACCAGCTATGGAGCCAATGATATGTATTATAGCAGCTGTGGAGCATGGTTTAGTGCTACCATTCAGAATTATCAAAACTATTATGGTAATCCGAATCATTAAGTATCAATTAATCAAACAATGTAACGGGGCTAGTATGCCCCGTTTTCATTTTTCCACAATTCAACCAAAAGGAAACTTCTATTGGCGATCCTAATACGACAATGAAGATGCTACTGTATGCGAACATGCTATGGGGCTGACAGCTGATGATGTTAGAAAAGCGAGATACCGCTTAGTAAAAATAAATTGATCGTATTCGNNCGAATACGATCAATTTATTTTGGAATACTATTGCATAATATTGTTTTACAGTGATTTATGGTTTTGGCAATAAAATTGGCATCTACTGTCAATGAAGAATTACAAAGAAGCGAGCAAGAGATAGGAGAGACGCTTCGTATCACCATTTAAACGATCATAAATAAAATGAAAGCTTTACCAATTACTGGAATTTTTGCGATACTAGTGTCAACCGCATGTGCTCAAACGACCCCTCAAAAAATAAAGGAGATTTCTCATGTCGAATCCAGTCTCATACCGCCTGTTCGTTTTGAGGGTGAGCCGGCCTGGAATATTAAATCGCGCATGGAATTTTATCAGGTTCCAGGTGTAAGCATCGCCGTGATAAAAAACGCTGAAATATTATGGAGCAAAACGTATGGTTTTGCCGATCTCGATTCGAAAACACCAGTTAGGTCAAACACCTTATTTCAGGTGGCGTCCATGAGCAAGCCCGTAAGTGCATACGCTGCATTGAAGGAAGTGGAGCTTGGCAAGTTGGCATCCAATGCCGATGTGAATTTATACCTGAAATCCTGGAAAATACCCGAAAATAATTGGACCAGAGCGAAAAATGTTACACTCAAAAATATCATTAGCCACACTGCGGGACTTACTGTAAGTGGGTTCCCGGGCTATCGGACAACAGACCCAATTCCTACAGCGGTAGAAGTACTGAGTGGTCTAAAGCCTGCTAATACACCAATGGTGTATGTTGATAAACTTCCTGGCTTAAATTTTCGGTATTCAGGCGGTGGCTATACCGTACTTCAACAGATGCTCGTTGATATTGAAGGGAAAGATTATAGTAGCATAATGGAAGAAAAGGTACTCTCACCTTTGGGTATGAAAAATAGCACTTTTGCCCAGCCTCTTCCTGAGTTGAAAAAACAATTTGCGGCGACGGCTTATACTGTAGATGGTAAAAAAGTCGAAGGAAGATATCATGTCTACCCAGAGCAGGCGGCTGCTGGCTTGTGGTCAACAGCAGAAGATTACGCTAGATTCGTGATCGATATTCAACGGACCTTAAATGGCAAAAGTAATGCTGTTATTTCCAAGAAGACGGCCGAAGAATTCACAAGCCCCTATATTGAATCTATTATAGGATTAGGTGTCTTTCTGGAAGATTACGACGGTTCATCTTTTTTTTGCCATGGTGGATGGAACGAAGGCTTTAGCTCCTATTTTGTTGGAAATAAAACAAGCGGTGATGGCGTAGTTATTCTTACAAATACAAACAAACCTGAATTTATCAACGAACTTGTCCGAGCGGTTGCACTAACCTATCAATGGCCCAATTACCTGGCCCCAATAAATAAAATTTTGCCGCTCAGTTCTCAAGAACTGAATGTCAATAGTGGACGTTATCGATCTGGCAAATACGGTGTTATAAGGGTCTATAGTCAGAGTGGCAAGCTTATGTCAGTCCAAAATCTAGACAAGCCTGTAGAGTTGGTTAAAGTGTCGGCAAATACTTTTGTTATGCGAGATCGAAACGTGAACGTAGTATTTTCAAAGGATACCGAAAGCGGTCAATATGAGCTTGTACAGGTTTTGCGTGATAAAAAGATTTATTCCAAAAATCCGAAAGTCAATGCAAATGACCGGACTCCACTAGAGCTTATTTTAGAAGGAAATTTCGAGGATGGATTAAAAGCTTTTCAAAAAGCAAAAGAACAGGATAGTGACGATGAGTTGCTTTCAGAAGGTTTCCTGAACGGTGCAGGTTATGAATTGCTCAATCAGCATAAAATAAACCAAGCTATTGACATATTTAAGGTGAATACGGTGCTATATCCTAAAAGTGAAAATGTTTATGATAGTTTAGCGGAAGCCTACCTGAAATCTGGACAAATAGATAGTGCCAAGAAGAACTATCAAAAAGTTCGCGAAATTAATCCTAAAAACGAAAGAGTAAGTAAGATTTTAGAAACGTTATAACACAAATATAATGAGCCATATTTTTGTTAATTTGCGAGCATGTCAAATCAAGCTAATAATTATCAATTGTTTTCCAAAGAAATTCTCTCACTTTGGAAGAGCCAGGATGTATCATATGTTAAAGTAGAAGAATTATCCATTGTTGAAGGAATCACTTTTTTTGAACTTATACCAGATTCCGAACTTTTGGATGAAGGTGGGGTAGAAACACTCTATGCCATAGATTCTGAAGATGTAGCGGATATGTTGGTGTTTAGCAAGTCTATTCGTTTTGTTGTTCACGACATTTATTTGGATGAAGACTAATAAATTAGTTATTTATGATCGACAATTCAATCTGCATTGTCGATCATAAATGTACGGCAGTAGGCTGAGCTAGGGATAAATTAGCTTCTCATATTCAACCTTTCTTCCTGAAGATCTAACAAACGAAGGTGTTTACGGATAATCTCTTCGTCCAATAAAAGTTCTTCGCGGTTTTTATTGATAAGCCAAATACGCTGTGTTTCAAGGATATCGATATAGATTTTACGGTATTCGGCATAATTAATGATAATCTCGGAGCTCCGCAACTGATTTTCATACTTCTGTAGTTGATCCTTTAAGGTCGGAAAACTTTCAACTTTGTCCGCGTAATCATTACGAATCTTGTCAACGGCGACTTGAGCCAATCTATTCTGAATTTCATAATCGATCTCCTTTTCACTTCTTACAAAATCTCTATCTACTAATTTGATTTTCCTCAAGATAAAAGGGAGGGTTAACCCTTGAACAAGTAAGGTTAACAGAATCACAACAAATGTGATGAAAAGAATGAGATTCCTTTGAGGAAAAGGAGTTCCGTCGGCCAAAGTTAATGGGATAGATAGCGCTGCTGCCAAAGAAACGACGCCACGCATTCCAGTCCAGCCGATAATCATTGGCGTTTGCCAACCAGGCGATTGATCGTCTGCAACCGTTATAAAATTTCTCATGATCAAGGTCGTAATTACTGCAGCATACCCTGCAAAAATTCGTACAAGAATAAGGACTATTGTAACGGCGACGCCATAGCCAATAGCAGTGGAGATATTGGTATCACCCAATCCAGATACAATTTCCGGTAAATCTAATCCGATAAGCATAAAGACAATGCCATTCAGCAGAAAGCAAAAGCTTTCCCATACGGTCACTGTCCGGATCCGGGATGCACTGCTCAAAAAATCGTGACTACGATACGAGAGAAATAAGCCGCCACTGACAACCGCAAGAACCCCAGAAGCATGAAGTTGTTCTGCGATCAAATACATCGAGAAAGGTGCAATAAAAGTTAGCAATATGTCTGTATTGGAATCGGTTGGTAAAAGTTTGTGCATTTTCAGAAAAACATAGGCAATTGTAAGTCCGATTCCCACTCCGCCAATACACATCCAAATAAAGCTCCCGGCCGCTTGGTACCATACATACTGCCCAGTAGCAGCAGCAATCATTGCAAAGCGAAAAATTATTAGTGAGGAAGCATCATTCAACAAACTTTCACCTTCCAATATGGACGCCAGCCTTTTGGGTACCTTCACGAATTTTAAAATTGCACCGGCACTAACCGCATCAGGAGGGGAAACTATTCCGCCCAATAGAAAACCGAGAGCTAAGGAGAATCCCGGGATAAAATAGTTGGCAAAAACGGCAACGGACAATGCTGTAAAAAAGACCACAACAAAGGCAAAGCTGAAGATAATCCGGCGCCATCGCCAGAGTTCTTTCCAGGAAGTTGACCAAGCTGCCTCGTAGAGGAGCGGCGGTAAAAAAATAATGAATATCAATTCGGGTTCTATCTTTATAGGGGGAACTCCCGGGATAAAACTTATTACAAGTCCCGCTAATACGAGTAAAACAGGGTATGCAACCTGAATTTTTCTCGCCAGCATGATCAACATCGTAATTAGTAGGACTAAAAAAAGGTAAAACTCAAAATTCTCTAACATATGTAAATTTTAGGTATATAAATATAGATCAAATTTCTAGAAATATTTAAACTAGCTTGGCGGTATTCATGGTGGTAGATCTTCCTAAATTAGTTAAAGTTTGTCTTTCTCATAACCCACGATCTAAAATATGGGATGGCATTATTATAAAGAAAGGCCCGTCTTTGAGAAGTTTTACTTAAAATATAGTTTCAATAACAGTATAGGACAATACTCTAGGAATAACAACCCGAAGCTGTTCGAATACAACGATAAGTAGCATAATTACAACTAGAGGTATTTCCCTTTTCGCGATAATTACAGATTAGCCTCAATATATTTGTAAAGTTGAACATCATCAATAAACAATAATTATGGATAACAAAACATTAGGTAATAATATTGCCAAAGTGCGGAAAGAGCGAAATATGTCGCAAGCACAGCTTGCTGAACTTTTATTCGTCAGCCCCCAAGCAGTTGGAAAATGGGAGCGGGGAGAGTCTTTACCAGACTTTTTAACAATACATAGACTTGCGGAAATATTCGCAGTCGATCTAAACTACTTCGCCGAAAATTCGAAATTAGGAGATAGCGTAGCAAGTCAAAAGGTGGTCATTGGCACTTTAGATGACACGAAAGGAAATTCTCTGGAAGAGGCAAAATTTTCTGATACGGGACAAAAGCCGCTACTGACAGATTTTAGCGGTAACACGCTAGCCGAAACTGATTTTTCTGGCGTAAATGCGCCAAAGAGAAAATTTCTCGGAAGTGAGCTGCGTGGCACAGACTTCAGTACAGCAGATTTCACGGCAAGCATTTTTAAAGGAAGTGATATCCGCGATGCTAATTTTGATTCGTCGAACCTTACGGACTGTACATTTTCTGCTAGTAATATGACGAACGCAAATTTCAACAAGACCGTTCTCGCACGTACAGAATTTTATGCGTCGGAGTTGAACAATGCTAGATTTAATAGTATAAAGCTGACAGATGTCAAATTTACGGCGTCGGATCTCAGAAAAACCATTTTTGAACACTGTGAGTTCAATGGTGTTTGCTTTAAGTCCTGTGATATGAAAGGCATAAGCTTTGATGGGCAAGTATTTGTCGACGTAAAATTCGATAATGCAGACCTAGCAAACAGTTCATTTAGAGGGGTTATTCTTAGAAATGTTTCCTTTCGGCCCACGTTTGCGCTTACCAATAAATATTATAAGAGTATTAAAACAATCGATTTTGACGGGGCCTCAATGGACAAATTAACCTACGCAGCTCTTAAGGGAGTAGGCGTATCGCTTGAGAATATTGTGCTCTTATAAACAACACGATACAAATAGAAGGCATGGTTCTGCAAGTATGAACCATTGCCTAAGTGTAGGTGCCATACCAATGAAACCCATCAATTCCGGGAAATTAAATTAGGAGAGTCGTCAGCGCAGCATAGTAAAGCTAAAATATGCTAAACTAATTATCAAAGAAAGATTGGGAGACGGGTTGTATTCACGATTTCTTTCATGACAAAATAACTTTCCATATGTCTGATTCCCTTGATTGTTGCCAGTTTATTAAAATTGAATTCATGATAGTGATCAACATCCCTAACCATCACCTTTATTTGATAGTCAAATGCACCCGTTACGTGGAAACACTCGACTACTTCTGGAAATTTTTGTATCTCCTCCATAAATAACAAGGCACTTTCATTGGAATGTTTTTCCATACTAATGGATACAAGGACCATTAGATTAAGATCAAGTTTTCTTCTGTCCAGCAGAAAGACTTTCTGTTTGAGAACGGAGGTTGCCATTAACTTCTTAATACGTTCGTAAACGGGAGTCATGGATAAATTAACACGGTCAGCTATTTCCTTGTTACTTATGTTCGCATCCTGTTGCAAAAGGTCCAGAAGCATGAGGTCTTTCTCATCCAATTTCATTATCGTAGTAAATTAAATCTAAAAAAACTATATCTATGACTGTAGTTAGATCGTAAACACTAGTAAATAAAATACAACCATATTATTTTACTAAAATAGCCATAATTACAGATATATAATACTATCATTTAAACTATATGTAGTAAATTTAAATTAATTAATTACTATCATTTACCAACCTAAATAAAATTATGAGTGAGCCTCAATTAAAAAAAGTCCTTGGTCCGGTTATGTTATGGGGATTGGGTGTAGGCTATGTTATCTCGGGAATGTATTTTGGATGGAATCTCGGTTTGGCAGAAGGCGGCACATTGGGATTGGCCATTGCTACAGTGTTCGTTATTATCATGTACCTTACATTTAACTTCAGCTATACAGAGATGGCGTGTGCGATCCCTAAGGCTGGCGGAGCCTTTGAATATGCCAATCGAGGATTGGGCAAGCATTTGGGATTTGTCGCCGGTATTGCACAAAATATCGAGTTTGTTTTTGCTCCGCCTGCCATTGCTGCTGCTATAGGTGCTTATCTACATTTATTGCATCCTTCGGTTGACTATCTTATTTTTGCCATTGGGGCCTATGTGATTTTCACTTCAATGAATATACTGGGCGTAAAGCTCGCTGCATCATTTGAATTGGTCGTAACTGTTCTTGCGGTTATCGAATTACTAATATTTGCCGGTGTTACATTTCCGGCTTTCGAATTTTCCAACCTTGAGCACAACGCATTGCCCAATGGCTTCTCGGGTATTTTTGCAGCTATTCCGTTTGCCATCTGGTTTTTTCTCGCTATTGAAGGTGTAGCGAATGTTGCTGAGGAAACGATCAATCCACAGAAAAATGTATTAATCGGCTTTGGATCGGCCATCGTAACTTTAGTTGTGCTTTGTATCATTACATTTTTGTCGGCGGTGGGTGTCGGCGGCTGGGAGGCTGTTGTTTATCCTGTCGGAAGCACTGAACCCTCCGATTCACCATTGCCACTTGCCATTGCACATGTCATTGACAATCGCCATATTCTCTATAAACTACTTATAGGCGTTGGTCTTTTGGGTCTTATAGCCTCATTTCATGGTATCATTCTCGCTGGTGGCAGAGCTACCTTCGAATTTGGGAGAGTGGGGTATGCACCGTCGATTCTTGGAAAAGTACATCAACGATTTAAGACTCCGGCCAATGCACTCTTAATCAATATGGCTATTGGCATCATAGCATTATTGACCGGAAAGACCGCAGGTATTATTACCATCGCATGTTTTGGGGCAATCTGTCTTTATATAATATCCATGTGGTCATTTTTTGCCTTGCGAAAAAAGGAACCCGATTTGGAACGCCCATTCAAAGTTCCATTGTATCCGCTGTTTCCGGCAATTGCATTTATTATTGCTGTCGTGTGTCTCATTGCAATGATATATTATAACCCCTTGACAGCTCTATTATTCTTTGGGCTTGTCATCTTATCATACCTCTATTTCCTAATCTTCCTTGACAAGGACAAAACCATCAAATTATGATAACTAAAAATGAAATTATTGCCAAATTAACAGCAAGCACAAGTACGCACGTTAAAGTTGCCGTCGCTGATATAGACGGGGTGCTCCGTGGGAAATTTATGCATCGGGATAAGTTTATCTCTGCACTGGACAATGAATTTGGGTTTTGCTCGGTGGTGTTTGGATGGGATGTTAACGATCAGGTTTATGACAATGTGGAAATTACAGGCTGGCATACAGGATACGGCGATTTCCCGGCGCGTATTGATGGAAATACATTTCGACAGATTCCCTGGCAAGAAGATATTCCCTTTTTTCTAGCTGATTTTGAATCTCCGCTTTCTCGGGACCAAAATGTGTGCCCAAGATCACTCCTTAAAAACATAATTGCACAGGCGGAGACTGCCGGATTTAAACCAATTTTTTCACAGGAATTTGAATGGTTTAATTTCGTGAAAGCCGATAATGCCGCTCCCCAAAATAGTTTTAGAGATATGACACCGATAACATCTGGTATGTTTGGTTATTCCATCTTACGGATGTCTGACAATTACGGATTTTTTCAGGATCTTTTGGCTATGCTCGAAAGATTCGGTGTACCTCTTGAGGGGCTACATACGGAGACCGGGCCAGGTGTTCTGGAAGCTGCGATCCAATGTAGTGATGCTCTTGAAGCTGCGGATAGGGCTACGCTCTTTAAATCTGCGGTTAAGGACATCGGAAAAAAACATAATATCACGGCGAGTTTTATGGCGAAACAGACCAAGGACTTACCAGGCTGCAGCGGCCATGTGCATCAAAGTCTTTGGGATCTCAACAAACAGAACAACCTCTTTTATGATAAAGAAGATGAACTCGGAATGAGCCAGTTGATGAAGCATTTTCTTGCGGGGCAATTGTATTGTTTACCTGATATTCTACCGTTATTGGCGCCCACTGTTAACAGTTATAAAAGGCTGACTGAAGGAGCATGGGCACCGACAACCCTGACTTGGGGCATAGATAATCGTACCACAGCACTCCGCGTCATCGACGGTGGTCCCAAAGCCACACGCATTGAACACCGTGTTGTCGGTTCAGATGTGAACCCTTATTTGGCAGTAGCAGCATGTTTGGCTAGCGGGTTGTATGGCATCAAGTATAAATTGCCATTGGATAATCGACATACTAGCGGTAATGGTTATAAAGATCTGCAACACGGCGTGTTACCAAGAAACCTCCACGATGCGACCGCTCGAATGGCGCAATCGCAAATAGCCTCCGAGCTATTTGGCCAAAAGTTTGTCGATCATTTTTGTAAATCACGGTTATGGGAATGGCGACAATTTTCTGAGCAGGTCACAGATTGGGAAACAAAAAGATATTTTGAAATTATTTAACTGAACAATGGATACAGCAAAAATTTACGGTTTTAATTTTCCGACACCGATCCGTTTCGGTGCTGGAGTGATCGACGAGCTACCAGACTATTTATTGACCAATGGACTTAATCGCCCTTTACTGGTAACGGATCCGACTATCGCCCAACTACCATTTTTTAAGGGAGTCCAACAAAAGCTGACGAACAAAGGGATCGACGTTATTGTCTTTCATGATTTGCATAAAAATCCAGTAAAATCTGATGTCCTCTTGGGAGGAGATGTCTTTAGAGGGCAAAATAGAGATTCAATTATTGGCGTTGGCGGTGGAGCAGCACTCGACGTAGCACGGGCAATTGCCTTGCGCGCAAATCATCATCGTGATTTATTTGATTACGACGATCTGATCGGTGGCGATATCTATGTGACCAACGAGATACCACCATTGATTACTGTACCTACGACCGCCGGGACTGGGAGTGAGGTGGGGCGTAGTGCTATTATTTCAGAAGATGAAACCAAGAAAAAACGAATTCTGTTTAGTCCCAGATTGATGGCAAAAATTGTATTTGCCGATCCTTTGCTTACAATGGATCTGCCACCGTTTATTACGGCAGCAACGGGAATGGACGCACTTACCCACAATATGGAAGCCTATTTGGCCAAAGGGTATCATCCGATGTGTGATGGTATAGCGCTTGAAGGAATGGCCATGGTGGCGACGTCTATTGAGTGTGCTACGAAAGAATCAGACTTGCCATCCCGCTCCAAAATGCTTTTGGCATCATTGATGGGAGCTGTTGCTTTTCAGAAGGGATTAGGAGTCGTTCATAGTTTAGCGCATCCGCTGTCCTCGCTCCTTGATACCCATCATGGACTGGCCAACGCGGTGAATCTTCCTTATGGAATGCAGTTTAATTATGTCGGTTTTGAAGATCGTTTCGATAAGATGGCCATGGCTTTAGGGCTCGGTAGTCATGCTGGAGACAGGGTTGTAGACTATCTGTTTGACCTCAATGTACGTTTGGGACTGCCTACACAATTATCTGCGATAGGCGTGCAAAAGGAACATCTGCAACCGTTATCAGAACTGGCGTTTGCAGATTTCTGTCACCCATCAAACCCCAAGCCCGTTAGCAAAGCAGATTTTCTTGCAATTTATGAAACCGCTTACGAAGGAAAATAATATGTTAAAAATCGGTATTAGTGCGTGTTTTTTTTATCCAGACCCCGAGAGGACGGTCTTTGGACACAAATCACTGAGCTATATGGAAAATGATATGGTTCGATGGATAACTAAAAAAGGCGTTCTTCCTATATTATTGCCGGATCTTGAAGAATCATTATTAGCGGACATCTTACACCAGATGGATGGCATAGTTCTTCAAGGTGGAAGCGATATAGCACCCCAGCATTATGGAGAAGAGCCTATCGGACCCTGGAAAGGAGACCCTTATCGGGATCAATATGAGCTAAAGATATTGGATTATGCCATCAGAAATCATAAGCCAGTCTTAGGTATCTGTCGGGGATTTCAGTTAATGAACGTCTATTTTGGAGGCACAATGTATCAGGATATCGGTAGTCAGCTTCCTCAGTCGGCTGTACATCGTTCAGCAAGTCTATACGACACCATCAATCATCCCGTACATATAGAACCAGGAACACTTTTCGACAGACTATATGGCCATGTTGCCAATCCATTGGTCAACACTGTACATCATCAGGCTATTAAAGATCTTGGCCGTGATCTCGAAGTCTTTGCGCGCTCGGAAGACGGATTTATCGAAGCATTTGGTTATACCAAAGAAGCGGCCGGGAAAGTGATGGGTGTACAATGGCATCCCGAATTTTCCCAAACACAGAAGGGAATACTTTTAGATGAAAATTTAATTCTTAATGTTTTTATCGAACATGCAAGACAACATAGAAATTAGAAATCCTGCAACCGGTGCTGTAGTAGCAACGTTGCCTTCAACCACAACAGTTGAATTGGAAAATACACTCTCCTTACTAAGACAGGGACAGCAAAAATGGGCCAACGTTCCTTTGAGGGATCGTTTGGCGTGCATCATACAATTTGGGGAGCTGATCTTGGCGAATAAACAGGAACTTGCGGAGATCCTTACCAAGGAGACGGGCAAACCCATCACACAATCGCTTAATGAAATTAACGGAGCACAAAACCGTATTGAGCATCTTCGAAAAAATGCTGAAAGATGGCTTTCAGAAGAAATTATTGTAAATGAGGGGGCTACACTAGAACATATTCGCTATGAACCACTTGGTGTCATTGCCAATATTTCTGCATGGAATTTCCCTTATAATGTGGGCTTTAATATTTTTCTGTACGCCTTGGTTGCGGGCAATGCCGTGCTCTATAAACCTTCTGAATTTGCTACGCTGACCGGATTGCAGTTTGCAAAATACCTTTATGAAGCCGGTATACCTGATGATGTATTTCACTGTGTTGTTGGAGATGGGAGGATTGGCGAGCATATCTTATCATTGCCATTGGATGGCTATTTCTTTACTGGATCCTATAAAACTGGAGTACATATTGCTAGGGCCGTAGCGCATAAATTAGTTCCAGTCCAGCTTGAGCTAGGCGGAAAGGATCCACTATACGTAACAGAAGATGTGAAAGATATAAAACAGGCGGCAGTGTCGGCAGCTGAGGGCGCTTTCTACAACAATGGGCAGAGCTGTTGTGCTGTTGAACGTATCTATGTTTCAGAACAGATATACGATGAGTTTGTCGAGGCATTTATTGAGGAGGTAGCTTCCTATCAGGTTGGCGATCCATGCGCTGGAGACACATTTATCGGTCCTTTAACGAGGGCTGCTCAGCTGGACGTCCTTGAAGATCAAGTGAAAGATGCCCTTGAAAAGGGAGCAACACTACGGTTGGGCGGACATGTATTAGAAGGTAAGGGATATTATTATGCTCCCACAGTATTTGAGCACTGTAATCACAACATGCTACTTATGCGTGAAGAGACTTTTGGTCCGTTGATAGGTATACAAAAGGTAACTTCAGACGAAGAGGCAATTACGTTGATGCAGGATACGACCTATGGCCTTACTGCAGCGGTGTTTTCGTCCGATCAGGATAGAGCAATGAATATCCTTAGCAAAATGGATACAGGAACGGTATATTGGAACTGCTGTGATAGGGTAAGCCCTAATGTGCCTTGGTCCGGAAGACGAAATTCTGGCTTAGGTTCGACCTTATCGGCTCAAGGTATACGAGCATTTGTTCAGCCTAAAGCCTATCATTTAAGACCCGCATAATTTAATGTTTAATTCTATGGATATAGCCCATTATGCCGATCGTTCATTGGATAATGGGCTTTCCCTCAAAAATAAATTTCGGTACCCCATGAGAGTGAGTGCGTAAAGATTATGGGGTCCGCTTCATGGAAAAGTGATCGCCAAGGTGACTTATGCCGATGCAATAGATATGCAAGTCCTTACTGAGGAGAGATAGACTGAATGAATTCGCTAAAATACTTGAAGACTCTCGCAACATTTTCTATTTTTGTTACAAACAGAAAAGAAATGAGCACTGAAGTGACAGGTTTGAAGCGTGTAGCCACACTATGTATATTAAGAAATAAAGATAAGTTTCTATTGTTAAAGCGCCTTAAAGAACCCAATAAAGATATGTATGTTCCCGTTGGTGGGAAATTAGACCCATTTGAAAACCCGGATGATGAGGTAGTTCGTGAAGTCATGGAAGAAACAGGGATCCATATCACGTCAAAACAATTTTGTGGCATGTTAACCGAAACATCACCGATCAATTACAATTGGATCAGCTATGTATATGTATCCGATATCGAATATGTAGAGGCCCCCTATTGAAATGAGGGTGACCTCGAATGGATCGCTGCAGACGAACTGGAATCTATTCCGACCCCTTTAACCGATCTTTATATTTATGATTATGTGGCTAAGGGAAAACTGTTTGCTTTTAATGCCGTATATGATTCAGACCTAAACTTGACCGGGTTATGGGAACAATATAATGGCATCAAGATCAAGTAAACTACTTAAATTGAATTAAAATTAGAATGATTATCAATAAAACTGCCATTAAAGTCATCGCATTCGATGCAGATGATACATTATGGGTAAACGAACCATATTTTCAAAAAGCAGAACATGATTTTTGTGCGCTGTTAGAAAATTATCTTCCACAGCATGCAGTATCAAAAGAATTATTTGAAACAGAAATGAATAACCTGTCCCTCTATGGGTATGGTGTGAAAGGCTTTATTCTTTGTATGATAGAGACTGCCAGCCGTATTTCGGCAGGACAGTTATCGCTGAAGACAATAAACAAAATCATAGCGATTGGACAAGATTTATTAAAGATGCCGATTGAATTATTGGAAGGTGTTGAAGATACGTTGGTAAGGCTGAGTGCACATTATAAGCTAATCGTAGCCACAAAAGGCGACCTTTTGGATCAGGAAAGAAAGCTGAAAAATTCGGGTCTCCAAAAGTACTTCCATCATGTGGAAATTATGAGTAACAAGAAAAATGACGATTACTCAAAATTATTAAGAAAAATTGAATGCCCCGCTGAAAATTTTATCATGATCGGAAATTCAATCAACTCCGATGTTCTGCCTGTTTTGGCATTGGGGGGACAGGCAATACATGTCCCTTACCATGTGACTTGGACACATGAGCAAGCTTGTGATGACGTTAAACCAAGCAATTTCCTGCAGGTAGAAAGTCTAGATCAACTGTTACCGATTCTGCTTTAATCGAAAATGCGCATCTAGATGCGCATTTCTTCTACCGGCTGTTACCCAGCAAAGAGCTGCGAAACAATTAACTGTTTTCTGTTGTTATTCATCAGTACAGTTAACCTCTCACATGGCAATTATTACAAAATATCTATTTTTCCTTTTACCCTTTTTTATTTTAAGCTGTAAGAGCAGTCAGCAAAAAGGGGATACGTTCTATTTTGGTGGAAATATTATTACGATGGAAGATGATTTTCCCCAGGTAGATGCGTTAGTAGTAAAAGGCGGGAAAATTCTTTTCGTCGGTAGCCGGAAAGAAGCGGCCCCCTATGTAGGGGAAAACACGAAACAGATCGATTTAAAGGGAAAAACTTTACTGCCTGGCTTTATTGATGCCCATGGCCATATCACTTCAAGAGCAGGAATGGAACAGGCAATAGATTTATCGCCCATTCCATATGGTACCGTTAATTCAATACCAGATCTTCAAAAGACTATATTATCAGTTATTAAGCGAACAAAATTAGGCGCGTCTGTTCCTGTATTAGGAAATGGTTACGATGATGCTATCATGCGTGAGCATCGCCATCCGACTCGTCAGGAATTGGATGCGATCAGTACGACAAATCCTATTATTGTCATTCATGCTTCTGGTCATGCAAGTGTTGCCAATAGTGCGATGTTGAAGTTATTAGGTATTGCCGAAAATGTAAAAGACCCGGAGGGGGGACATTACGGCCGAAGCCCCGATAATCGACTAAACGGCAAACTAGAAGAAAATGCCTCTTTTGCCGCACTGGTGAAGTTGACGAATATGATTCCCAAGCCTCAACAGGCCAAAAATGAGCTATCTCAATCCCTAAAAGATTTTGTCAAAGCGCAAGACGAATGGCTTAGTTATGGGCAGACAACAATCTGTGACGGACGTTCGATGGGAGTGGGGGTTGGCCTGTTGAAGGAAGCAGCTTCGAAAAATCTTCTAAAGGCAGATGTGGTTTATTTTCCGGATTTTGAAGCAAACAAAGCCGAATGGAAATCCTTTAAACCCAATTACATGAAATACGAAAAGCGTTTGAAATTTGGTGGATTTAAATTTTCGGATGATGGTTCGCCTCAGGGGAAGACAGCTTGGTTGACAGAACCATACCTGGTTCCACCAGAAGGTCAACCGGCAGATTACAAAGGCTTTCCAATCTTTTCGGACCAGACCCTCTACAATGATTTAAAAACAGTGTTTTCAAATCATATTACGGCACAACTACATGTTAATGGCGATGCGGCTATTGATCAGGTACTTCGTGTGATCGGCAGATTGAAAGCCGAAGGAATTTATAAGCCTGAGCTTAGGGCAACCTTGATACATGTGCAGAACAGCCGCCCCGATCATATCGCCAAGATAAAAGATATCGGTGTTATTCCTTCCTATTTTTCATCCCATGTTTACTTATGGGGAGATTGGCACTATCAAAGTGTTTTTGGTCCCAAACGTGCGGCGTTTATTAGTCCAGCTCAGTCGGCAAAAAAAGCGGGAATACTGTTTACCATCCATCATGATAGCCCAGTAACACCTCCAGATCTATTGACCGGGGTGTATGCTGCAGTCAATCGGACGACACGTTCGGGAATGTTGTTGGGGCCAGATGAACGTATTGATGTCAGGGACGCGCTCAAAGCAATTACCATCAACGCTGCCTATCAGTATCAGGAAGAAAAAGATAAAGGGTCTCTTAAAAAAGGAAAACTAGCTGATTTGGTTATTTTGGATCAAAATCCATTAACAATTAATCCCCAAAAATTACGGGACATCAAAGTAATTGAAACAATCAAAGAAGGGAATACCGTCTTTAAGCGAAATTGATCAATCTGTCAATCCCATAATAAAACAGCATTGTAAACTCATTTTGATTCGCGATTGTTTGGAAAAACCCACTATTGTACTGTTAGTTGCCACTCTGCTGGACTAGTGACGATGAGTCGAAGTCATCGTTTTCAAGAGGATCAAATGTTGGGATAAAACAGGAGAGTTGTATAGTAATACAACAGCGTCAAGTCTTCATCCTTTAAAGAAATAGCGAATAATAAATCGCCACATGCAAATATTAAATGGTCTTAAACTTTTGCGGCTTGTGGCCTATTTTTACACGATGATCGATTCATGATGTCACTTTTGAACAAACAATAGATCTATTTCATCATGCAACGCAGGGAGGGTTATCTTAGATGGAATCCTGTTTTTACTAAAATCCAGAAATAATTATGAAATCGCTATTGATATTTCTTTTTTCGATAAACCTTGTTTACGGTCAATCTACACCAAATTTGACAGTAGGTTATGGAGATCGCTATGATAGCCTTCCCAAATTAGTAATCAAAGCAGCTACACCAGAAGACTATCATAAAGCATTTAGCTCCAACATTATCAATAAAACTCCTGCTGTTGAACGGAAAAGCTTTGTGATTCCTACAGGCAAAGGCAAGCTAAAGTTCAGGAAATATAGTTTTTCAGCCGGTTATGGTGATGGATTTAAGGGTTGGGCGTATAAAGGCTATCTTCCCAAACTGAAAATGCATATTCTCGTAAGCAATCATGTTGCTGAATCATTAGGTTTTAGCGATTTAGTTTTACTCGATAGCATCAACGGTAGTCAACATACAATTGCTTCAGTCGGCGACGGTGCAGTTGAAATACCAATTCCATCTCCAAACGGAGATTTTCTTGCTTATTATTATAATGAGGTCTATGCTGCGAATAGTTGCTTTATAGGGGTACTTGCTGTCCGCAAAGAAAAGGCTCCTTTCCGGATCAAACTTTCCGAATACAACAGTTTTGAAACGGACAATTGGGCGGTGGAAAACATCAGATGGATCGATAGCATGACGATTATCATAAAAGCATATACGCTTAAAAAAGTTGCCAATGAAAATATGAAGCAGTTTGCGTACTACACTGCCCGGTTAAGCAAAGAAAATACAAACTAAGGTATAGAGATGAACATACAACAAAATATCATCATGCTAACTGTTGCTGCAATTTGCTCTTGTAACAATCCTAGCGTACCCCTACAAAAACGGGATGTTAAGCAATCAGAACATCCTATTGACGGAGAAGTAGTGATATCCAGGCAGCAGATAGATACGGTCCCCGCCTCGCATACCACGAATGAGGTTAAGACAACAACATCCATAAAGTTCAATGAATTTGTCGTTTCGATTCAAGGTATGGCCATTTTTGATCCAGAAAGGATGGATCGACTACAACGTGATACCGTAGAAATCGAAGCAGAAGTCGGGGAAAGCATCGAGGGAACTTATATTTCTATTTTAAGTGATCAGGTCCGTGACTTGAAGGTGGAACAACGCTATGAAACCAGCGTAACTATTATGAATGAAGGTCCCCATTGTGATCTTACCGAATGGAAACATTTTAACTCAGACTGGAAGCCTTTAAAACAAAATGGGAATGGCCTTTTTCTAAGTGAAGAATATACTGATCAGGATCATCGGACCTTTCCCAGCGTATCTATGGACGAATTGAAACAAAAAGTAAAAGAGCAGTGTGGTGAAGAATGGTTTAAACTTTTGACTAAAGTAAAATCGCTATCTGAATATCCATCAGCAGTCGGTATAAGCCGTTATTTCTTACGGATCGCATGTCGTCTTAAAGATAACGGTAAAAAAGTTACCAAATTAATCATTATCAAAACTCCAATGGGATGTTAACAGCTTAATTGCTGAATCACAACACCAGGATTTTCCAAGTTATAAATCTATACAAAGAGATTACGAAAAAAGTAATGCTTTCAAAAGATTCAGTATTTTAACACCGGTTTTATTATTTTTGCTATGGTTGGACCAATGAAATACCACTTCAAGAACACAACAATGAAATTAAGCCTATTGACTAAAGCAATTTTTACTATAGTATTCTTATTTTTAACAAAGAATAATATTTTCGCCCAAACCAAATACCAAAAGGATTTTTATGAGTTTTGGTCTGATATCAATAAACATTATGCTTATTTAGAAAGGCAAAATATCGACTGGAATAAAGTCAAAGAAATTTATTCTTCACAAGTAGAAAAAGTTACAAATGACAACGAGTTTATTCAGTTGCTTGAAAATACGTTGAATGAGCTGTACAATGGACATTCGTCGTTAAGCACAAATCTTAATACATCAAACAGGATAATTCCATCATGGTCCGACCTACGTGTCGAAAAAAATGGAAACAAATATTTAATAAAAGACTTAAGAAAAGGTTTTGGTGCAGATTTAGCTGGGTTAAAAATTGGTATGCAAGTAACTCTTTTCAACGGAAAAGCAATCGATGAACAGTTAAAAAGTTTCTTACCTCGATTTACAGATCATTACAGTCCAAAGATGTATCAGTATGCTTTAGATATGCTTTTTGCGGGAACTCATGATAAGAAACGCGTGATTACTGTCGTTGAAAACGGCGAACGTAAAACATTTGAACCGGTAAGCTATGGCAATCGGAATGAATTGTTGTATTATAAAATTATAAATGGAAACACAGCCTATATCAAAATCAATAATTCACTGGGAAATAACAACTTGATCGCTGAATTTGATACGGCGCTTGACAGTTTGATTTCTAATAAAAACCTTATTTTGGATTTAACTGAAACCCCTAGCGGTGGAAATTCAACGGTTGCGAGGGCCATTATGGGGCGGTTTGTCAATAAAGTTCTACCTTATCAAATTCACGAATTTGATGAGAAGGATTATGACACAAAACGACATTGGGTAGAGTATGTAAGCCCACGTAAGGAAATCTTCAAGGGTAATGTGTATGTTCTCGTGGGGCACTGGACAGGAAGTATGGGCGAAGGAATAGCTATAGGTTTTGACGCGCTTGATAGAGCGACAGTTATTGGCACACCTATGGCCGGGCTATTAGGCGCAATTTCAAACTTCCGTCTCACAGAAACAAAAATTGGATTCCAATTCCCAACGGAAAGATTGTATCATATCAACGGAATGCCAAGAGAGGATTTTATTCCCAAGATTTTGTGTGAAAATATCGAAGAAACATTAAAAAAAGCGAAGGAGATAGCTTGGTAGGTTAGATAGGAGATGATGGCTCAGTTTGCCTGAAAACTCATGGAGCAATGTTAGGATCAATGTGAACAACTAAAGAGTATATGTTTAGTAAAATTAATAAAACCTTTATCCTTCTTGTGCTTGTACTTGTTTCCAACTACAGCAAAGCACAAACCGGATATAAGAATTTAAATATACCTGCATCAGTTGAAGGATCTAACTTTTTTAATACGGATAAAAGGAATTGTATAACGCTTCCATTTGGGTATTCAAATATTTCAAAACAACTACCTGTCGATTCCGTAATGTCGGCTATGCAAGATCACCGTGGTTTAGGAAATCGCTATGCATTAAAATTTGATCAATCAATCAAAAACAATCTCGTAACGATACCCGAAGCATATGATGTTTCTTTTCCATTTGAGCAAGATATCGGCAAAGAATATAATCAGATTAAACTTGCCTCCAATTTCCTCCGTTATGGGGATTATTCGCTTCATTTTCTGGCCATTTATAACGCTGTCCGCTATAGTGAACCATTCATAAAAAAAATATATTTAATTTCAGTAAAGAATGGGAAGCCGGTTGATATAAGAAGAATTTATCTTCATCATGAGGGAGAAATGGGATTCACAGACTATACACTATTCTATATCGATAAAAATTTTATAATCTCATTGCGGGATTATGAATTTAATGAGAATCCCTTTAGGCAAAAACCTGTTTGTCAATTTCAGCTCTTAAGCAACGGAACATTTGTCAGATACTATGATCAGAATGGATTATATAAAACAGATGAAGAACAGGGCTCAATTAAAAATCACCATAAAGAAGGAAAATGGATCGAATTTAAAACAAATCGGTTTGTGGACTTACAAGAATATCCATCATTTACAGATTCGTATACGTACTTGGAAGCAAAGTATAAAGGAGGTCTTCCTGATGGCGAATGGAAATGTTATAAATTATTGCAGGAATATAATGAAGAAACGGGGGAACCAATAATCAACACAAGAAAAAGAGGACCGTTGATTTATACTGAACTATACAAAAATGGATTATTGGAAAAACGAGAGTTCCATATTCTTGATAAGTAGCCCCTCCGTTATAAGTGATAAATATGTAACTTGTAGAAAAGGTGAAAAAGGCTCCGAAGTTCCTTCTAATTAGAACTTAAAATATGAAAATAATACTACAGTTGCTATGCGATTTGTAGTTTGCCAGCAGTGGATATAGCCCGAAAAAGACGGAATAATAGACGCAGAATATTAATTATGGAAATAATCATCAGACAAGCAAAAGAAAGCGAAATCAATGTGTTAATTGAGTTTGAACAAGGGATCGTTGAAGCGGAACGACCTTTTGATAACACATTAAAGCCAGGCGAAATTCATTATTTTGATCTCCTCGAATTGATCAAGTCTAGGGAGGCTGAAGTCCTTGTCGCAGTTGTTGACGATCAACTTGTCGGATCAGGATATGCGAAATTATTGGATGCAAAACCTTATCAAAAGTATGAAAAGTATGCTTATCTTGGTTTTATGTACGTTAGGCCAGAATATCGAGGTCAGGGTATCAACAAGATGATTTTACACCGATTGATCGATTGGGCAAAAGAAAGAAATATCTCGGAAGTAAGACTTCAGGTTTATGAAGAAAATACCAGTGCAATAAAAGCCTATGCAAAGGCAGGATTTAAACCAAATCTTCTGGAAATGCGTATGGAAATCGATGACAGATAATAGTGAAAATCCAATGAGATAATATCTATAACAAGTAAAAAAGACTTCTTTTAAAACTTTAAAAGAAGTCTTTTTTTTATTGGTAAGGCATTACACACTCATTTTAAACCGATTTATTCGTTGTTATGCTCAATTTCGGCAATGATTTCTTTGGCAGATTTAATCACCTGATCATTCAGCTGAATAATCATATTTGCTTGAGATGCTGCATTGATAAGAATCCCTTTTACTTTTGGCGATGCGTTAATTGCTTTGTACATTAAATCAGGATTGATATTTGCATTGGGAACGGATACCAGCTCATCTGCGAGATTAAAAACCAATGAGTTATAGTAGGTTTGCCAATCGTCTTTTGATGGTACTACGGTTTGATAATATTCCAAAATTCCTGTTTTTAATTTTCGATCCTTAATGAGACCGATTTTTCCACTAGATCGAAATCCTTCATAATTTCCAGTATTTCTGATCTTAAAGATCGGATTAAGGTTCATCTTAATACGGTCATTTGGGTTGACTTTCACCAAGCTATCAATTTTTTGTTGGTTTAATTCCCCTTAAAATTTACATCCTTCCGCTGTGTTCGTTAGGTAGGAATTTTGCTTTTCTAAGTCGTGGACATCTTTTTCGAGATCGACTTTTAGGTCCTCCAAAAATTCTTTTACTTCTTGTTGTTCATGCCTATGCTCACTCCAACCGTGAAGCCATATCGAAAGTGATACTGCAAAAACGATAATGAAGATCTCAATGGATATTTCTTTCAATTTTTCGGTGAGACTATGCTTTGGCTCCTTTGCGGTTTTATAAATTTTCTTCGTGTGCTTAATGATCTCGTCTTGCATTTTACAGCTTTAAGTTAATATAAAGGTGATTTGTTAAATATTGGTGCTAATACGCAAAGATGCAAAAGTTTGGTAAAACACACAAATTAATAACTTATCTATTACCTCTTTTATGGCAGAAAACACCTGTCAAATTGTTTTATCGGGTATATACCATGGATTATACTAAATAGTGACTGGTTTAGAACAGAAAAATTCCGTATATTTAGGTTCGTAAATTAACTGAAAATAGACTTTATATTATGAGAATTCGGGCAGGATTGCTAGTAGTGGCTCTTACGCTTCCTTTCCTCGTTTGTGGGCAAAATCGCTATCAAATTAATGGCACAATACCCCCACTGCAGGATGGTGCTAAAGTATTTTTGATCTACGAAATAGAAGGTAAGTCTGTCGTGGATTCCACTTTTTCCAGAGGAGGAAATTTTTCATTTTCGGGAACCGTAGACTATCCTGTTTCATCATCGTTATATCTCAATAAAAATCCATATGTAAATAGACCAGCTCGCAACGAGCAAATGGATTTTTTTCGTTTTTACCTTGAGCCTGTGACTATGGAAATGCGAGCAAGCGACTCCTTGAAGAACATTGTAATTAGCGGGTCTCAAATTAATCTCGACCAAGATGCTTTAAAAAAAATGCGAAGCGTTGTAGATGATAAATTTACAGCACTTAATAAAGAATTTTATGCACTTTCAGCTAATCAACAGAGCGATCCTAAAGTACGGGAAGCTTTTATTGATCGGGAAAAGGGATTAATGGATGACCTGTATAGCGTTCATTTAGCATTTGCTCGCCAACATCCATCGTCTTACCTTAGTTTAATCAGTTTATCCTTTGTTGCTGGACAGGAGAAATTTATAGAAGAGGTTAAAGGGATATACAGCGGTTTAGCGGAGGAGCTCAGAAGCTACCCTTTGGCTAAAGAGATACCCATGCAATTAGAATCGTCGATCAGGACGAAAGTTGGACAGATTGCCCCCGATCTTGAACTACAAACGCAAATGGGTACGAGTCTAAAACTAACTGAATTCCGAGGAAAGTATCTATTAGTAGACTTTTGGGCTAGTTGGTGTGGACCATGCCGTGAGGAAAATCCAAATCTTGTAGCGCTTTACAATAAATACAAAGATTCGGGATTCGAGATCTTAGGAGTATCCCTGGACAAGGCGGCTCAACGCGAACAATGGATGAAAGCAATTGCAGATGATAAGCTCAGTTGGCCACAAGTATCTGATTTAAAAGGTTGGGATAGCCAAGCAGCAAAACGTTATGGCATAAATTCCATACCAGCAAGCTTCTTATTGGATCCCACAGGAAAAATTATATACCGCGACCTCAGGGGAAAAGATTTAGAAGAAAAGTTAAAGGCGATCTTTTCCGATAAAGACGATCATAAATAGTGCGTTTAGTAGTGTGTCCGATAAGCCGTATTAAGACTGGAGTATTCTTGTTAGGCCCGGAACGTAAATGCAAAATGTACTAAGAAGAAAGCTGGTAATAAATAGGCTGATCAAATCACTGATTCATCTAATCTGTAAATAAATTCCTCGATTTCGATTTGGCGTGCATTAGCAAAACCTCGGTCTGTACCAACCTTAACAAAACCACAATTTTCCAGTACTTTTTGAGAACCGATATTATCGAAAGCGACACGCCCATAAATCGGACGGCTTGTTTCAAATGAAAGAAGTTCTTTAAGCGCCTTTGTTGCAATTCCACGTCCCCAGAATTTCCGGTCAATCCAATAAGTGATCTCAGCATCACCATCAATAACAAACTTCGCAATACTTCCTACAATTGTCCCATCAACCAGAATCGTTTGATTGTTTATACTTGGCTCATTGAGAAATTTAGCATATTTCTCAAGGTAAGCTTCTTTGTCTGAAGAAGTACTTGAGGTAAATGCGGCGAGATAATTTGCTTCTTCATCAAGCTGAAACTGATAATGTGTTTCTAAATCCGTGTATACTGTCGGTCTAAGTGTAAGTTGAAAGTTGAGGGCATCCATGCTTTTTTAGTTCGGTTTATTCCCAAATATAGTAATAAATACACTATTGTTTAAACTCGCCTCAGGTATATGTGGATATGAAGCAAAAAACAAATTCTATCGTCTTCGAATTGGGCGTTTATATCTTTCCAACCTATATTGTCATTGACCGAGATGGCAAGATCATCTTTAGAGATTCATCCGAGGGTCTTGCCCGCATAAAAGATATTGTACTAAAATAATGATTATAATAGGCCAAAGTTATTATAATCGTTGTGGTAGTAATAATATCTATCGCTTAAAAAGATCAACCATTTGGAACTGCAGTAAGTATGAATATGAAAGTTTTCATCAAAGCCAACTTAAAGTCCAGCTGAGGAAAAGCCGAACAAAGGTAGAAGTTGGTCAGGTCAAGAGCCTTTAAATTTAGACTTCTCCTTTTATCGAAATTTAAGTGGGTATGATGTTCCTTCACTGAGCCCATACGGGGAGAGATGTAGATACCTCGATTCCTAAAGCATTATCTTGGTATTTAAACACAGTTTCAGGTACTATGTGGTTTTCGCTTATATCCACCCCCTTAACAGAGGAAAAGAGATTTAGATGTCTTTTCACAAGCGGCACGGTATGAATATATGAACGGGTTATTTTGTCAGGGTCGGAGTCGCAACTACTATTTTTCTTAGCCTTAGACCTCGCTTGGCATATGTACATATTATCGGTGTAAAAAAAGATCATTTCAATCTTATTTTCAGGATACAAGGCTTTAATGTCTTGTAGCATTTGAAGATGCACCTTATTAACGATATTGACCTCAACAGCAAAATCTTCGTCATGACTCAGCAGCCCCAACAGCTGTTCCTCAAATCTCCGATATCCATCTTTTAAACCTAGTTCAGCATAGCTTTGAACAAAGAGATTTGGGTCAAGTATCTTAATCCCTTCTGGGATGAAATACTGACCACAAGTACTTTTCCCAATGTAAGGGGGACCGGTTATCACATATATTGTCGCCATGATCAAATACTTTGAATCGTGCCATCGCGATGCTCTTCAACCATTTGCCCATCCTTGTTATAAACCAATGGCTGTTCGCGAGAAAATAAATAGGAACGAATGCTCTTTTGCAATTCTTGCCTCCATTGTATCTTTTCATCCGCAGACATAGTGAGCGGATCTTTTTTCATCTTTCCAGTTTTGACAAGTTCTTCTTCTTGAATTGTCCTTTTCATTTAAAACTTAATTAACATTAGCTTGTACGATTAATTAAATATAAACATATATTAATATATTATAAAAAAATATTAATATAAAAAACGCCAATAATTTGATGAATTGACTTTTGATTGGCAACAAGATCCATTAATAAAAATTGACTGGAGTTGTTTATTCTCTTTAGCAAGAAAGCCTACAAAGAATTATACAGTTCATAGGTAAAGCTATGTACCTATTTGAATAGTTTAAGGTAAAATTTAGACAACTAACAAAATGTAGAGCAATAATGTAAAACTTTCGAACTCATTAATCTAGCTCCGAATCTCGTATTCATAACGACTCTCCAGTCACCGGATTTGGCTCTTATTATACGTGGGATTTGGAAGAAGACACTCCCATTAAACATGAACTTCTTTGCTTTTATCTAAGTGCTGTTTTTGGTGCCGATTTAGTACTCAAAAAAGAAAAACCGTTTTTAACAGTGTTAAAAACGGTTTGTTTTGCGGAAAGGGAGGGATTCGAACCCTCGATACAGTCATCCCGTATACAGTCTTTCCAGGACTGCTCATTCGACCACTCTGACACCTTTCCGTGTTTCAGTGCACAAATGTAGTAATTTTTTAATTTATTGCAACCTTATTCGTATTATTTACCATCCAATTTATTATATTCTATTGAGCCTAAGCCTATTGTTTTTATTTTTTAATGAATAAAACTTATTCCTTATTTTTCGGAATGACAAATAATTATTTCGACATAAAAGGGGAGGTCCTTGACATAGCGCTAAAACGCACCAGGGAACGTATTACAATGATAGAATCTGCTTTGGAAACCGCACGGGATTCAAGTAATGACGATACAAAAAGTAGTGCTGGAGACAAATATGAGACGTCACGTGAAATGATCCAACAGGACATTAATCGCTACCAGAAACAACTCGTGGAAGCCAATAAAGATCTGCAGCAACTGATCAGTATAGAATCATTATCAAATGATGTAATTGATGTCGTCAGATTAGGAACACTTGTTCAAACCAATGTTGGACTATATTTGATCGCCACAAGTATCGGAGCTGTAAAAATAGGGACCAATAATATCTTCGTTATCTCGTCTGCATCTCCAATTGGACAACTACTTATCGGGAAAAAAATAGGTGATAGTTTTGTTTTTAATAACGTTAATCAAAAAGTTATTGCAATTTACTAGGTGATGAAAATACCGAAAAATTAAACAATATGCCGATGCATCTGTTCTTATTTAGTACAGAAACAAAGAATGACATGAAATTCAATAGTTTACTTTTAATCTTCTTGCTTGGTGCTGCACTATTTATTCACTCTTGTAGATCGCCCGAGTCGGACGAAAAACTAAGATCAAAAATCGAGACAGCGTTGGAAACTACTGCGGGAATCGGAGTCGATGTCGAAGAGGGGAATGTAACCTTGAATGGACAAATAGGTTCAGACTCTCTCAAGCAGGACATAGAAAACAAAACAAAGCTAGCCGGAGGAGAGGATATCAAATCCATTCACAACAATATTGTCGTAAATCTTCCAAAACCAGAAGATGCCCGTGAAAAATATCATGAAATTTTGGGCGGCGCGATAGATTCTACCTTAACACGAGATGTTAACCTTGTTCTGGAAGATTTTCCGACCATTACAGCACAGGTTAAAGAAGGGATTATAATTGCAACGGGTAATCTTGAAAAATCAAAAATAGATACACTCAAGAAACGATTGGAACATATCAAGCCCAAAGGTATTGATATAAAAGGGGTCACAAGCCGATAGCCTAAGAAAAAAAGAAGCTACCGTCAATTGGCAGGCAGCTTCTTTCATTTCTTCATATGTTTATTTAATACCTAAGTTAAGCATTTTCTATTAAATCTCGTATAGCAACAGAAGCTATTGCCCCACCAAAAGCCGCTGGTAGATAGGACATGGTGCCATAAGCGGACTTTTTAAAATTACTCCCATCGGTATACAATAATGAATCCTTGTTTGGAAGTTCGGTTGAAAATGCCACTTTCACTCCATCACGTATACCATGTTTGCGCAATTTCTTACGGATATGTTGGGCCAACTTACAATTATAAGATTTACCGATATCAGCAATTTTTATTTTTGTCGGATCCACTTTGCCACCGGCACCCATTGAACTTACAAATGGTATATTGGCTTCTAACGCCCTCCGAATGAAAAATAGTTTCGGTGTAATACTATCAATGGCTTCCACACAATAATCTGGCGCCAAATCTAATAAAGCGGGTATCTTTTCTGGAATGATAAAATCTTGTATTACGGTTAAATCCAATTCAGGATTAATGGCCAACAATCTTTCCCGCATAATTTCAGCTTTTGCTTCACCATGATTAGTTGCCAAGGCAGGCAATTGTCTATTACGGTTAGACGGATCCACTGTGTCTCCATCGATAATGGTCATTTTCCCAACTCCCGCTCGGCATATAAATTCCGCAGCAAAGGATCCAACACCACCTAATCCCAAAACCATCACATGTGAATTTGCCAATTTTTCAACCGCTGATCGACCTATCAATGCTTCGGTACGTGACAGCCAACTTAAATCTTTCATCTATCTAAATTTGTTTTTTTATATTTTCATGAAACCTTATAGCTATCCGACAACGTGAATAAACAGACTATGACGGCCTCACTTATTAAATACTTTCTTATAATTCTGGTATAAAGCCCGCTTTAGCTCCTCCAACTCGATCGATCTGATCCGAGCTACGTATTGATAAAGCGTAGTAATTTCTACGGTCGTATCTGTATCCGTTTCTAGAAACAATTGACTGAGTGAAATATTTTCCAAAAGCTCGTCTTGGCTTCCATTTAAACAATGTCCACCTATTGAAAGATAGTACCCCTGATCAATTAATTGCCGAGCTAGTGTCCAATTTTTCCGATAGCCATGGAAAACAACAGCTTCGTTAAAATTCACTTTTTTTAAACAACTGACAATCTCCTGAAAAGCTCGAACACAATGAATAATCAACGGTTTTCGATAAACTTGAGCCAGTTGAACCTGTCGATCAAAGACCTGCTGCTGCTGGATGAGGGGAATAGCAATATTTTTATCCAAACCGCATTCGCCTATCGCCAAAACTTGAACCTGTTTTAATCCTCCTTTCATTAAGGCTAAAGCAAGTTCAGAATTCCCGTCTATATACCATGGATGTAACCCTATGGAGCAATCTGTTTCAGTGATTTCTTCAGCATGATTCAATGCGATATTCTTCACCGAGAGAATCGCGCGCTCTTTGATCGGATAATTCCGATGAGTATGTAGATCGATATAAGGAACTTGTGGTACCAATGGGACAAAGGTCGAAAAAATACTTGAAGCAAAAAATATTCTCTACAAATTTAGTATAGTTTTATTCTTTCAACTTTGCATCTAGGGCTTCAAGGATGGCTGAAGCTTTCAAAAGGCATTCTTGATACTCCTGATCTGCAGCTGCCTGATTGGTGACCGCCCCTCCAGTATGAAAGGAAAGGTACCGTTTTTGTTTATTATACAGCAGTGAGCGGATGACTACATTAAAATCGAACTCATCATGTACAGTGTCAAAGTATCCGATAGACCCTGCATAGATACCTCTCTTTCGAGCTTCAAGCTGATCGCAAATTTGCATAGCTGCAATTTTAGGAGCACCTGTCATCGAACCTGCAGGAAAGGTATTTCTAAATACATCCACATTGGCGACTTTTGGGTCTTGCATGCAGGTAATGGTAGAAATCATTTGATGCACTTGTTCGAAGGATTGAATCTCAAAAAGGCGAGTAGCCTCAACTGTTCCAGGAAGAGCACTTCGTGTCAAGTCATTACGCACCAAATCAACGATCATCACATTTTCCGCAATCTCCTTTTTTGACCTCAACATATCAGCTATAATCTGTCGGTCCTCTTCCGGGCTTGTTCCTCTTCTAGCTGTCCCTTTAATCGGTTGAGAAATCAGCTTTCCCTGCCTTTTCGCTAAAAATCGCTCCGGAGAAGCACACATGATAAAATGATGTCCTACTCTGAAGAATGAACTAAATGGGGTAGGTGATAGGCTATTTAATTGATGATAAACTTCGAGCGGCGAGATGTCGACGTTCTCCGCATAAAATTCCTGACAAAGGTTAACTTCATAAATGTCTCCACGTTGAATATGCGCTTGCACATCTTCAAATGCTTTAACGTATTCACTTTTTGTCCAACGCGATTGTACTTGCACTACGATTGGAGCTGCTAAAGGAATCTTCGTATCGGAAATAGCTTGATAGATTTTAACTGGATCTTCAGCCTCTATATGCACTTGATTTGCCGTCCATCGGAGCGTAATCGCTGGCACGAAGAAATAAGTTTCCGGAAATTCGAGCTGATCCTTTCCCGTTGTCTGTAATTCCTCTATCTCATTCTTGAGGTCGTAGGATAGAAATCCAGGGATAAACTGAGATTGATGTAAATTCAAAAATGTATCGAGCTGATCAAATACATTTTCATTTGCACGGAAGGAGAATAATGCCTTGACAGCCAAAACTTGCTCATATCTTCCCCATTGATCGGACATCCCATTACTATTAAAGAAAGAAATTTCATCAAATTGCCCCGACCAATGCAGGGCTTTTTGATGAAATTTATCTTTAGAATCGAGAAGATCAAAACTTTCGATCCGCATAGTTTATTTTGATAAAGCTAATGTTTGTTTACGATCAGGACCTACCGATAGGATTGTGATAGGTACTTCAAGAGCTTTCTCTAAATAAGAAATGTAATTTTTTAATGCTTCAGGTATCTCCTGTTCAGACGTTATACCAGTCAAATCTTGTTTCCACCCATCAATTTCTTCCAAGATAGGTTCGGCTTGATGTGTGATGATTTCATAAGGCATATAATCAATCACTTCACCATTATATTTATAATGTGTACATGCATAGATTTTGTCGAAGGTATCCAAAACGTCGGCCTTCATCATAATCAAGTCTGTTACGCCATTAAGCATAATAGCATATTTCAAGGCAGGAATATCAATCCAACCTGTACGGCGAGCACGACCAGTAGTTGCTCCAAATTCATGACCTAATTGACGTAATTTTTCGCCAGTTTCATCGTGAAGTTCAGTAGGGAAGGGACCACCACCTACACGAGTCGCATAAGCTTTAAAGATACCATATACCTTGCCGATTTTATTTGGCGCAATACCTAGGCCTGTACAAGCTCCGGCTGTTGTGGTATTCGATGAAGTTACAAATGGATAAGAACCAAAATCAACATCCAACAGCGTACCTTGCGCACCCTCAGCCAACACACGTTTGCCTTCTTTCAGATATTGATTCACCAAATGCTCTGAATCCACATGTGGGATAGATTTAATGAATTCGATAGCATCTAAAAATGCCTTCTCTTTTTCACTGAAATCAGGTATCTCACCATAGTGCGAAAGAATGCTTAGGTGTTTTTCTTTCAACTTTTGGTAACGCTCTTGAAAATCCGGAAGTGTCGTATCACCTACACGTAAACCATTTCTACCGGTTTTATCCATGTAAGTTGGACCGATACCTTTCAAAGTGGATCCAATTTTTCCTGCACCCATTTTTGATTCTGAGGCAGCATCCAATAATTGGTGTGTAGGCAGAATAAGGTGTGCTTTTCGCGCTAAAACTAAATTGCCTTTACCCACCGGATCAAAACCAGCTGTCTTCAGGTTGTCTAACTCTCTTTTTAAGATAATCGGATCGATAACGACACCATTACCAATAAGATTTAGTGTACCTTCATTGAAGATACCAGATGGAATTGTGTTGAGTACGAATTTTTTGTTATCGAATTCCAACGTGTGTCCGGCGTTAGGGCCGCCTTGGAAACGAGCGATTAAATCGTATTTTGGACAAAATACGTCTACGATTTTACCTTTACCCTCGTCACCCCATTGTAAGCCCAAAAGCACATCAACTTGCATAGCTTTTAAAGTATAGTAATTAAAATGTTATTAATAAAAATAGACTCTATTTAAAAATAAAATGTTCAGGAATTTTCCCCTGAACATTCCTGAACAAATGTACTATTATATTTAAGAAAATATAAGATTAATTTGAAATAGCTTCGTGAGCGACGGTCTCTTCTTTTTTGTTCTTAAGTTGACAGTCTTGACATACACCATACAAATTGAGTGAGTGGTGCTTAATATCAAATTTTAAAAGATCTCCCATGAGACTCTGAATTTGGTTGATACGTGGATCACAGAATTCAACAACCTTATTACATTCAATACAGATCACGTGATCGTGTTGTTTGAACCCATATGACTTCTCAAATTGTGCCATGTTCCTTCCAAACTGGTGTTTTGTAACCAAGTCACAAGAGACCAAAAGTTCTAGAGTATTATAAACTGTAGCACGACTGACACGATATTTCTTGTTCTTCATATGGATATACAAAGACTCTACATCAAAGTGATCAGTACGTGAATAAATCTCTTCCAAAATCGCATAGCGCTCTGGTGTTTTTCTTAGATTTTTATTTTCTAAGTAGGCTTCAAAGATTTTTTTTACAGTTGCAAAATTTTCAGCTTGATTCATAGTAAAAATATTCTTGTACAAATTTACCAATTAAGATTGATATTTCCTCTATTAAAAATAGTGCTTAATAGTAGTCGCCTTAGCGTAATTTTCAATCCAATGGTTGGCTACTAATTTTCCGATTCATATCGATTGACACCTGTTATCCCCCTGACTTGCTTTAAATTTCTCATCAAACTTTCAAGCTGAGCAGTATCATTTACATACACCATAATATTACCATCAAAAATACCTTCGTTACTTGAAATTGATAAGGATCGAATATTAACAGCAAATTCTTGAGAAATAACAGTTGTAAGTTTATTTACTAATCCTACATCATCTATGCCAACGATATGTAAACCTGTCAAAAATGCAGAATCCTTTGTAGAAGCCCAGCGTGCTTTTAAAATTCTATAGCCATAATTTGCCATCAGCTTGGAGGCATTTGGACAGCTCGTACGGTGAATTTTTATACCATCATTAACTGTCAAAAAACCGAAGACATCATCACCAGGAATAGGATTACAACAGGGTGCTAGAGTATAATCAACCTTCTGCATATCATCACCGATCAAGATCGTGTCGAATTCCTTCTTATTTATCTTTTCAACTAGCCCACCTATATGGGTATTAAATTGATTTCCTGATGAAGAACTTACATTAATTTCAACCGCTTTCTCATGCGCAACATATTCTCTCAGTTGCCTGATATCAACAATACCCTTGGCAACATTATAGAAAAGGTCCTGCGAACTGGGATATTTTAAAAAGTTGGCAATTTTGTTAATATTATCCGTATTGTAAGTAACTTTTAGCGATTTCAACTTACGTTCCAAAATTTCTTTCCCATCTTCCGCTACTCTTCTCTTTTCTTCTTTTAGAGAAGATCTGATTTTGGATTTGGCTTTCGCAGTCACAACAAAATTCAACCAATCCTCTTTAGGTGACTGCTTGCTTGATGTAATAATCTCTACCTGATCCCCATTTTGCAAAATATGGCTTAAAGGAACAAGTTTGTGATTTACTTTGGCGCCAATACAACTTGCACCGATATCAGAGTGAATCTCAAAGGCAAAATCTAAAGCAGTGGCATTGTTGGGGAGTTGAATCAGTGTTCCTTTGGGGGTGAATATAAAAATCTCATCGGAGAAGAGATTCATCTTAAAATCATCCACAAAATCCATCGCATTCTGATCTGGACTGCTTAAGACGTCACGTACTTTTTTGATCCATTGATCCAAGCCAGAATCTGAATTTGATTCTTTGTACTTCCAATGTGCTGCAAATCCTTTTTCGGCAATTTCATTCATCCGTTTGGTTCGAATCTGAACTTCTACCCATTGCCCTTTAGGCCCCATCACCGTAGTGTGTAAGGACTCATAACCATTTCCTTTCGGAGAGGAGATCCAATCCCGAAGACGGTCGGGGTTAGGACGGTACAAATCAGTGACAATAGAATAAACTTTCCAACATTCTGTCTTTTCTTTCTCATCCACAGCATCTATTACAATACGTATAGCAAACAAATCATAAACCTCCTCAAAAGGAATCGATTTTTTTCGCATCTTATTCCAAATAGAATGGATTGATTTAGGTCGCCCAAATACGGACGCCTTAATACCCTGTTCCTCCAATATCTCTTTGATTGGACCAATAAAATCGCCTATAAATTTTTCACGCTCAGCTTTTTTCTCATTCAGTTTTCTAGCGATAAATTTATAGGTATCCGGATCAGTAAATTTCATCGAGAGATCTTCCAATTCGGATTTTATCGCATACAGCCCAAGACGATGTGCCAATGGCGCATAAAGGTAGCTTGTCTCTGAAGCAATTTTCAGCTGCTTATCCCTGGCCATAAATTCCATGGTGCGCATATTGTGGAGCCTATCTGCCAATTTAATGAGAATTACACGAACATCGTCGGCCAATGTGAGCAACATTTTCCTAAAGTTCTCCGCTTGCATAGAGCTGTTTGGATCGAAAATTCCTGAAATTTTGGTAAGCCCATCGATAATTCGGCGAACTTTCTTACCAAACATTTCTTCAATTTCATCCAGAGTAACATTGGTATCTTCAACTACATCATGGAGCAAGGCGCATACAATAGATGTCGTCCCTAAGCCAATCTCTTCAGCAGCAATTTGGGCAACAGCAATTGGGTGATAGATGTAAGGCTCCCCTGATTTACGTCGCATCTCTTTATGACTATCCAACGCCAAATCAAATGCCTTGCGGATCTCTTGCTTGTCCCCGCGTTGTAAAGTTGGTTTACAGGCGCGTAACAATGCTCGGTAACGTTTCCTTATCTCTTTGTTTTCTGCTTCAATATCAATCACATAATCTTTCATAAACGTTGCAGGTAAATGATGTTTTTTGAGTAAATTTGTGTAATTTAGTTATTGTATTCTTGAATACTAATTTTCAAGCTAACTATTTTGTAATAAATCTACCAAAATATTATAGCATTGACAAATTAAAAAGCGTTATATAATTGCCCAAATGAAGACAATATTATTTTGTTTGCTATTCCTCACAGCGACTCTGTCCGGATGGGCGCAGTCTCAATCACTCACTCTTCCTTTGTATGGAGAGGGGGCACAGGAGACCGTAAACAGTTATATGACAACAACCTTGGCAAACGGAGAGGTATTACCCTGGTTTCCGATTCCACAGGTCACTGTTGTGGCCAAAAGGACCTGGTCAAGTGAAGAAGCACGAAGAGAATATCTCCGCTTTAGAAGAAATGTCCTCAAGGTTCTTCCTTATGCAATCTATGCGCAAAAAAGATATGATCAACTTGACAGAGACCTAGCGCTGACTTCGGACAAGAAGGAACATAAAGCATTGGTTGAAAAATGTGAAAGTGACGTAAAACAGATGTTTGACCGAGAAATCAAAAATATGACTATTTCCCAAGGCAAAATACTCATTAAATTGATCGATCGTTATACGGGACATACCGGCTATGAAATGGTAAAGGAAATGAAGGGTGGGATTTCCGCTTTTTTTTATCAGGGAGTCGCGAAAATATTCGGTCACAACCTAAAGTCAACTTATGACCCAAAAGAAGACTTTGCCATTGAAAATATCATTAGGGAATTTGAGAAATCGAGACCCCAACCTGTCATGTGACCAATCAAACTAAAACCAGATGAAAACAGTATACGACTTTGACGCACTTCAGTTTAATGGTAAAAAAAAATCTCTCGCTGATTTTGAAGGTAAAGTTTTACTCATCGTCAATACTGCTAGTCAATGCCTCTTTACCAGACAATTTAAATCCCTCGAAAAACTCTACCAAAGATATAAAGACCAAGGTTTCGAAATCCTGGCATTTCCGGCAAATAATTTTCGTAACCAGGAACCATTAACCGGTGGTACACTAGAGACATTCTGCCGGATCAATCAACAGGTGAGTTTCCCTATTTTTAAGCGTAGCCATGTTATCGGCGAATACACAACACCCTTATACAGTTTTCTTTCAAGCAAAGATCAGAATGGACATATTAACAGTAAACCTTCCTGGAATTTTCACAAATACCTGATAAACAAAAAAGGAGAGGTCATTGATTTCTATTATCCGACTACTTCGCCATTATCAAGTAAAATTTGCCGCAATATCGAGCGTCTTTTACAAGAGTAACCCATAAACTGCTTACCTTTGCCGCGGCTTTCACAACGTCAATCTAATCGTATATCGACTCAGGAACAATAGTATATTGAAGCTGTCTATAGCATCTCAGTAAAATTGTTCGTTGATTAAATGGAATGATTTGTCATTGAAGAGCCAAATAAAAAGAGAGATATCATATGTTAAAATTAGATCTACTTATCATTGCTGTACATCCTGATGATGCTGAATTAGGCGCAGGTGGAGTAATGGCAAAATATGTTGCTGAAGGAAAAAAGGTTGGAATTGTTGATTTGACTCAAGGCGAGCTTGGCACACGCGGCACAGCAGAAACCAGGGCTCAGGAAGCAAAAGATGCTGCCGAAATCCTAGGACTGGCCGCTAGAGAGAACCTGGGCTTAAGAGATGGTTTTTTTGAAAATGCCGAAAGAGAGAAAATGGCAGTAATAAGAGCTATCCGCAAATATCAACCCGAAATTATTATTACAAATGCCATCACAGACCGCCACCCGGACCATGGAAGAGCGGGGCAGATGGTCAGTGAAGCTTGCTTTCTTGCTGGCTTGAGAAGAGTGGAAACTTTTGATCAGGACAATGTTCCTCAGGAGGCCCACCGCCCCCGATTGGTACTGCAATTTGTACAGGATTATTATATAAAACCAGATGTTGTTATCGATATAACAGATTATTACCATGTTAAAGAAAAATCCGTTTTAGCCTATAAAACTCAATTTTACACAGGAGAAAACGTAAATCCTGATGAACCACAAACCTACATTTCCAATCCGGATTTCATGGAATCAACTGCTGCCAGAGCCCGAGAATTTGGACGATATATCCAAGCGAAATATGCCGAAGGATTTACTTCCAAGAAGATACTTGGCGTTGATGATTTATTCCACCTGAAGTAGGAAATAGAGTCTATCTGATACCATGATAAAATAAATGCGGGAGTATTCCTATTTTACCCCTGAATACTCCCGCATAATTTCTTAAGCGAAGTTACGGACTGATTTGATGGAAACAATATCGGTCATATGCTTATTTTGCTAATGTTTATCCCAACAAAGCAATCGTCTTCACAATTATAGGGAAGATATCCCGCAGTAGAAATTAAGCCTTTGGCTTATTCTTTTTATCAGCCAATCCTTATTGCTTTCTCATAAACCTAATCCAGTGTCGATGTTTCTTAAGCTTCTAGGAAATAAATCCTTTTACATACTGTTTTGTGATTTCATTCTGCGGATTCAATAAAACCTGTTCCGTCGGTCCAAACTCAAGAATTTCTCCACCATAGACAAACAGAATATAGTCAGACACCCGTCTTGCCTGTCGTAAAATATGCGTTACCAATACGATGGTATAATCTTTCTTCAATTCAATTAGTAATTCCTCAATTTTAGCAGTTGAAAGCGGATCTAACGCTGATGTCGATTCATCTCCAAGTATAATCTCAGGTTCTACAGCCAAACCTCTTGCAAGACAAAGCCTTTGTTGCTGACCGATGGACAATCCGCTAGCCGAATGTCCGAGACGGTCCTTGACTTCGTCCCATAACGCCACATTTCGCAATTGCGTTTCCACAATTCTGTCCAACTCCTTTTTGCTTCGAGTACCATGTATGCGAGGACCGTAAGCCACATTATCATAGATCGACATTGGTAAAGGATAAGGTTTTTGGGATAAAAGTCCCATTTTCTTACGGATATGTGTTACTTCAGCATTTCTACCATAAATATCCTCACCATTAACAAGTACAGATCCCGTTATTTCAACCCCCTTGGTATCATCTACTAATCTATTGAGTGTCTTTAAAAGCGTCGTCTTTCCGCAACCTGAAGGACCAATAATCGAAGTTACACTATTGTTAGGAAGGGCGAGATTAATATTTTTAAGTATATGTCGGCCGTCAATATAGACATTAAGATCCTTGATTTCAATGTGGGGATTGCTCAAAGGACTTATTATCGACGATTTTTTTGTTTCGATTGAAGGATATGAGTGCATACTACAATAATTAAAATAATGATTGTTAAAACTAAAGCTGAAGCATAAGCGCGCCCCTGAACTTCAGGAATAGGACTACTTAGCTGAAAAAAAATGGACAATGGCAACGTTGCCGCTGGTTCATCAATATATTTTGGAAGATTGTCACTAAAACCTGTTGTCAATAAAACGCCCGCAACATCACCAATAGCACGCCCAAAAGCCAGCAAAATCGCGGTAAGAAGCCCTGATCGGATGCTTCTTAGCATGACCTTAGCCAATTCCCAGCGTGTGGTCCCAAGGGAAAGAGTGACATTCTTTAAATCGTCAGGAATTGTTTTTATCAATTCATCAACCGTGCGAACCACAATTGGAATGGTTAACAGTGTCACTGTAATAATTCCCCCCAATAACGATGCTCGAATACCTAAATAAACCATAATACCAAAACCAACCGCCCCATAAACAATAGAAGGAACACCATACAAGACATCAAACAACAATTTAGCAAGCTGTGTCACTTTTGATTTCGCCCCCAAATAAACGTTGAGGTACAACGAAATCGGAATACCTATAATTGCGGACAAGGCTGTCGCTACACCTGCTAGATAGAGGGAGCCCAAGATTGCGTTCAAAATCCCACCTTCTTTTCCAATATAAAATCCACCTTTTGGCAACTGGCTAACCATCTCCCAACTGAGATAAGGAAGCCCCTTATATAAGATAGTTCCTACGATAAAAAATAGGGAAGCAGTCACAGTTATCCCGGAGAGATGCATGAAACCTTTGGCTACCTTTTCACTCAATAGCCGTCTTTTCGTATTATCCATGCTGAGCTCCTTCCAGTCGTCTCAATATAAGACGAGATATTAAATTAAAAACAAATATGATCACAAACAGCAGCAACGCAGAGAACATTAACGCAGATTCATAAAGTGGAATTGACATCATTTCCCCGAAATTATTGGCTATTAATGCTGGAATTGGGTATCCGGCATCAAATACCGAAGTAGGGACTTTTGCAACATTGCCACAGACCATCAACACCGCTATTGTTTCACCAAATGCCCTCGATGTTGACAAAACAATTGCAGCAACAATGCCAGGTCTAGCCTTCTTCAGAATAACATGCTTAATGGTATCCCATTTTGTTGCACCTAAAGATAGCGAAGCCGCTTTTAGCTCATAAGGTATCGTTTGCAGCACCTCCACCATAATGGAAATCATAATGGGAAAGATCATCACTGCCAATACAATTCCACCGGCAAGCACTGAATAACCCGATGTAACAACCCCAAAGATGGGAGCGATATACAGCTGAATTAAAGGTACAATAAACAATACCCCCCAAACACCATACAGAACCGGCGGTATCGCTGCTAAAATATTGACCAACGGAAACATCATATTTTTTAAGGCATCCGAAGCATATTCAGTCAAATAAACCGCAGTCAGTATACAAAGCGGAATCGCAATAACAAGAGAAATCAAGGTAACAGCAAGCGTACCTGCAATAAAAGGCAAAAAGCCAAACGATCCTTTCATTGGTGACCAAACCTTGTCGGTCAACAGTTGAAAGATATTACTGTATTCAAATAACGGAATCGATTTTATAGTTAAACCAATCGCAATAATCACCACAACTGAAAGTGAAATCAGTAGCAGGAGCAAGGTGGATCGCTTGACCAGAGAATCTTTAACGAGACGAGTATTTAGCATGCTATAACTTATTAAGTTCTTCTTTTATCAATGTTTCATTTAGTGGGACATAACCATTCTCAAGGAGTTGCGATTGCGCCTGTTTTTGAAGCACAAAAGAAATAAATTCTTTCAAGAGAAGGGATTCGGTCTTATTGCGCGTTACAAAAGTTAGTTCTCTTGAGGGGGGAGCTGGGTATTTTCCTGTAGCGACGGCCTCTGTCAAATTAGATAGAGTGCCATAAAACTGCTCATCATCCTCAATGTGCCCATTTTTATTGAGATCCAAAGGAACAACCGCAATACGATCAAACACGTTATTGGTTTTCAGATTATAGACGTAGTTAATGTTATTGAATCCAATCCCGTGAGTATCATCTTTAATGGCCTGAGCAATCCCAGGGTCACCAAAAATGCCAATACCTTGCAGATCCTCCTGCTTATGACCAAAAAATTTAGCCCATGTTTCAGCTGCTCCGGCAGCATCCGAACGTACATAAACGTTGATAGGATCCGCCGTAAACTGAGGATCAATTTCTTTCCAGGTCTTAAACTTTCTATTTACAAAAATATTCAGCAATTCTTCGCGGCTCAGACCACGCTTCAAAATAGCGGAATAATTAGGGTTACCGGGATTAATCGTACAGATAACAGCGTCTTTAGCAACAATAACTGGAACAGCCCCTTTTTTTATTTCCTGCTCGTGTAGGTCTCTCGACACCATTCCAATATCAACCATACCTGTCAGAACATCGGCGATTCCTTTTCCAGCACCTCCCGCTGAAATATTGAAACGAACATTAGGGTGTATTTTTTTAAAATCTTCACTCCAAACTACAGCTAAAGGATAAAGGGCAAAGGCACCGGACAAAGAAATATTACCTTCAAAACCATGTTCCTTACTATAACCATTTTTGACTTTTGGCGCACAGGAAGTCATTTTAAATACGATTACATAGCTTAAAATCAAGATTATAAAAAACTTTCTCATCATTACACCTAAAAGTCTACAGGTTTTATATATTAAATTTTATAGGGCAAATATATATTAATTTGGTAGATATTATAAATATTAAAAAAATATTTTTACATTTGACATCGAGAAAAGAATACTAAATCAATAGATTTTATTTGTTATATGCAAAGCTTCCGCACAGAATTAGAAAATCCTATCGTGGAGAAGGAAATTATCGAACTTGAAAAAAAGATTCGATTGTTCCACGAGGGCAAAATTGCCGACGAAAAATTTAGATCGTTGCGTTTGGCTAGGGGGGTATATGGACAAAGACAACCTGGAGTTCAAATGGTTCGTATAAAGCTTCCGTTTGGAAAGGTTACGTTTAAGCAATTGAACAAAATTGCAGCAATATCAGACGAATACGCAAGCCGTAATCTGCACCTGACCACACGTCAAGATATACAGATTCATTACGTTAGTCTTGACCGTACACCAGAACTTTGGTCCAAATTGGCTGAAGACGATATTACATTACGCGAAGCTTGTGGAAATACAGTCCGTAATGTCACCGCTTCTCCAAGTTCGGGAATCGATCCAAAGGAGCCATTTGATGTTTCGCCATATGCTCAGGCGACCTTTGAATATTTTTTGCGCAATCCAGTATGTGCGGAAATGGGACGAAAATTCAAAATGTCATTTTCTGCCAGTGATGAAGACACTGCGTTTTCCTATATTCATGACCTTGGTTTTATTCCAAAACTAAAAATTGTTGATGGTGTGGAAGTTCGTGGTTTTAAAGTGTTATTGGGTGGGGGATTGGGATCTCAGCCTTTCTTAGCATCAGTGACAAGCGAGTTTTTACCAGAAGATGAATTGATCCCTTATATCGAAGCGACACTTCGTGTCTTTGATCGTTATGGTGAAAGAAATAACCGAAATAAAGCTCGATTCAAATACCTTATTCAGAAACTAGGGTTAGAGGAAGTGCTAAGTTTAATTGAAGCCGAGAAAATCGCCACGAAGGTGAAAAGCTATCCGATCGACCGAACCAAAATCGAACAGCCAATACCACCGGACGACAATCAGCTATCAACGATTAACCTAGATAGTGATCTAAATTATCAAGTTTGGAAGGGCACCAATACATTCGAACAAAAACAAAAAGGATATTACGGTGTCTATGTGCGGGTATCCACCGGTGATATAGGTACAGATAAAGCACGCGCGTTGGTTGCAGGTCTGAAGGATTTGGTCGCGGACGATATCCGTATCACACAAAACCAAAGCCTACTGCTAAAATACGCAACAGAAAAGTCACTGCCACATATTTATCAACTACTTAAATCGTTGGATCTAGCGCAGGTAGGTTTTGATAGTACTGCTGATGTAACAACTTGCCCTGGTACGGATACCTGTAATCTAGGCATTTCAAACAGTACTGAAATGGCGCGGGTTATCGAATCTTATATCGCCGAATTTCATCAGGATTTTGTCTTTAATCGGGATTTAAAAATCAAAATTTCGGGTTGTATGAATTCTTGTGGCCAACATGGTCTGGCACATATCGGCTTTCATGGTAGCTCGGTTAAAGCGGAGGGCAAATTGGTCCCTGCAGCCCAAGTTATGCTTGGTGGCGGGACAATTGGTAATGGTGAAGGACGTGTTGCCGAGCGTATTATTAAAGTGCCGACAAAAAGAGTCTTGCATGTTGTAGAATGGGTGCTGAATGATTATAAAAAAAATGCGGAAACAAATGAAAACTTCCATGCTTACTACGACAGACAAAGTAAAAATTACTTTTATAATCTTTTAAAGCCTCTATCGGATTTGACCAATCTTGCTGCGGACGAATTTGTCGACTGGGGACATGAAGGAACTTTCCAAACGGCAATCGGAGTTGGCGAGTGTGCAGGCGTGGTGATTGACTTGGTTGCTACGTTGATCTATGAGGCGGAAGAGAAATTACAATGGGCAAATGAAACATTTCGGGAATCCAAATTCTCGGATGCGATTTATCATGCTTATAATGCCTTTGTACAAGCAGCAAAAGCCCTACTATTGGATAAAGGGATTAGCGCCAGCACGCAAAATATTGTAATCAACGAATTCCAAACACATTTCGTGGAAACAGGTGAATATAGTTTTGACCAAACGTTTCCAGAATTAGTTCTACAGATTAGTAAAAATGAACCAACAGAGCATTTTGCAATCAACTACCTTCAGGAAGCAACGAAGTTTATCAATGAAGTCTATCAACGGAAAAATTTAAAACCAGTATTGGTATAGGAGGGAATAGGTATGTCAATAAAAGCAAAAGTAACATTGGTAGGAGCAGGCCCTGGTGATCCGGATCTGATCAGCCTAAAAGGCATCAAAGCAATAGAAAAAGCAGATGTCATTTTATACGACGCCTTGGTGAATGATGAACTACTGGATTATGCACAGGCTGAATGCATCAAGATATATGTTGGAAAACGAGCCGAACAACTCTCTACTTCACAGGATGAAATCAATCGCCTTTTGGTGGATTATGCCTTAAACTATGGCCATGTTGTACGTCTAAAAGGTGGTGATCCATTTGTTTTTGGCCGTGGTGGCGAAGAAATTGACTACGTACAGCAATATGGTATTGAAACTACCGTTGTGCCAGGTATTTCCTCCGCAATTGGACTTACCGGACTACAGCAACTTCCATTAACTTACCGGGGAATCAGTGAGAGCTTTTGGGTCATCACAGGCTCCAAATCGGACGGTTCACTTTCAACAGATCTTTATCTGGCGGCAGAATCCAAGGCCACTGTCGTTGTCTTGATGGGATACAGAAAATTGGCAGAGATCGTGGAAATCTACCGCCAAAGAAATCTTCATAATTTACCAATAGCCTTGATTCAAAATGGTTCATTGCCTAATGAAAAAGTTGTACTAGGTACTATCGATAATATTCTTGATGAATCAACAGAGAAAAGGGTCGGTGTCCCAGCGATTATTGTAATCGGCGAGGTCGTTGCCAAGCATCGTTCATTCCAACACATTAAAGAAAAAGCTTTAGCTTTATAGATATGAACCAGCTATTTCCAATATTCGTCAAATTGAATCAAATTGACACCTTACTTGTTGGAGGCGGGAAAGTTGCATTGGAAAAATTTCAAGCTTTAATTTCCAATGATGAGGGATTAAAACTGACCATTGTGACTCGGGAAATCATCCCGGAATTTAAGGAGCTATTACAAAATTACACACAAATTCAGCTCCACATGCGTCCGTTTAGACCAGACGACCTTACGGACAAACAACTTGTTATTGCAGCAACCAATAACATGGAGCTCAACGAACAGCTGCGTAATTTAACAGGGCAAAATAACATACTGTTTAATGCCGCGGACAAACCCGAATTATGCGACTTCTACCTGGGGTCCATCGTAAAGAAAGGCGACTTGAAAATAGCTATTTCCACCAATGGCAAATCACCGACGATTGCCAAAAGGGTGAAGGAACTATTAAATGACTTGTTACCGGAGGAAATTGACGAAACACTATCACTCATGAGTGCTTATCGAGAGCAGCTTCGAGGAGATTTTGAATACAAAGTAAAGCAGTTGAACGAGCATACCAAAAATATATTACGTTATGAACGTTAAGGAAATTAAAGAAATTATTGGCGAAAAAAAAGGAGTGGAGCTCTTACAAACAATAGCCTCACTATTTCCTAATGAGGTAGTTTTTTCAACCTCTTTCGGTATTGAGGATCAAGTAATCACGGAATGGATCGGTAAAAATAATATTAATATCGACATATTCACACTGGATACTGGAAGACTGTTCAAAGAAACCTATTCCCTGTGGAGCCGCACCTTGGAACGTTATCAGTTGCGTATTAAAACATATACTGCGGATACAACATTGTTGGAAGATTTTATCAGCAGAAAAGGTCCAAACTCCTTTTATGAGTCGGTTGAGAATCGGAAGGAATGTTGTAGGATAAGGAAAATTGAACCTTTACAACGCGCGATTAAAGGGAAAAAAATTTGGGTAACGGGCATCCGATCAGATCAATCCATCAATCGCCACGACATGGACTTTATCGAATACGATGAAACGAACCAAATCATCAAAATCCATCCTTTATTTGACTGGACTTTTGAGGAAGTTAAAAATTATTGTAAAGAGCAATATATCCCGTACAATGTGCTACACGACAAGGGTTTCCCAAGTATCGGTTGTCAACCTTGTACAAGAGCAATACAAGAAGGAGAGGACTTCCGCGCTGGTAGATGGTGGTGGGAAGATCAAAGTAAAAAAGAATGTGGTTTGCACGCCGTTAAATCATAAAATAGCGAAGTAGAAACCCAAATTCATTAAAATCAAATTTTATTATTTCAGAGAATGGACTATTTAGATCATTTAGAAGCGGAAGCAATATATATTTTAAGGGAGGTAGCCGGACAATTTGAAAAACCAGCGCTATTATTCTCTGGTGGTAAGGACTCCATTACACTTGTTCACCTAGCAAAAAAAGCATTTAGACCTGGTAAATTTCCTTTTCCACTAGTTCATATTGACACTGGTCACAATTTTCCCGAGACAATTACGTTCAGGGATTCATTGATTGAAGACATAGGAGAAAAACTTATCGTTGGTTATGTTCAAGACAGCATTGATCAAGGAAAAGTCGTTGAGCAAAAAGGAAAAAATGCAAGTCGGAACGCCTTGCAAACAGTTACCTTACTCGATACAATCGCAAAACATGGTTTTGATGCCTGTATCGGTGGCGCACGTCGGGACGAAGAAAAAGCGCGTGCTAAGGAAAGAATCTTCTCCGTGCGTGATGAATTTGGACAATGGGATCCGAAACGCCAAAGACCTGAGCTGTGGAGCATCTTTAATGGCAAAATAAACAAAGGCGAAAATGTACGGGTGTTTCCTATTTCAAACTGGACCGAGCTCGATGTTTGGAACTATATTAAACGTGAACAGATTGCATTGCCATCGATTTATTTCAGCCATGAACGGGATGTTATTACCCGCAATGGGCAACTGATGGCTGCTGCCTCATTCTTAAATATCGATGCAGATGATATCATAGAACGCAAATCTGTACGTTTCAGAACTGTAGGCGACATGACTTGTACAGCAGCTGTAGATTCAACAGCAACGGAGTTAGATGATATTATCGCCGAAATCAAGGCCTCAACGGTAAGTGAACGTGGCGCTAGAATGGACGATAAGGTATCGGAAGCAGCCATGGAAGAACGTAAAAAACAAGGATACTTTTAATTCAAATCAAATACCTGATATTGACAACAATGAATATATTGAAATTTATAACGGCCGGTTCTGTAGATGATGGTAAAAGTACCTTGATTGGCCGATTACTATATGATACAAACTCCATTTTGGACGACCAATTGGAAGCTATACAGCGTGCCAACCGGAAAAATGACGATGGGACGGTAGACTTGGCCATATTGACTGATGGACTTAAAGCTGAACGTGAACAAGGCATAACAATTGATGTAGCCTATAAATATTTCCAGACTGAACACCGAAAATATATTATAGCCGATGCTCCAGGACATATCCAATACACCAGAAACATGGTAACTGGAGCTTCCAATTCAGATCTCATAATCATTCTGGTTGATGCACGCAAAGGCGTAATAGAGCAAACAAAACGTCATTCTTTTATAGCCAAATTATTGGCCATGAAACAAGTCTTGGTCTGCATAAACAAGATGGATATGGTCGATTATAGCGCTTCTGTTTTCGAACAGATCAAGGCTGATTATTTAACTTTAGCTAACAATCTCGGACTTAAGGATATTGATTTCATACCTGTTTCAGCCTTAAAAGGAGACAATATTGTCCATAAGTCAGAAAGAATGAGCTGGTATGCAGGCGAATCTTTATTGGATTACCTGGAAAATGTAGAAATTCACGAACAGGAAGCAGCCAGTTGGAGGTTTCCCGTCCAATGGGTTGTAAGACCACAAACCGATGATTTACACGACTATAGAGGCTATGCAGGCCGAGTACTAGGAGAGGGGCTGACGGTTGGTGACCAGGTTATTGTTTATCCAGCAGAAACATATAGCACAATTCAAGCGATTGAATTAAACGGGCAACAACTTCAACGGGCTGAAAACGGACAATCTGTCATTGTACACCTCAGTGACGATGTCGACATTAGTCGCGGCGATACCATTGCAAGTGTAGAACAGCCGCCAAAGTTTGAGCGCAATATTCAAGCAAACTTATGTTGGTTCGACAATAAGCCTTTGGATACTGCGCAAATTTATCTTGTCCAAAGCCACAGTAAATTAACCAAGGTTAAGATTGTAGATGTGTTATACAAATTTGATATCAATACACAGGAAAAAATATATAATGATCCAATCAAACTAAATGATATTGGTCGAATAGCCATTAAGTCCGCTGAGAATCTAGTATTTGATCTACAGCAGGAAAATCCGGCAAATTCTCAAGCGATTGTTATTGATCCACGGACAAATCTAACCGTTGGTGCTTTAATGATTCAGGCAATCGATTAATATTTTTTTAAACGTAAATATTCAACCTAAATATTATTCAAGGAACTCAGGCATTGTTTGGGTTCCTTTTTTTTATGAAGTTGAACTTATACACCACAGAATCTATTTTAAAGAACCAAGCTTAAAGATCAACTGTATAGAGAGGGCACACTCGGATATTTAATATTTAACATAATATAAATTATAAATACCAAATATATAAAGAAAATAGGGTTCATCTACATTTATCAAATAGTCAGAAAAAAAAGCTAAACATTAAATATTCATCAATTGTAATGAGTATTCATAGCTATTTTATCAAAAACGAAAATGATTCTATCTTTTAGATTTAATTTCGAATAAAATACTGTTAAATGGTCATTATGCCTTCATTTCGCTATTGATTAGTCTGTTTTAAATAATTTTAAAAAAAATATGAAATTTCATTAAAAAAGACCAATAATTGTAAATAATTAACAAATATTGGTTTTTTATTAAAAATTATATAAATTAGTGCCAGCCAAAGGGAAATTTTACTAATTAAAACATGTCAAAAAACTTTAACGAGTTCATTTCAATCGTTGAGAAACGCAATCCAAATGAACCAGAATTCTTACAAGCTGTAAAAGAAGTTACTGAGGATTTATTTCCTTATATTACTGAAAATCATCCTGAATTTTTCGACCAAAAAATTCTTGAAAGACTTACTGAACCTGAACGTATTATATCTTTTCGCGTAACTTGGTTGGATGATAATCACCAAGTACAGGTAAATCGTGGTTATCGTGTTCAAATGAACAGTTCAATCGGTCCATATAAAGGTGGCCTTCGCTTCGCTCCTTCTGTCAACCAAAGTATTTTAAAATTCCTCGCTTTTGAACAAGTATTTAAAAATAGCTTAACAGGACTACCAATTGGTGGTGGTAAAGGAGGTTCTGATTTCGACCCTAAAGGTAAATCAGATAATGAAATTATGCGTTTTTGTCAAAGCTTTATGACAGAACTTTATCGTCATATTGGCGCAGATACAGATGTTCCTGCAGGAGATATCGGCGTTGGTGGACGCGAAATAGGCTTTTTATTCGGTCAATTTAAACGACTTCAAAACAATTTTACAGGCGTTCTAACGGGCAAAGGTGAATTATGGGGTGGATCATATATTCGTCCTGAAGCTACCGGCTATGGGCTCCTATATTTTGTTGACTGCATATTCAGATATCAAGGAAAATCTTTACAAGGTAAAGTAGCTACAGTATCTGGTGCTGGCAACGTAGCCTTTTACGCTGTTGAAAAGGCTGTTCAACTTGGCGCCAAAGTAATTACTGTATCAAATAGCTTGGGCACACTTTACGATCCTGATGGTTTTAATGCTGAAAAAATGGCATTTGGGGCTACTTTGGGAAGAAACCTCGATCAATATCCTGCTCGCTATCCAAACGCCAAATTCTTACCTGGTCAAAAGCCATGGCAATTTAAATGTGATATCGCTCTGCCATGTGCAACACAAAATGAATTAGAAGAATCGGATGCTAAAGCGCTTGTAGCAAATGGTTGTATCTGCGTAGCTGAGGGTGCAAATATGCCTTCTACTGCAGAAGCTATTAAAGTTTTTCTAGATGCAAAAATCAGTTTTGCACCTGGCAAAGCTGCGAATGCTGGTGGTGTTGCTGTCAGCGGCTTGGAAATGTCTCAAAACTCAATCCGTACACAATGGTGTACAGAAGAAGTTGACAATCGCTTAAAAACCATTATGGAAAGCATTCACGAAACTTGCTTGAAATATGGCCAAGACAGTGGATTCGTTAATTATCTGAAAGGTGCCAATATTGGTGGTTTTATAAAAGTCGCTAACGCGATGAAAGCACAAGGTATCGTATAACACGCCTTTTTCTAATCATATCATAATCCTGAGCGCTCAAATGCATTGCATTTGGGCGTTTTTTTATACTTTTATGCTAATTTTAAAAAACACAAAATTTAAATGAGATTAATAGCTGAACTCCCCCATCCCGATTGCAAGATTTCAATCTTTGGTATGAATCAAAAATTCATTATTAAATTTGAACAAGGAAACTTAGAACAATCTTATAAAATTGCAGAAATGGATATAATTGGCGGTGTAAATGGGGTCTTTGATTTACTTGACGAAGAATTTATGAAGAGTGTGATCGATCAATTCGCATTGATGCGCCAATCTTTTAATAGTGCTTATAGTAGATACGAATAAAAAATCCATGCTGAACTATATATATTTTGTGGCATTTTGGGCCTGTCAAATTATTTCATCTATCCTGTTTAAACTTGGCGGGATACATCCAAAGTATAAATGGACAACTTTAATTATAGGAAACATTATTCTTTTATCAGCAAGTTGGTTTCTTGTGCAGTTATTTAAGAACGTCTCTCAACCTATCGTAATAGCCTTATGTTCTGGTGGCACATTTCTGACTGTCCAATTGGCGATGGAGCTATATTTTAAAAGTTCATTGAGCTGGCAGCAGGTACTGGGTATGTTTGTCATCATTTCAGGTATGGTTTTGATTACTTTCGGAGGTAAAGAAACGACTTAAGCTACAATGAGGTTAGTTATAGATGTGTTTATTTGTTATAATAAAACTCATCTATAACTAATGAACCTGCCAATTGTTGGTTAAAACGATCTAAATCGGTCATTTTCCCAGAAATATCATACATTACTTCTAACTTACCACTAATCTTTTCAATAACACGCCTGGTAGCTTTAATCTTAAAATCCAATGCCAATTGTTCAAACTCATGTAAGTGATAAAACTCATTGGAACTAAACTTTACGTGTAGAGAACGGACTAGGTAGTAACGAGCCAAAAGAATTTCGATCCGCTGAAAAAGCGCGAGTATTACCACCATAAAAACAGCAAAGGAAATCGCATAAACCAGTTGCCCCAATCCGGCAAACATGCCAATACCAGCTGTCGTCCAAATAACGGCCGCTGTTGTGAGACCACTAACCGATAGTTTGCCTTTAAAGATCACACCAGCACCAATAAAGCCTATACCAGTCACAATATTTGCAGCAACGCGATCAGTACTATTGCCAATAAACAAACAGGAAACAATAGTAAACATCGCCGAACCGAAACAAATAAGCACTACCGTACGAAATCCAGCAGATTTATTCCTATACTCACGTTCAAAACCAATTAAACTCCCACACAGAATTGAAGTGAGAGCGTTTAACAAAGGCTCACTAGTCAAAAAGTTAATGATATTCTCCATACCGAACTTTACAGAAAGATGAAACACGGAGCTTCGAACATGCTCAGCTCCATGAAATTAAGACTATAGATAAGCGTAAGTTATACCATCGCCCCCACGATCTTGATGTTCGTCCTCAAAACGGCTTACATGACTATATTTACGAAGGTAATCGCGAATAAATTTGCGCAAAATACCATCACCTTTACCATGAATAATTTTTAAGGACGGATAACCTATCATGACGGCCCGATCCAAAACACGTTCTAATTCATGCAGTGCGTCTTCTGTGCGCATTCCTCTTAAATCAAGTTCTGGCTTGAAATCAGCTACACTGCCAGAAGATAATGATCTTGATAGACTTTTTGCAGACTTCTTCCCTTCCCGCCCTTCGAGTTTAATCACATTCTTTCGCTTTTGAACAGTGCGAAGTTCCCCCATGGCAAGAATAAGGTTGTTCTTTGCAATTTCGACAATCTGCGCTTCAGCACCATTATCTATAATCTGTACCCAATCCCCAATATTTAATATGGTAGATTCAGGCGTTTTTTCTTTGACGATTTGCTTCGCCGGTTTTTGCTCTTTGGGAAGAACAGCTTGAAGTGCCTGATCCAAATTGCTGCGCAACTCACGAGTTTTCTCTTTATCCGCTTTTGCAGATTTGATCTGCGCTACCGTATTTTCGATTAACTTATTCGAACTTTTAATAATCTGTTGCGCTTCCTCTTTCGCCTTTTTCAAAATTACGCGCTTATTTTCTTCCAAATAACTTTGTAATTCCAAATACTCCGATTTAATCGACTCCAGTTCCTTCTCGCGCTTATTAATAGCAACCTTTGTATCAAAAACCTCTTTCTTTTCTCGCTCAAGATTGATCAATAATGTATCTACCTTCTTTTGTTGAACACCAATTTTACTTTTAGCAGATTCCAAAATATCCTTACCTAATCCTATTTTCTGCGCGATTTCGAAAGCATAAGAGCTTCCTGGCTTACCAATTTGTAGGATATACATCGGTTTCATCTCGCGATTATCAAATAACATTGAAGCATTTTCCAGACCTGTCGTATTGCTGGCAAAAACTTTGAGATTTGAATAGTGGGTGGTCACAACTCCCCTGATTTGTTTTTTGTTAAGGGATTCCAATACAGCCTCAGCAATAGGTCCGCCAAACAAAGGGTCGGTACCGGTTCCAAACTCATCGATCAGTACCAAAGTACGTCCATTTGCAAATTCCGTAAAATATTTCATTTTGGACAGATGAGCACTGTATGTACTCAAATCACTTTCAATGGATTGATCATCGCCTATATCTGCAAATAGCTGCTTAAAAACACCGACTTTACTTGTCGGTTCCGCTGGTATTAATAAGCCCGATTGCACCATGATTTGCAAAAGACCAACCGTTTTCATACATACCGATTTTCCGCCGGCATTAGGACCCGATACAACAATAATACGTTGAATATGATCAATTTGAATGTTTAAAGGAACAACAGTATGATGCTGATTCAGCAATAGAAGCGGATGTCGACCATTGACCAAATTAATTTCAGCCTCCTTCGATAATTCAGGCATTTCTGCCTCAATATCCAAGGCAAAAAGTGCTTTCGCTCGCACAAAATCTACTTTGGTTAATAGGCTGTGATAGGAAAGCAAGAGCGGAATATGTGGCCGGACCTTGTCCGTTAGTTCGACTAAAATACGGATGACCTCACGCCTACGTTCAAACTCCAGGTCCCTAATTTTATTATTTAACTGAAATACTTCTTCAGGCTCTATATAAGCAGTTTGTCCCGTAGCGGACTCATCATGAATCAAACCTTTGAGCTTTCTTTTATTTTCCGCAAGAATAGGAATACAGAGCCTTCCATCCCGTATCGTCAGATTCCCATCCGCTGTCCATCCGCTGTCCTGTGCGCTCTTAAAGATACTATTGATACGTTTTAGGGCCTCCTGTTCTGCCCGTTGAATTTGTTGGGTTATTTCCAACAGTAATCGGGAAGCATTACTTTTAAGCTTTCCACGCTCGTCAATGACCATTTCGATATCGCGAATAATCCCCTTCTCGATCGGTAAATGCTCAAACAATACCTCTAAATTGGGATAGAGACCTTCCCGCTCATTAAAATAACGGATAATAGCGTAAACAGTCTTGAGGGATAGTAATACCCGAAAAAATTCATCCTCGAGTAAGAACGCGCCCTCGACTCGAGCTTTCTCGATAATGGATCTAAGCGGAAAGAAATTTTCAACAGGAAATGCGCCATCATTCATTAGAAGATCCTTAAACTCGCTGGTCTGTCTTAGAAATCGGTCGATTTGGTCAAACCGGGTTTGAGGTTGAATTTTTTCAACTAGCTCACGCCCAGACTCACTTAGGCATTTTTGTTTTATTTTATCTTTTATCTCGGAAAACCCGAGTTTATCAATTGCATTTATTGGATATACCATAGAAATTATATTCTTTGATGGTTAAAGTTCCGTCGGCGGCTTGATGTGACGCGGCGGCGTGAGAATTGGTCTTTTTTCCAATTCATTTGTTGGTAATTGTGGCTCCACATGGTTTTGTACCACAAGAGTATCCTTGACTGAAGTACCAGGTGTTTTCAGTTGGGAAACCGTATCTTTCTGTGGAGAAGGCGATTCAATTGGTAAATTTGAATTACCGACCGACAATTGGTTCATGAGATAGCCGTTCATGTTTATACCAGTCTTTGTTTGAAAGTTCGTATTAAACAAGGAAGAAGCTTCTCTAAAGTTGAATTTCGTCTTATTTGGCAAATAATGTATAAGTGCTGCAATTCGTTCCTGATAAGACTGTTGTGCACGCATAACGCGATTGGTGCTATCTTGAATACGCATATTCTGGATTGAATCGCGCGTTCGAATTGAATCTTGCTTTTTCCGTTCTATATCGGCGTAAACCTTATTTTCCTTCGTTAAATTATCCTCCACTTTTTTATAAATCGCAGACATCACTTCAGCATCCTTACCATAATAGTCTAAGTTCTTTCGAAAAGAAACCGAATCCAATCCATATTTATCAAAGGTCACTTGATACAAAGGCAACATTACTTTACGTGCGCTGTCAATGGGCAAAATATTAAGATAGGAGTCTGTCAGTTGAATTTCGGTCAATGCATCCACAAACTTACTTTGAGGGATAATATCTTTCCCCCCAGTTCCGATACAAGAACCAAATAAAAAAATCACTGCAAGTAGATTCAGTATTAATCGTAGCATTTCGTAGTTTTGTACAAATTTACAAAAAGCACCGACATTTGGCGCTTTTTACATCATCAAAACTATATCGGAAATGAGTATTGCTCGTAATTTAGAAGCGTTAAGATTGGAAACCGAGGCTGTTGGGGTACAACTTGTAGCAGTTTCAAAAACAAAATCCAATTCGGACATTATGGAAGCCTATGAGGCAGGACAGCGTATATTTGGTGAAAATCATGTTCAAGAATTAGTTGAAAAAGCAGCACTTTTACCTAAAGATATTCAGTGGCATATGATTGGTCACCTTCAAACTAATAAGGTTAAATATATTGCACCATTCATCAGCTTAATTGCGTCAGTTGATTCATTAAAATTATTAAAAGAGATTAACAAACATGCGCAGAAAGCGCAACGTACAATCGACTGTTTGTTACAAGTATATATTGCAGAAGAAGAAACAAAATTCGGTTTCGACCATGCTGAACTAATCGAACTTCTTCGCGACGACGAGTTTCTCGAATTAAAAAATATTCGGATCTGTGGCTTAATGGGCATCGCATCCAATACAGATAATGAAAAAGTCATTAAAGCCGAATTTTATGAGTTAAAAATGTTATTCGATGGAATTAAGGTAAGTTTCTACCGGAAGGAAGAGTATTTTAATATCCTATCCATGGGAATGTCTTCAGACTATAAGTTAGCGATTGAAGAAGGTTCGACAATGGTGCGGATTGGAAGCACAATATTTGGCAAAAGAGTAATCAAACACTTCAAAAACAATGATTAAAACAACGATACGAGAGGCAATTGAAAGTGATTGCACCCAAATGCTCGAGCTAATTAAAGAATTGGCTATTTTTGAAAAAGCACCGGACGAGGTCACCGTGTCGCTTGAAGAATTTAAAGATGCAGGATTTGGAAAGAATCCCGTTTGGGGTGCATTTGTTGCCGAAGTGGATGGCGAAATTGTCGGAATTTCATTATATTATGTCCGATATTCAACCTGGAAAGGTAGAAGACTCTATTTGGAAGATTTGATTGTTACCGAAAGAATGCGACGTTTAGGGATAGGCAAGCTGCTTTTTGATAAAACTTTAGCTTACGGCAAACAGTGTGGATTTCATGGCATGGTGTGGCAGGTCCTCGATTGGAATGAGCCAGCTATAAAGTTTTATGAAAAATATAAAGCAAACTTCGATGCCGAATGGATTAATGTGTCAATCACGTATTAAATAACGAGAATCATCAATTCAATGCGATTTTACTTTTTTTTAATAGTATTATTTATTAGCTGCGTTCTGTCCGCTTGCAGTGACCACAAAAAGGCCGCTATAGCGAAACAGCCCACAGACACACTTTCCTATAGTCAAAAAATCATCGATGAGCATAGCAATTATTTTCTAAAAGAAGATGATCGCTTGGACACAACTTATTTTCGCGCAAAATACCCGATTTTCCAAGAAAATAAAATCAATACCCTCATATCAAGTATTGTTCATCTTGAAGGCGACACAAGCATGGCAGATGCAGCACATCGCTTTATAAATTCATACAACGAATATGTGGAAGACAATAATGGCAAATCTACATCAACCTGGAGTCGGGATCTACAGATTGATGTGATCGTCAATACGCCTGTTTTCTTGGGTGTAAGAACCAAACAAGAGGAATATACTGGTGGAGCGCATGGGGACCATTTCACGCTGTACTCCAATTTTGATCGTCAATCTAACAGTGCAATTACAATCAATGATATCATTCAGGAAGAGAACAAAAATAAATTCGTTCAAATCGCCGAGCAATACTTCCGTAAGCAAGAAGGATTAAATGCTGATGATTCCCTAAATGGAAAGTACTTTTTTGAAGACGGTAAATTTTCTTTGGCCGATAACTTCACTTTTGAAAAAAACGACATCCTGTTTTACTACAACGTATACGAAATCAAATCTTATGCTGAAGGAAATACTGAATTACGTATTCCCTATACAACATTTAAACATCTGATTTCAGAAAAAGGATTACACTATATTAATAGTATCAACTAGCAATCAACTAAACTAATAAATAAATGCAGGTTTTTAAATTTGGGGGTGCATCAGTAAAAGATGCTGAAAGTGTCAGAAATTCGGCGCGGATTATTTCTAAATACAAAGGCGACGCCTTGTTAGTCGTCATATCCGCCATGGGAAAGACAACAAACCTTCTAGAGAAATTGACCAAAGAATATTTTAACAACACGGGGAACCAATTTCAGACACTTGAAGAGGCGAAAGCATTTCACTTTCAAATCCTTCAAGAATTATTCCCTGAAGCTGAACATCCTATATTTGATGAGATTTCCAACTGCTTTGTGGAGATCGAGTGGATTTTAGAGGAAGAACCTCAAGATTCATATGATTATCTTTTCGATCAAATTGTTTCGATGGGTGAACTTATCTCCACCAAGATTGTTGCAGCCTACGTTGCATTCATTGGTGAAAAGGTAAAATGGCTAGATGCACGAGATTATATATTTACGGACAACACCTATCGCGAAGCTGTCGTAGACTGGAACAAAACGGAAGAAAAAATCCGTGCCGAACTGCCAGCCATCCTAGACGAGTATATTGTAATTACGCAGGGATTTTTAGGTTCTACCTCTGAAAATTTCACAACCACTTTAGGCCGTGAAGGTTCCGATTACTCTGCGGCAATTTTTGCTTCTTGTCTAAATGCCGAAAATGTAACTATATGGAAAGACGTTCCAGGTGTACTTAATGCGGATCCGAAGTGGTTTGAGAAAACCGAGTTGATTCCTGAGCTATCTTATACCGATGCTATAGAGCTTACCTATTATGGGGCTACGGTTATTCACCCGAAAACAATCAAGCCGCTTCAGAATAAAAAGATCGCATTAAATGTGCGATCCTTTGTGGACCCTGACTCACCTGGAACAATGATAAAGAGTACAAACCAAACTTTACCTGTGCCCTCCTTCATCTTTAAGGTGAACCAGATTTTTATTTCCATCTCCCCGAGGGATTTCTCATTTATCGTTGAAGACAATCTGAGAGACATCTTCAACCTATTTCATGAACATCGTATTAAAATTAATATGATGCATAATACGGCGATCAACTTTACGGTTTCCGTCGATGATACTGGAAAAAATCTAGTCGACTTAATTAACGAACTGGAGCAAAAATTCAAAGTCAGGTATGAATCTGGGCTAGAACTCATTACAATCCGTTATTATAATCAAGAAACCAGTGATCGCGTTTTGGTTGATAAAGAAGTTATTAGCGAACTAAAGGATACCTATACTTGCCAACTTCTCGTTAAGAAAATATAAATGAACACATTAATCCTTCAAGAGGAGGCTCAACAGTTTTTAGAACGAAACAAACTGGAGTCTCCGACTAAAATCGCTTTAAAAAAATCTCCTTTTGAAGGAATATCATCTTCCGAGCTCGCGGCACAACTCGATGGTAGACAACGGGCGAGCGGCAAAATTCCACTATGGGCCGAAACAGCAGGGATTTACTTCCCCACCAAACTCAATCTCGAACAATGTTCTTCCGAGAAAACCGGATTATTTAAAAGTTCACTCATCGAAAACAACAGCCATTTAATTGATGCTACCAGTGGCTTCGGTGTTGATAGCTTTTACTTCTCTAAACGGGCAAAGCAAGTAACATCCTGCGAACTCAATCCCGAACTCGCTGCAATCACCCAACATAATGCAAAGATATTGAAATCAGAAAATCTTCAGATCATTGCGGCAAATGGAGTTGAATATATACTAAACGATCCAAAGAGAAGATTTGATTATATCTATTTGGATCCTTCAAGAAGAGTTCAAAACAAAAAAGTGTTTCTACTTGATGAATGTGAACCTAATTTGGTTGCCTTGCAAGATGAATTTTTCAAACATGCCAACAAAATAATAAGTAAGCTAGCTCCACTATTGGATATTTCTGCAGCAATACACATGCTGCAACATGTTAAGGACGTTTATGTCGTCTCTTTGCAAAATGACTGCAAAGAACTTATCTTCGTGCAGGAGAAAGGATACGAAGCTGAACCTTGCATCCACGCGGTCAGGTTATATCAAGAACAACAGCAGATTATATCTTTCACTTACGAAAATGAACGTGCAATTTCAAATGACTACAGTAGGCCGCTATCCTATTTATACGAACCGGATGTAGCTCTCTCCAAAGCCGGAGCATTTAAGACTATTGCCGAAGTATTCAACGTAAAAAAACTCCATAAAAACACCCATCTCTACACCTCCGATCAAAAGATCGAAAATTTTCCCGGTAAAACATTCATCATCAAACAGGTGGAATCATTTACAGATTTTAAGAAAAATAAAAGAGCATTGAATTCCGATATCATCGCCAAAAATTTTCCCTTGAAGACCGAAGAGATCAAAAAGAAATTTAAAATCAAAGACGCTAGTGATTCGTTCACATTTTTCACGACAACCGTGAATGATCAATTTAGTGTCATACATACACAACGTATTTTAGAATAGACATTTTCATTACAATTGTCGAATAACTTCTCCGTAATTTTAATGCATGGATAAAATAGCGTTATCAGCATTGGACTTGGCTCCGATCAAAAAAGGAGAAAATACAGCAAGCGCGTTGGCTCGCACCGTAAAAATGGCCCAACATGTAGAAAAATTAGATTTTGAAAGGATATGGGTTGCCGAACATCATAATATGGAATATATTGCCAGTTCAGCAACCTCACTCCTCATACAACATATCGCATCAAACACCAGTTCTATACGCGTGGGTTCTGGTGGGATCATGTTACCAAATCACGCTCCTTTAGTCATTGCAGAGCAATTTGGAACATTAGAAACCTTGTTTCCCGGGCGTATTGACCTCGGTTTGGGACGTGCACCGGGCACTGATCAATTGACCGCAATGGCTTTGCGCAGAAACAACTTGAATACAGCCTTTCAGTTTCCACAAGAGGTAAAAGACTTACAGCGCTACTTCAGTGGAGACAACTACGACGCAAAAGTACGTGCGTTTCCAGGAGAAGGGTTGGACATCCCACTCTATATCCTCGGGTCAAGTACCGATAGTGCCTATTTAGCTGCTAGCTTAGGTCTTCCATATGCTTTTGCAACGCATTTTGCTCCGGCACAGTTTGCTTCAGCAAGCATGATCTATCATCAAAATTTTGTTCCTTCTAATACCTTAGAAAAACCATATTTCATCTCTTGTGTCAATGTTATCGCTGCCGATAGTACGGAAGAAGCCAATTTCTTAGCAACAAGCTTCTATAATCTATTCGCTGGTATTGTGACAAATACCAGAAGACCACTTTCAGAACCTACTCAAGAGGTAATCTACAAAGGCATTCCCGCGATAGAGCAAGCTGTGCAAAGTATGGCTTCCTGTGCATTTATTGGCGATGGCCCTAAAATCCTTCCGGAAATAGAAAAATTCGTAAACGATCACAAAGTGGACGAGATCATGGCGACTTCCTATATCTTTGATGATGAAAAGTGTCTCCATTCATTATCATTGTTGAAAGAAATTCTTACGTAAGAATCCAAACTACTTTATATACGGTGAATTTTATATATTTAAGCAAAATTCACCGCATATGAATGTTTTTTTTTCCTTCAGCCTGATATTGGGTTTGCTCTCCCTGCAGGCATGTTCAAACCAGACAACAAAACAACAGCAAGATCGACCTGATGCAAAAATAGTATCAGACAGTTTAGCGGTATCGACTGTGGATGATACAACATCTTCTATTTACCAAAAAGCAGACCCTGCTAAAGGTCAGATTTTCCTTGTTCGTAGTTACCGTATCTGGGAGAAGGAAGACCCAACGGCTGTCTTAAATAAAGAATGGTATGATCTTTACGAAGAAAGTGGACAATATTACTTGGCAAAGGCGGATTATGTGATTAAAGATGGTTTTGACGAGTGTGCTCAGGTACCGTCTAAGAGTGTCGAATCACGCAGAAATTCATTGTTATTCTTGAAGTTAAGCGGACTTAAGCCTGGTCTCATTGAACATGTCAAAATAAATCAAGCCGAAATCTGGCCAAAAGAATCTGTCCAGTATACTTTTAAAAACCAAAAAGTTACCCTCAAAGCAGTGGGTGATATTAGATCAACTGAAGTGCAAACCGACGAAAACGGTCACGAGAAAGTATTTCATGAGGTTGCCAATTATAAACTCAACTATAGCGCAACCAATGGAGGTAAAGAAAAGACACTTTTCCAGGTAGATCAATATGACCATGTATTTATGAGGACATTATTTGTTGGAGATATTGACCGGGATGGCGCGCTGGATTTTATTTTTTCCAATCCAAGGGATTATGAGGAAGAGGCACTATTACTGCTGCTTTCCAATCATGGCAATCCATTGATTTTTGATGCAGAAGAACAGTTTGATTGTTAATAGAACTGAAATGGAAAAAATAAACTATTACCTACATCGAATGCAGTCCATTCATAGGGCAATGATTTCGGTCTGTATTTTTTTATTGATCTACTTCATCTCTCCCATTAAAACCATCCCCTTGCTCAATTTAATGTTGTGCTGGTTTGGTTTTTGTCTTTCCTACGTTTCTATATCTTGGTATACATTCTACACCACACCTATTTCTACCATTGCGCGCAAAGCACAGCAAGAAGATGGTAGCCGTCTCTTTGTATCCCTTTTTATTATTTTAGTGACCATAGGCTGTTTTATTTCAGTATTAATGATTATCATATCAAGTAAGGATAAACAGCTGAATGATGCTTACATTATCATTATTTGTATGCTGGCTATGTTGGCTTCATGGATATTGGTTCACACCATATACACCTTTCATTATGCGCGATTATACTACGAACATCACGCAAATGGAGCTGGACTGGAGTTTCCAGGAGATGACCATCCAGATTATTTAGATTTTGCTTATTTTTCATTTGTGATGGGCTGTACCTTTCAAGTATCTGATGTGGAAATATCGTCAAAAAAAATAAGAAGAGTAGCATTATTTCATGGCCTCCTCTCCTTTGCTTTAAATACGTTTGTCGTTGCATTGACCATTAACATCATTTCTGGATTGATCAATTGAGATTTTGGACAAAAAAGCTTATTTTAGCACAAAAATTACACACATGAAGTTGTTTAAGCCTTTAGTCTCGCCCCTTTTATTCGTTATCTTATTTATCTCGTGTAAAAAAAATGAAAATACAGGTGGTGCTGCGGACGCTTCCGGCAGCTTTATCGGTCGTGTTAAATACCAAGGCAATTCCATTGAAGTGGACCGGGATAATCGCCTGATACGGGTGCTTCGTGATGGTACCGATACTTATAAAATTGAGTTTTTCACAGGCATCCCAAATATTACAGGCGTTCGATTTGATAAAACCAATGATAGCACTTGGACTTCTACTGATACAACACTCTTAAAAGACGTGAAGATCGAAGGAAAGTTGCTGAAAATTAATTATCAATCCAATAGCCAATCTTGGGTTGTGGATAATGCAGTACGTAAATAATAATCAATCTAAATTGTCATATTAACTTCATTTTCTGTTTGAAAATTATCTCTTTCTCCCTATATTTAGGTAAGCATAAAGGAAAAGAGAAATGAAAAAAATAAATAAATTAGGTGCAATTGCATCTGTGTTTGCTATTGCCATTGCTTTGAGTGCATTTAGCTTCCAACAGGAAAAACCTAAAGAAGAACCAAAACCGACTAATCTCAAAGTTCTTCCCAAAAATATCTCCCACGATGAATTAATTTCCACTATGAAGGAATTTAATGTCGCATTGGGTGTAAAATGTGGTTTCTGTCATGCACCGTCGAAGGAAGATCCCAAAAAAATGGATTTTGCGAGTGATGATAACCACAAAAAAGAGATTGGACGAGCGATGATTAAGATGACCCAAAAGATAAACAAAAAGTATTTTAATCGAAGCTGGGATAGCTCGCCTGCCAAAGCTATTTCCTGTAAAACCTGTCATGGCGGAAAAGAAGAACCAGAAATGGTCTTAGCAAAAAACTAATCAAACCACATATTCATGTAACACCATAATACGCTGTATTGTGGTGTTTTTTATTTCTATTACATTTTAATGGAAAAAAGTTTTAGAACCAGAAGAATAAGACCATTCATTTTGGAAATGAATAAGGAACCGCGCGAAACTACGCTGAGCTAAGTATAAAAAATAGTCAGTAAATAAAAAAAGCTTCTCGATTGAGAAGCTTTAGTACCCGGAGCCGGAGTCGAACCGGCACGGTTTCCCACTGGTGTTTGAGACCAGCGCGTCTACCAATTCCGCCATCCGGGCATATCCGTTTGGGATGATGCAAAAGTAAGTAAAGTTTTTATTATTCCAAATCACTATACTGATCATTTTTAAAACTCATTGAAAATGAATGAGAAAATTTTAAAAAAACTTTTCATTTCCCTATAGAACGATTGAAAACGACCTTTTTTACGTATTTTTAATCAGAAAACAATCAAATGATTATGGAAAAAGTAAAACTCGGAAACAGTGAAATTGAATTCAAACCTCTTGTTTTCGGTGGAAATGTATTTGGCTGGACCGTCGATGAGAAACAATCTTTCGCCCTGTTAGATGCTTTTATCGATATGGGATTCAGTCTTATTGATACATCCAACAACTATTCACATTGGGTGCCGGGACACAGTGGGTCAGAATCAGAAACAATCATTGGCAAATGGATCAGCAAAAGAGATATTCGCGATAAAATTCAGATTGCAACAAAAGTCGGCGGACGTCGAATAGACAATAGTAAACCTAATCTTAAAAAAGAGTATATTATTAAATCTGTGGAAGATTCACTCCTGCGATTGAATGTAGACACAATCGATCTTTATCAATCTCATCACGATGATCTGACAACTGGAATCGATGAAACACTGGAGGCTTATCATAACCTGATACAGAATGGAAAAATAAAATGGATCGGTGCTTCCAACCTAAGTCCAGAACGGATTTCAGAATCCCTTCGTATAGCCGAAGACCACAATTTACCGTATTATATCGCTATTCAGCCCGAATATAACCTTTACGACCGGATGAAATACGAAGAGCAGTATGAACAATTGGCCCTCGATAATCATCTTGGCGTCATCAGCTATTATTCACTTGCCAGTGGTTTCCTGTCGGGTAAATACCGCTCTATTGATGACATCAAAGGTGCCAAGCGTTATGACGCATTAAAAGACAAGTTTAACACCCGCGGCCTGCGCATTTTAGATGTTTTGGCTGAGATAGCACATACACAACAAGCTAGCATGTCCGCTATAGCGTTAGCCTGGAGTTTACACAGGCCTTCAGTTACAGCGCCTATAGTGAGTGCAACTAGTATCCAGCAGCTCGAAGAACTTAGCAGAGCTGTAGAAATAAAGCTGACACCGGAAGAGTATTACCTCTTAAACCAAGCAAGCGATTACTAGACCAAAAGCACAAAAAAACAATCTAGTATATTGAAAATAAGAACATTAAAAATATACTAATCAAGTTACCAAATAATATTTGGCTATACCGTATAGGAGAAAGTGAGCTGTTCTAAAATAAAGAAAACAGATGATTTAGATAACGAATATAAACACCTGTTTTTCAATAACTTTTTCTCAGCCCGAGGCAACTTATCTTATTTTTTCATTCAGTAAGGATAAAATGGAAACAGGCACCATCGCACTGATATCTCCTCCATTAAACCACACGTCTCTAACAATGGATGAAGAAATATGAGCCTTTCCAGATCTACTCATTAAAAAATAACTTTCAACATCATTATTGAGCAACAAATTATTTTGAGCAACTGCATTTTCATATTCAAAATCATTGGTATTTCGGAGCCCACGCAATATAAAACCTGCTTTAACTTGCTTACAGAAATCTACTGTAAGACCTTTATATTTATGCACCTCAACCCTACTCACATCGTTAAAAACACGGCTAATTGAATCTACCCGTTCGTCATGATCTAACATTCCTTTTTTATTGGCATTATAGCCCACTGCAATAATAATTTTATCAAATAGCGGCATTGCTCTCTCAACAAGATCTTGATGAGCTAATGTAAAGGGGTCAAAAGAGCCCGGAAAAACAGCAATTTTCATATTAGATAGTCTTAGCGTAAAAAGAAAATGATGAATACCCGTATTTTCTAGTTTCTATAAAATTTGGATGATCTTCCATTTGTCTTGTTGACGGATGCTCAACAACAAGGAGCCCATGTTCATGCAGCAATTCCTGTTCAAAAATTAATTTTGGCAATTGTGGCAATTTAGGAATATCATAAGGTGGGTCTGCAAAAATAAAATCATAGGTATCCTTACAACTGGCAATAAACTTAAATACATCGGCTTTCCTTGTTTTAATTTGCTCCAGTTTCATCTTCCCGGCTGTTTCATTGATATATTGCACGCATTTGAAATGAAGATCTATTGCATCTACTGACTCCACATCTCGCGATGCGAGCTCAAAACTAATATTTCCTGTTCCTGCAAAAAGATCCAGACACTTTAAACTATCAAAATCCAGTCGGTTCTGTAAAATATTAAACAGCGCTTCCTTAGCGATATCCGTGGTTGGCCTCACAGGTAAATTGGTTGGTGGGTTCAGCCTTAAACCACCTAAACGACCTCCGATTATTCGCATAGTATAGAATCAAACAATACATTATATGGGGTCAAATTTGACTCGATCTCGCTATCCGCCAATACGACTTTTGTCTTCAAATCCAATATTTCGATATCACCCGCATAAGTAGAGATACGTTTATAATAGGATTCATTTGGAATTTCTCCTGAAAGGAGCACTTTATTGATGGAGTCCCCTAGATTGAATTGTGTTAAAATATTAAGGACATAGTAGCTGATATCATCAAGATTATGAATTTCAAAACTATTATAAAGCTGAAAAACCCCGTTTTTAAACAGATAAAAATCAACTGTATTTTCAGCTACAAAATGAAGCCCCAGCACACTCCCTCTAATAGATACACGCTCCTGGGCACGATCAAGCACAACCGCAAATTCGGGAAGTATAACAGCATCAGGAAACAACCGCTTCCACCTATTTAATAAAAGCCCATCAAACTGGTATACAGCAACTAAATTAAGATTATCTAAAGAATAGCTAAATGTATTTTCAAGATCAGTTGTACCTAAAAACTGTAGGTAATCGCTGATATTTTCGCTCAGAAAAAATTCTTTTGGAATAAACGTAAAAGTTTGATGTGGTATCACAACGCGGACAAATCGAAACGGAAGGCTCATAATCCGTGTGGCATCCAAAATTGGCTCCTCAGACGGATACTCGATCAAAATCGGTGCGATCGACTTTTTATCAACCACCGCCAAGACATCCTTCTGAAAGCCAGCCTTGACCAAAAGATTGTACTCCGGTAAATAATGAATATTAAATTGTTTTGAAATATAATTCATTCGCTGAATTGTAAAAATTAAAACTTCTTAGAGCAAAAATAGCTTTTTCTAGAGGATAAGACAAACCTTTTAAATAACTTTGAGGGTGTTCATCAAAAATCTGTTAATACAGCAATTCCCATGGCAAGCCACCGAACAGCAGTTGGAGGCTTTCGAATTATTGCAAGAATTTCTTCTCGCTTTTGACAAGCAATCCTGCTTTGTACTTAAAGGATACGCTGGTACGGGAAAAACAACATTAATTTCGGCGCTGGTTAAAGTGCTGCCTGCATTACGGAAAAAGGCTGTTCTGCTGGCACCAACAGGCAGGGCGGCAAAAGTGATCACCTATTATTCTGGTCGCAAAGCACTGACAATACACAAAAAAATATACCGAAAAAAATCTGCTGTATCATTTCAGCTGGATTTCACCTTGGCGGAGAACCTGCACGAAGACACTTTATTTATCATCGATGAAGCTTCAATGATATCCAACGCACCTGTGAATGCATTTTCGGCAAGCCTGTTGGACGACTTGATCCGTTATGTACAATCGGGGAAGAACTGTACCCTATTATTTGTTGGAGATACGGCTCAATTACCTCCTGTAGGACTCCTGGATAGTCCTGCCTTAAACCCAAGCTATCTCGAAAGTGAATTTCATCTTTGCGTTTATCCTTTTGAGCTAACCACGGTTGTCCGCCAATCCAAAGACTCCGGTATATTGTACAATGCAACCAAAATACGCGAAGAGATAACCTCGGCAGAAGAAGATCAAGACGACTTCCCTTTTCCAAAATTCATAACAAAAGGATTTAAAGATCTTTACAGAATGACAGGTGAACGGTTAATCGAAGGTATAAACTATGCATATGACAAATATGGACTCGAAAATACCATGATTATCTGCCGTTCAAATCGATCTGCAAATTTATACAACCAAAATATAAGGAACCGAATTTTGTTCCGGGACGAGGAACTGACGGGCGGAGATTATATTATGGTTGTAAAAAACAACTACTTCTGGTTACAGGAAAACAACATGGGCGATGGATTTATTGCAAATGGCGATATGGCCAAAGTACGAAAAGTAAGTAACATCCACGATCAGCATGGATTTCGATTTGCAGATGTCACACTTGAATTTGTAGACATTGACGAAATAGAACCCATCACCTGCCGCGTTATCTTAGATAGCCTCTATACAGACGGCCCCAATCTGCCCTATGAAAGCCAAAAAGCTCTCTACGAAGAGATTGCCTTGGATTATGCCGATATCATGGATAAGAAGGACAGGCTCGAAGCAATCAAAAAAGACCCCTATTATAATGCGCTTCAGATTAAATTTGCATTTGCAATTACCTGCCATAAAGCACAAGGTGGTCAATGGCCAATCGTGTTTGTTGACCAGGGCTATATAAACGATGATATGTTGGATCTTGAATTTTTAAGATGGTTATACACTGGGGTTACCCGAGCAACAAAGGAACTTTTTCTGGTCAATTTCAATGAAAACTTCTATCCATCATAGGATTATTACACGAATCATTCGCAAAAGAACCTAATAATAGATATTTTTACGTTCAGAACCATTATTATACAATTATCTATATTATTAATGCATAAGTACTACTTAATCTTAGCGGCGAGCTTATTGCCCTATGTTAGCGCTGCACAACAGGCGAAGGAAGCCCCTATAAAGTCAAATTATCAGCTGGCTGCAAAATTCTCCCCTGAAAAATTAAAGAAAATGATTTTTTCGACGAGCATCAAACCAAATTGGATCAATTTTTCCGATCGCTTTTGGTATGATTACGCAAGTCCGCAGGGAAGAAACTGGTACATTGTAAACCCTGCGCTGAAAAAGAAAGAACTTCTTTTCAATAACGACAACCTCGCCGCTCAAATTACTAAAATCGTTAAAAATCCTGTAGATGCCCAACATCTGGAATTACAGGGGCTTCGATTTACCAAAGATGAGAAAAAATTGAGGTTTCAGATTCAGAGTACCAAAGATACCGTAAAATCCAAAGATGAAATACAAAAGCTCAAGAATAAGTCCGATACCACCAAAAAGAAACTATTTTATCTGGAATATGACTTAGCAGCACAGTCTGTGGTAGAAATCAGCGACTCGACAAAGGTAAAACCGCCATTGGGTTGGGCGACATTCTCGCCTGACACCAATACAGTCTATTTTGCGAAAGATTACAACTTGTATTGGATGGACAAATCCAACTATCTTAAAGCGGTAAAGGATGAAAAAGACAGCACCATTGTTGAGCACCAGATAACAAAAGACGGGGTGCAATATTATGCTTGGGGCGGTGATGAATATAGCACAACTACGGGTGAGGAAAAAGATAAAGACAACGATACTAAACGCAAGCGGGTATGGATCAGCTGGTCTCCGGATGGACGTTATTTTACCTTGACCAGAAAGGACAACCGTTCTCTAAAGCCCTTATGGGTAATCAATAATGTTGGCTCATCCCGGCCGACACTTGAAACTTATAAATACCAAATGCCAGGCGAAGTCGATTCGACAGAAACTGAACTATATATCTTCGACGCGGCAGCAAAAACTCCACGCCGCATCAATATAGCTGCGTTTAAAAATCAGACCGTCTCTACCTGGACAAAAACCCCGGATAAAAATTCTTATAAAGAGGATTATTTTACCAACTATTGGCTGGGCAATAACGAAGAGTTTTACATTTCACGCTCTAGCCGCGACCTGAAACGAATTGATCTCCTAAAGGTCAATATAAATGGTACGGTAAACAATATTATCCAGGAGCGTTCCAATGTATATCTGGATGTTCAAAAACCATTCCTGATCGAAAACAAGAAGCAATTAGTTCATTGGTCGGAAAGAGATGGCTGGGGCCACTACTACCTCTACGACACAAATGGAAAATTGATTAATCAAATTACAAAAGGAGCTTTTCATACGGAGGAAATTACCGGCTTTGACCCTGCTTCCGGAACATTATACTTTACAGCATCGGGACGTGAGAAAAACGAAGACCCCTATTATCTACATCAGTACAGTGTAAATACAAATGGTTCCGGAATTAAATTATTGAATCCAGGAAACTTTGACCACCAAGTGGAAGTGAGCGAATCTTCCCGATATTTTGTCAATAATTCCTCCAGAGTAAACACGACTCCTGAATCCGTCTTATACAATAGCAATGGACAGAAAATAATGACACTGGAAAAAGCTGACCTATCCTTGCTATTTGCTGCCGGGTACAAATTTCCAGAACCTTTTAAAGTGAAAGCTGGGGATGGCACCACGGATCTCTATGGGGTCATGTACAAACCATTTGACTTTGACAGTACCAGAACTTATCCAATTGTGGAATATGTATACCCTGGGCCTCAAACCGAAGCTGTCAATAAATCCTTTGGAAGAAGCATGGACAGAATCGATAGGCTAGCGCAGTTTGGCTTTATCGTCATCACAGTTGGTAACCGTGGTGGACATCCTTCACGTTCGCAATGGTATCATACCTATGGATATGGCAATCTGCGCGATTATGGTTTGGAAGATAAAAAAGTAGCGGCGGAACAGCTCGCAGATCGTTATAAATACATCGACATTAACCGCGTTGGTATAACTGGTCACTCCGGCGGTGGTTTTATGTCTACAGCGGCGATGCTTGTTTACCCTGACTTCTTTAAAGTTGCGGTGTCTGGCGCCGGAAACCATGAAAATCAGATTTACAACCGCTGGTGGAGTGAGCGTCATCATGGGGTGACAGAAAAAGTATCGGCTAAAGGCGATACAACATTCTCCTACCAAATCAATAAAAATACAGAGCTCGCAAAAAACCTAAAAGGCAGACTACTTATCGCTACAGGAGACATTGACAACAATGTGCACCCGGCAAATTCAATTCGCATGGTAGACGCATTGATCAAGGCTAACAAAAGATTTGATTTCCTGCTATTACCTGGACAAAGACATGGCTTTGGCGATATGACGGAGTATTTCTTCTGGAAAATGGGCGATTACTTTAGCCAATATCTATTGGGTGATTCCAAGATGAACGAAGTTGACATGACTGAAATGAATCGAGAAAAGCCACAAAAATAACGGTTACATGACCTACAATGAAAAATTAGCATTTTTATCCGTTACCTTGAGATCTTTCGAGGTAACGGATTTTTCTTTGGAGATGCTCCAAGGAATAACCCTGGCTGATCTGCTGAACATCTCCTTAGAGAAGGATAAAAAGGTTGCCTTTCGCGCCGCATGGGTATTTGAAACCATCGTTTTAAAGAATACAGCGTTGCTAAAATCTGTTCTCCCGCAATTTTTGAACAATTTAAAAAAACAAAAAAACTGGAGTTGTCTTAGAAGCTATACTAAAATTCTATTATTTTTAACGTCTAAAAAAAATAAAGAATATACACTTCAAAATGAGATAGAAGAAGAAATTATCGAGCATTCCTTCCAATGGATGATCGAACCTGCATGTCCTGTCGCTGTATTGGTCAACTGCCTGGACATCTTAAATAACCTACGAAAAAAGTACCCTTGGATACATGAGGAGTTACAGGCTCAGATAAGCTATTTTCAACGAACAAAACCGAGTCCAGCCCTAATGAGCCGGACCAATAAAATTATTCAGCAGAAAAGTTAAAGTATCGTTTCTATTCGCGATTAAAACAATGTATTTCCTTTCGAGTGATTGACACGGCCCAAATGCTTATAAGCAGCCTCTGTACATTCGCGACCCCGCGAGGTCCGCATAATGTATCCTTCTTGAATCAGAAAGGGTTCGTAGACTTCCTCAATCGTACCTTCATCCTCCCCAACTGCTGTGGCTACAGTTTTTAAACCGACAGGTCCACCTTTAAATTTGTCTATAATAGTCGTTAAGATTTTGTTGTCCATCTCGTCTAAACCATTTTCATCCACATTAAGCGCGTGCAAAGCATATTTCGCTATTTCTTTATCGATGCTTCCGTTACCCTTTATCTGTGCAAAATCCCGTGTACGGCGCAGTAAAGCATTGGCTATCCGGGGTGTACCTCTGCTCCTTCGTGCAATCTCATAGGCACCTTCATCAGAAATCGGTGTGTTTAAGATATGTGCCGAACGCAACACGATAGTTGTCAGGAGTTTCGCATCATAATATTGTAGGCGGGAATTAATTCCAAAGCGTGCACGCAAAGGGGCTGTCAAAAGTCCTGATCGCGTTGTTGCCCCGATTAGGGTAAACGGATTAAGGGAGATCTGCACAGACCGTGCATTCGGTCCTGTTTCCAGCATAATGTCGATTTTAAAATCTTCCATTGCCGAATAGAGATATTCTTCTACTAAAGGGCTTAAACGGTGGATCTCATCGATAAACAAGACATCCCCTTCTTCGAGATTTGTCAATAATCCTGCAAGATCACCCGGTTTATCCAATACAGGTCCCGAAGTAATTTTAATGCCAACACCCATCTCATTAGCAATGATATGGGATAAGGTCGTCTTTCCTAAGCCTGGGGGGCCATGTAGCAAAACGTGATCCAGCGCCTCGCCTCTCAGCCTGGCTGCCTTCACAAAAATATTGAGGTTCTCTAATATTTTAGCCTGACCTGTAAAATCTTCAAAAGCCTGAGGCCGCAATGCCCGTTCAATATCACGATCTGTGTTGCTCAGACGCCCTGGATTTGGATCTAAATTCTCGTTCATTGTAGCGATCTTTTAATTTCTCTTGTACCGCTTTCCGATACTTCCTAATTTCAATTGGATAACTCCAAAAAAAGCTTCCTTAAAGATACTTGTGCTCATCTTTGATGTGCCTTCGGTCCGATCTGTGAATATAATGGGTACTTCGACTACATCAAAGCCATATTTTATGGCGGTGAATTTCATTTCAATCTGGAAAGCATACCCTACAAACTTAATCTTTTCGAGTGGGATTGTCCTCAGGACTTCCCTGGTGAAACAAACAAATCCTGCGGTAGCATCCTGGATATTTATTCCTGTTATAAAACGAACATATACTGAAGCAAAATAGGACATCAACACACGGCTCATCGGCCAATTGACAACATTCACGCCCTTGATATAACGCGAACCTATGCTCATGTCTGCACCATCCGCACAAGCCTGCCGTAAACGAAGTAAATCCTCTGGATTGTGGCTGAAATCTGCATCCATTTCGAAAATATAGCGGTAATGTTCGCGGGATAGCGCCCATTTAAATCCATGGATATACGCTGTTCCTAAACCCAGCTTCCCGATTCGCTCTTCGATAAACAAACGGCCAGAAAATTCATTAACCTGTAAATTCTTGATGATTGTAGCCGTCCCATCGGGCGAACCATCGTCTACAATTAGAATATCAAATGCGTGTGATAAGGAAAAAACTTTGCGAATGATTTTTTCAATATTTTCCTTTTCATTATATGTTGGAATGATAACTAAACTATCCGTCACTTTTTTATATTTAAGACCAGTAAAGGTAATCATTTACGTTAAATTCTAGTACAGGAATTCGATGAAATCTACAGGATAATCAACAATACTCGCGAGAAAAGGCAGTAAACCCTTCAAGCTCAAACCAACACACCAGTATCATAAATACACAGCATCAATAGATTGCACGCTATAAAAAAGAGAAGCCCGTTACTTTGGGAGTAACGAGCTTTCATTAACCAATTATAAACTTAAATTATGAGACTGCAAATATGATGAAAATTGCTTTCAATTACAAATTTAATTGCGTTTTCATGCAACATTTTCAATACAATCTCTATTTTATTTTGCTAAATCGTTTATAAAACATGCACACTACCGCAGTCTAACGATCAACCTCTCCCAAAACGATATCAATCGATCCTAGGATCGCAATTAAATCAGCAATCAGCACCCCTTTTCCAAGTTCTGAAATCACGGAAAGGTTATTAAAGCTTGGGCCCCTTGACTTGACCCGCAACGGGATATCTGATTTATCTTTTGTGACAAAATAAAACCCTAATTCTCCTTTCGGATTTTCAGCACGGACATAGTAGTCCTGAGCTTTCAGATTCACTTTCTTCGGGACCAAAGCGCGCGGATCAAATTCGGCCGTACGTTTAAAGTCTTTCTGTAGTCGTTCAAGGCATTGTTCGACAATGCGAACCGATTCCTTGACCTCGTCCACCCTAACTTTATAACGATCCCAGCAATCACCGATTACCCCCATTTCACCTTTTCCCACAGGTATCTCGAAATCAATTTCTGGGTAGACAGAATAACCATCTATGCGTCTCAAATCCCATTTTATTCCCGAAGCACGCAGCATAGGTCCCGATACACCATAATTTATAGCAACATCAGCAGGAAGTACACCTATTTTAGCCGTACGGGAAATAAATATTTGGTTCTGTGTCAATATCTCATCCAGTTCGACCAATTTAGGTTTGAAATACGTGATAAATTCTGTACAGCGCTCTTCAAAGCCAACGGGCAAATCATAAAATAACCCGCCTACCCAGATATAGTTGTACAGCATCCTGGAACCTGAGGTCCATTCCAACATATTCATGATATGTTCACGATCCCGAAAACACCACAAAAATGGCGTTGTGGCACCGATATCAATACCATATGTACCAATAGCAATCAGGTGGGATGCTATTCGGTTGAGTTCACAGACCAAAACCCGAATGTACTCTATTCTTTTAGGTATTTTGCTGTCAAGGCCAAGCATACGTTCAACTCCCATAACGAAAGCATGGCTATTGTTCATCGAAGCCAAATAGTCCAAGCGATCAGTAAAAGGAATTGTTTTTGCATAATTCAACGATTCAGCATGCTTATCGAAACAACGATGCAGATAACCCAAATGTGGAACAACCTCTTTCACGATCTCTCCGTCTGTAATCAGTTGTAACCGAAGCACACCATGTGTCGAAGGGTGCTGAGGTCCCATATTCAACACCATTTCCTGACTTGAGATCTCTGTAAGGTGTTTTTCATAGCGCAGTAATGCCTCTTTATATTTTGGATTCGCCATTTCTATCAATTAATATGAATGCCATGATATTTCTCCGCTTCCTCATAATCCTTCCGTAAAGGATAGCCCTCCCAATCGTCAGGCAGCAAAATCCTTCTAAGGTCCGGATGTCCCTCAAAATAAATCCCCATCAGGTCAAATGCTTCGCGCTCATGCCAGTCTGCCGTGCGCCACACCGAAGTAAGCGAAGGAATCTCCGGTAGTTCATCCAGCGAACGATGACCAGACAACTCAACTTTTAAGACCAAACTGTGTTGATACGGCAAGGAATTTAAATGGTAGACAATGCTAAAATGCGTTTGATAATCCACTGCAGTAAGGTTGCTTAAAAAATCAAAATATAAGCCTTCTGTATCCCGGAGGAATAAACAAACGGCTACAATATCTGCTTTATCTATAAATAGTGCAGGCTGCAGCCCGTTGCGATCTTCTTTAAGAATAAGTTGAGTTCCAAATTTGGAAACAAGCATCGATTTAATTTCGTCAAATGTCATATTTATGGAGCTATACGCGTAATCTTCCAGGAATCCGACACCTTTTTATAGACTATGCGATCATGTAGCCGGCTTGCACGCCCCTGCCAAAACTCAAAATAAATCGGTTTCAACAGATAGCCACCCCAATGTGACGGTCTCGGTACAGAATCGCTTCCATTGTATTGGTTTTCGAGTGCTTCCACCCTGTTTTCCAAAAAACTACGGTTGGGGATTTCATGGCTCTGCGGGGATGCTAGTGCACCGATACGGCTTGCTTTTGGGCGCGATTGGAAATATTCATCGGAATCGGCCTCACTTACAAAATCAATAACACCTTCAATTCGGACCTGCCTTTGTAATTCAGGCCAAAAAAACAACATGGCAACATGCGGATTCGCTTTCATGTCTTCCCCTTTACGGCTTTCATAATTTGTAAAAAAGACCAGTCCTTCAGCTACAATGTCCTTCAATAAAACAACTCGCGAGGAAGGTAATTGATCGGATGACACCGTTGAAAGCACCATGGCATTAGGCTCGATTACCTCGCTGTGAATAGCCTCATCAAACCATTTTTTAAACTGGTGGACTGGATTACGATCCACATCCGATTCAGATAGGCTACCTAATACGTAATCCTGTCTGATTGCTGCAATATCTTTATGTTGAATGGACATAGAAACCTGTTTTATATCCCACAAACTTACTAAAATCATTGCTTTTTCTCTATAAAGTTAGTAGAAATTGACAAAATCTCAATTTTGGCACAAATCTCGCATAGATTAAATAAAAAAGATTAAATTCAATAAATAATTAAAATTCGCGCTATATGTTTACCGAACTAAACCCACAAAAAGGAAGTCTATTGATTTCCGAGCCATTTATGCTAGACCCTAGATTCCTCAGATCCGTGATATTGTTATGTGAATACAATAAAGAGGGTTCCCTCGGATTTGTCCTAAATAATCAAACCAATGTTCGCATAGGCCAATTATTGGAATCTATACCGAATTGCAATTTCCCCATCTACGTCGGTGGTCCTGTGGCTCAGGAAAGTCTTTTTTTTGTACATAGCCGTTTTGATTTACTGCTAAGTGGCGAGGAAGTGGCTCCTGGAATCTATTTTGGAGGCGATGAAGAAAAGCTTATTGAAGCCATACAAACCGATAGCATAAAACCTGACGAATTAAAATTCTTTATCGGATATTCTGGATGGTCTGCCGGTCAGTTGGACGGCGAAATCAAAGAAAATAGCTGGGCTGTACAAAACAAATACCACCAACAGCTCATTTTTGAAGGTAATGGCGAATTGCTATGGAAGGATGCCATCATTGGATTAGGTCCCAAATATGCACATGTCGCCAACTTCCCACAGAGCCCAGGTCTAAATTAGCGAAAGGGACTTACGCTATATGACAGTTTGCTTTACGAGTCCGTAAATCACCGAATGAGCCTATGACAAAATAGGCGGTTTTCTGCCATCATGTCCTGTAGGGACGATTTGGAACACTGATTGTATGTTTTAAACAAATCATAAAATTAAAATAGCGACATACAAATTATGAATCCAGAAAAAGGTAGTATTTCAATTCACACGGAGAATATATTTCCCGTAATCAAAAAGTTCTTATACTCTGATAATGAAATTTTCTTGCGTGAACTGGTATCTAATGCCGTTGATGCTTCTCAAAAAATCAAACGTCTGGCTTCTTTGGGTCAATACCAAGGGGAAACAGGAGAATTGATTGTAGACGTAAAATTTGATGAAGCGGCCAAGACCATCACTATTTCCGATAATGGTATTGGTATGACAGCCGATGAAATAAAAAAATACATCAACCAGATCGCTTTCTCAGGAGCAACAGAGTTCATGGAAAAATTCAAGGAGGCAAATGACGCAAATGAAATCATTGGTCGCTTTGGTTTAGGCTTCTATTCCGCATTTATGGTAGCCGATACCGTAGAAATCCAATCTTTATCCTATCAAGATGGCGCAGAACCGGCTCATTGGACTTGCGATGGTAGTACATCTTACGAAATTTCTACGGGCTCAAGAACCACACGTGGTACCGACGTCATCTTACATATTAATGAAGAATCAACAGAATTTTTAAGCCAGGCACGACTACAGGACATTTTAGATAAGTATGCTAAATTTCTTCCTGTTTCAATCCGTTTTGGCACCAAAACAAATTCTGAACAGGACGGTGAAGACGAAGAAGGAAAACCAAAATACAAATCTGTAGAGGTAGATAATATCATCAATAATACCAATCCAGCCTGGACAAAATCACCGTCTGAATTAAAAGACGAAGATTATCTAGCCTTCTACCGCGAACTCTATCCATATTCAATGGATGAACCTTTGTTTTGGATACACCTCAATGTTGATTACCCATTCAACCTGACAGGTATCCTCTACTTCCCTAAAGTTAAAAATGAACTGGAAATCCAGCGTAATAAAATTAAACTCTATTCTCGACAAGTGTTTATCACCGACGAGGTGAAAGATATTGTTCCTGAATTCTTGATGTTACTTCATGGGGTAATTGATTCACCGGACATTCCGTTAAACGTATCCCGTTCATTTTTACAGGCAGACAGTAACGTAAAAAAAATCAACAGTTATATCACCAAAAAGGTGGCTGACAAATTGAACGAAATATTTAAGACCGACCGTAAGGGATTTGAAGAGAAATGGACGGATATCGGTTTATTTATCAAATACGGTATGCTTAGCGATGAGAAATTTGCTGAAAAAGCAAATGACTTCTGTTTAGTAAAAAACACAGGTAACCAAAGCTTCACCATTAAAGAGTATTACGAAAAGGTCAAAGATATCCAGGTAGATAAAGATGGTAACATTGTCTACTTATATACACATGACGCCGCTCAACAAGATGGCTTTATCCAAACAGCATTAAACAAAGGTTATGATGTTTTGATGCTTGATGGGCCATTGGATACACACTTTGCAGCTTATTTAGAGCAAAAGGGCGGCGATAAGGTACAGCTGAAACGTGTAGATGCTGACGTTATCGATAAGTTGATCCAAAAAGATGAAAAGGTTGAATTGGCCCTTTCAGAAGAAGAATCCAAAAAAGCGCTGGAGGTTTTCGAAAAAGCAATTTCGCGCCAAGATATGAAAGTTGAAGTTGACGCGTTAAATGAAAGTGACCTGCCTGTATCGGTAACAATTGATGAATTTATGCGTCGAATGAAAGATATGGCCAAGACAGGTGGTGGCATGAATTTTTATGGTTCATTGCCCGATAATTATAAGGTAACAGTCAATGGGAACCATCCGCTGATCAAAAGAATTTTATCGTCATCAGACGAAGAAGGTTCAAAACTGGCAAAACAAGCTTTTGATTTAGCACTCTTATCCAGAGGTTTATTGTCTGGAGCAGATCTGACATCTTTTGTGAAGAGAAGTGTAGAAATGATTTAAGGGTATTCCTTCTAATAAAAAAGGCGGTCTCTTTAATAGTAACCGCCTTTTTTATTAAAAATTGGACACAAATGACAAATTTGGAGCAGCCAAATGCATGGCATTATCGAAATGCAACCCTTTAGATGTTTTTTATTAAAATTTAATAAACTAATCTTCACCCAGTTGGCTTTAAACGCTGTTTTTTTTCAGTCAAATATTTGGAGGGAATAGGGTTTAATCGTACTTTTGTATCATCAAAATCACGGTAGGTATAGCTCAGTTGGTTAGAGCACTAGATTGTGGTTCTAGGGGTCGTCGGTTCGAGCCCGATTACTTACCCAAAAAGGCAGATCAAATGATCTGCCTTTTTTAATTTGATAAGTTCTCAGCCAACTAAACAAATGCTCCTTGACCAGCTACCCATCATCCGAACAAGCTTCAAAGGCAACTTCTTCCCTTTTACAGTTCAGGCACAGGATCCATAAGCCCTGGATGGCGCGGATCATAAATAGCCACAGCAACTTTAGAGTCCGCACAACCATAATATAAAAACCATTTTTGTTTAAAAAAGACCAATCCTTCGATAAAAACCGTTCCATCTATATATTGTCCACTTTTTTCGAAAGATTCCATGGGGCGTAAAAACGGAACATCCATTCGAGCCAATACGCTTGTCGGATCTCGTGGACTAAATAAAACCTGTCCAGCGGAATAGGTATTTTTATTAAAACGCACATCCCCTTTCTCAGCATGATTCTTACCATTGTATAGCAATACAATTCCTTTATCAGTCAAAACTGCTGGAGGACCGCACTCTGTCAACGAACTATCAAAGTAACCATCCCTCGGCGAAATGAAGGCTTTCAGTGTACCTCTATTATCTGTTACGGGTTCCCAGTCAATCAAATTATCGGATGTGGCGCCATAAACACCATGTTCTCCCCAGTACAACCAATATTTCCCATTGATTTTAGCTATAACCTGTTTGTTACCTTTCAATGTAGTCACAATAGAAGCCGATTTATGCGGTTCATTGACTAGAGTGCGCCTATTTCTCGAGTTCTTAAAAATAGGACCGTATTTAGTCCAGTGTTTCAGATCAGTGGATATTGCTACACCAAGCCGCGGTACCTTTCGGTTCCATTGGGTATAAAATAGCACAAAACGCCCATCCTCAGTCTGTGCTATCCGAGGATCTTCTGTCCCGCCAGGCCACTCGTTATCTTGCTGCTCATCAGGCCCCGGATAGAATATAGGCGTTTTCAGTCGTTCAAAATGAATACCGTCAGCACTAGCTGCTAACCCCAATCGGGAGGTCCGGTGGCCAATAGCTTTTCCTGTCCGATCTTCTGCACGATAAATGACATAGATACTATTTCCCCTTACTACTGCAGCAGGATTAAAAGTGTCGTTGTCCTCCCATCGAATTTCTTTCTTCAGCATTGGATCATAAAATACGGAACTCGTATCGGGCTCAATAATTGGATTGACACCTTTGGGCCGTTCAAAGCCTCCTAATACCCATTGTTCTTTTTTAAGCTTTCCAGCAGGCTGCACGCTGCAGCCGCATAAAAAGACGAACAGAATAGAGCCTGCAATTTTTACGATAATATTCATATTTTAATTGATTTCTATGGTTTTACATGTAGTAGCAAACAACAGCCTGTAAAAGTGAAAATTATAAATTGGTTACCACTGAAGAGCGATCGAAACTATTATTGATCATTCACAAATATAATGCTAATAGAAAAAAGTACCGCAAAAACAAGTTCAACAAAATTGAATTGGGATCAAAACTAAAAAACACAAATAAACAATTCAACGATAAATAACTCGAAATATTGCAATATATCGCAATACTAAAACGATTATAATGGCAAATATTGCAGCATATAGCACAAAAACACTACATTTATAGCATGATATCCAAAGAAGAACGTCACGATTTTATATTAGTTAAAATCAAAAAGGAAAGGAAATTAGTTATGACAGAGTTAGCGGCCGAACTTGGTGTCTCTGAGCATACCGTCCGACGTGATCTTAAAGAACTATCTGACGCTGGCTTGCTCCGCGCTATTCGAGGGGGAGCCACTTTACGGTCAAACTTACCATTCGATATATACGACCGAAATAACCTTGATGTTATGGAGAAACAAGCCATAGCAGAAAAATCGATCACACTATTGAAAGATCATCAAGTCGTCTTTTTTGACGGTGGCACAACAACACAGGCAATTGCTGGCAACATTCCAGATAGCCTAAACCTTACTGTGGTCACACATAGTCTCCCAATAGCCAATATACTTGCAAACCTCCCAAACATCAGCTTGATTTTCGCGGGTGGCGCTTTCTGCAAATCATCTCTTACGATGCAGGGACAGCAAACTATTTCTACCTTTGAAGAAATATATGCGGATGTCAGCTTCATAGGTGTATGTAGCCTGGACCCCTATCGTGGACTTACGGCAAGAACTCGCGAAGAAACAGCTATCAAAAGAGTACTATGTAAAAATTCAATGAACATTGTTGCTGCCACAACGAGCAATAAGCTCGATACCCTGGCATCTTTTCTAACATGCCGCGCATCTGATATCAGTTATTTAATTACAGAAAAGGATCCTTCTGATCGCATTTTGCAGCCTTATGTCGAACAAGGTATTACAATTTTATAAGTTTACCATTTATGAACAATCTCAAACAGGAAGCCGCCAAAGCTGCTCTTCAACTTTTAGAACCTGATCAATTCATTGGACTAGGTGTTGGATCAACAATAGCTTATTTCATTGAATTAATTGCCAGTAGGGTCAGTTTTAAATCCAGCCTGAAATTTACATCGCCTTCTTTGGAAACCAAAATACTGCTCCAAGAAAATGGTCTTATTTGTATTGATAACAGTACCATAGCAACGCTGGATTATTATTTTGACAGCTGTGATCAGGTGGACATTCATTTAAATGCGTTCAAAAGTGGCGGCGGCGTACATACAGGTGAAAAGATTATGGCGAATATGGCAAAGCAATTTATTCTCTTGGTCGATGGCGCAAAGATGGTCGATAAACTGACCACAAAATATCCGCTATGTGTTGAAATTATTCCCGACGCCTGGCTATCGGTACTTAAAGAACTAAAATCAAGCTATTCTTCAGCGATATCAAACATTGTATTACGAAAATCTGAACAAAAATCGGGGCCTCTACTATCTGAGAGAGGTAATTTCCTGGCAGACATTTATTTTTCTAAACTGCCTGATATTTTTGATTTGAATAAACAAATCAAACTCATTACAGGCGTTGTAGAACATTCACTTTTTTATCAACTGTGTTCGGTATGTCTTCGAGCAACAGAAGATGGCGTAACACATCACTTTGCAAACCGCATTGTAGAATCGAACACGGACAAAAAAAGCACGCAATAGCATTAAATTTTATATTGAAGTCCAACAAGTAGCAAAACTGCGCTAAAATATTTTAAATCAACATGAAACACACTCAAATTAACACAGGAATACTAAGTTTTGGCATGTCAGGACGTGTTTTTCACGCGCCATTTATACATACCAATCCACATTTCAATCTCAGCGCTGTTGTAGAACGGTCGAAAAAAAACGCACATGAATTTTATCCGGCAATAAAAAGCTACGATAATATAACTGAATTACTAGCGGATGAAAGCATCGAACTGGTCATTGTGAACACACCAAACTATACCCATTTCCAATATGCAAAAGACGCCCTAGAGGCAGGAAAACACGTTTTGATAGAAAAACCTGCCGTTGATGATTCTACACAATTCGATACGCTTCTTGCCATCAGCAAAAAACAAGGAAAAGACTTATTTTTCTATCAAAACAGACGATATGATAGTCACTTTTTAGACATTAAAAAAGTGATCGAAAGTGGAGAATTAGGAAAGCTGATTGAAGTGCATTTCAGATTTGATCGCTATAAAATGGAATTGGGACAAAAATACTTTAAGGAAGATACGCAGTATATTTCCAATGGTATCACTTATGACCTAGGTCCGCACCTTATTGATCAGGCAATCTCACTTTTTGGAAAACCGGTTAAATTTACCAAGACAACATCCATCAACAGACCCGATTCTAAAGTTGCAGATTATTTTCACTATCATCTTTATTATCCAGCTGGACTGAACGTGTATTTAACAGGCAGTTTACTTGTCGCCTCTCCGCAGCCCGCCTTTGTCTTACATGGTACAAAAGGGAGTTTTATCAAGAATATGACGGATGTGCAAGAACAGCAATTGCTAGATGGTATGTTGCCCGACGATCCATCTTATGGCCTTGAGCCAGCCGGCCTCGAGGGAAAACTTGTTACGATAGACGTATCAAATCAAAAACATGAGTCTTTAGTAACGCCACATACAGGAGATTACAATCAGCTGTTTGAAGCCATTTATGAAAGCTTAAGAAATAATATCGATTACCCTATTAAAGCGGATCAGATTAAATGGCAGATTCAATTGCTTGAAGCTGAAAACACCTAAGTTTTTAAACAATCAAATGGCAGCACGGTTCAAGAAAAATAATAGGTGCTGCCATTTTTAATTTGATTCCCAAAGGCATTCGTTCGGTTCAATATGGATCATCACATGACCAAGATCAGGAATATGCGCAACCAAGTGGTCTTTGAGTTTATGCGCCAGCTCATGCCCTTCTCTTACCGTAATTTCACTATCGACAATAGCGTGCAGATCGACGTGATATTTAGCCCCCGATTTGCGGACAAAACATTTTTCCGTGGCTTTTATCCCATCTACTTTTAATGCTTCTTGCCGGATATTGTCAATGACCTCATTGTATACATTTTCATCCATGATCTCGCCAAGCGCCGGTCTGAAAATATGGTAACAGTTATAAAGTATAAATCCAGCGGCAAATAATGCCGCGTAGTCATCCGCATTTTCATATCCCTTTCCGAGCAACAATGCAATAGATATCCCAATGAAAGCTGCAACTGACGTTATCGCATCGCTTCGATGATGCCAAGCGTCTGCACGAAGTGAAGAACTATTAGTTTCTTTACTTTTCTTCATAACGATCCTATAAGAAATCTCTTTCCACACAATGATCCCACCCAGAACAAATAAGGTCCAAGGCTTTGGCAGGTCATGTGGCGTTCCTATATTCTCAATACTTTCATAAGCGATTATGGTTGCAGAAACAATAAGAAAACCAACGACAATAAATGTAATGAGTGGTTCTACCCGACCATGGCCATAAGGGTGATTGTCGTCGGCAGGTCGTTGCGCATATTTTAAACCGAGGAGCACTAGAAATGAAGAGAAAATATCTGCCGTTGACTCAATTGCATCCGCTATCAGCGCATAAGAGTTTCCAAAGAAACCAGCTAACCATTTTAATAATGCCAGTGATGCATTACCTACAATACTAAAATAAGTCGTTCTGACTGCAGTCTGCTCTTGAAGTTCGGACATAGCTATAAATTAACTTGACACCGCGAAAATAATGTTTTTCTTTTCAAATTCTATTCTCCAGCTATATAAAATAGTGATCACAACCTTCGAGCTTTAGCTACCGCTCGCGATATCCTCCAATGCTTTTTTTATCTCAGGGGCCCCATAGTCACGGCTTCCTTCCAGACGCTCTACGATCTTACCCGCTTTATCCAAGATAACCGTTGTTGGTATGGACTGTCCTAAGAATTCTGCAGGAATTTCACCCGCTGCTATGTAAAGTGGTAGATCATACTTGTTTTCGGCCATGAATGCTGAAGACTTTTCTATGTCGCCATCAACATCTACCATGAGAAAAACGATATCTTTATTATCTTTAAGCGATTGCCTAAGCTGGTCAATAGAAGGTAGTTCATGAATACATGGGGGACACCAGGTCGCCCAGAAATTAATAAACACGACCTTACCTTTTAAAGCACTTAATTGAAGAACCTTACCCTCTTTATCCTTAAAAGATAACTCCTGCGTTGTGGTTGCAGTGTCAGCAATAGCTTCAGCAGGTCCCTCTACCTTTTCGGCCTTGGCCTCATTTTTAGTGCCTGTGTTTCCACAGCCAAAAAATAAACTGGTCGATAAAGCCGCAAGACCAAAAAAAATAATTCCTTTATTATACCTAATATTCATCGTCTTCTGTTTCATTAAATTATGCTATTTACAAATATATTACTGTCCACCAATCGCGGAGACCTCGCCTATCCAATCCTTCTGGGAGAAATTTCTCAAAACATTAGCTAATTTAACCTTAATTATTCAAGACCACAAGTATTACACACAACTCCACAACATAAACCATTGATCAATAACAAAATAAGCAACAATAAAATTAAAAAATTAACAAGAACTTTTCCGACATTTAAGAGCGTGAACATATCGTTGACCAAAAGACAATTAATTGAATACACCATGAATCTCCCAGCAAATCATTTCAAAAAATGCGTATCAATATGTTTCCTGTTATTCATCACCATCCAGCTTAATTTCGGACAATCCTCCTCAACTAAATTCAACAGGCTATATCAGCTAATAGCATCAAAAGATTTCTTCACTGCCCGCGACCTGTTTAGGGTAAATAAACCTTTCTTAAACGCCAATGAGCAAGTTTTTATTTTGGCAATACTCGATAACGCCTTTAACAAACCCATCGCTTCAAACAAAAAAATAGCACTATTGAGCGCAGCAACAGAAGAATTACCCGACACACTGCGACTAAAATTATGGCGTGTTCAGGAAGATAATTTTGTCAAACTGAAAGATTACGCGGGGGCAAAACAGACAACCCAGAAAATCCTACTCGACTTCGATCCTTTGCTGTCAACAGATACAAGAGCGGATCTCAGAAACAATCTAAAAATCTGGTCAGCACTTGAACATGTGCGGCCACAGCTTATAGAAATCAACGCCGATACCCGTCTTAAAATGACGAAAGATAAAGCCGGGTTGAAGAATCTAACACTAACAGTCAACGGCGATACGGCAAGTTTTATATTTGATACCGGAGCAAACCTATCGACAGTCACAGAGTCCGTGGCCAAACGTCTTCATATGGATCTTATCCGTGCAGATATTGATGTAGACGCCATTACCGGTGTTTTTATCAAAGCCGATTTGGCCGTTTGTAAACAATTAAAACTTGGTAGCATCAACATTTCAAACGCAATATTCCTGGTTTTCCCAGACAGCGCACTTTGTATCCCGCAAATTGGCTATCAGATCAATGGTATAATAGGCTTCCCTGTTATTGAAGCACTGCAAGAAGTACAGCTTACACAGGACGATTTTTTCATTGTACCCAAGAGACCTACAGTTTCATGGAAAGCATCGAATCTTGCAATAGATGGGTTATCACCGCTTATTGCCATTGATGGAAAGCACTATACTTTTGATACAGGAGCTGAAAAAACAATCCTTTATGCACCATTTTACGAAACCTACAAACAACATATCGAAAAACAGGATATACCGACCAAGGTCGCCATGGGAGGCGCAGGCGGTCAAGTTGAATATGACGGATTTGTTATACAACATACATTCCATATTAGCGATAAACCGATCGCTCTTAAAAATATAAGCCTATTAAAATCTAAGATTAAGAATGAAACCGTGTATGCAAATATAGGACAAGATATTATTCGCCAATTTTCTATAATGATACTAAATTTTAAAGATATGTTTATCCAATTTAATTAACAGAAAGCTAAGCTCGGTTTAGTCTCATCACAATACCCCATAAAAAACCCCTAAAGGTTGGAGAAAACTTTTAGGGTGTTTTTATGGGGTTCTATAGATTTATTGAACAATTAGGCGGAGCAGGCCGTCGCATTAAAGCCCTTCTTTTTGATAATTTCAATGATTTCTTCCTCCGAAACGCCTTCAGCTTTTACAGTCAGAATTTTGTCTGCATTTGTGGTGTCAACATTCCATTCATAGATACCGTCTACACTATCCAGATCAGCGCTTACTTTGGACACGCATCCCCCACAAGTAAGGTTTGTTTTAAATTGGAATTCTTTGCTTTCCATGTTATTTAATTTTAATGTTATTAATCTATTTAATTATCTATACAAATATCCCTTTAATTCGATGGGTTGTACTTACAGTTTTTCTATTTTGTTTTGCAATATTTACCGTTTAAGATGAGGTCTAGACCTCAACCATAGTTAGCTATTTTTTCCAGCGAAGTCGCAAGCTATTACTGACAACACTTACACTACTCAATGCCATTGCAGCTCCAGCTATCATCGGGTTTAAAAGGAAACCATTGAATGGATACAGAATACCTGCAGCGAGGGGAATCCCAATTAAATTATAAATAAACGCCCAGAACAAATTTTGTTTAATCGTCGCGACCGTTTGTTTCGAAAGTCGAATGGCCTGCGGTATCTTCGTCAAATCAGATGAAATAATTGTCATTTTTGCTACATCCATTGCAATATCACTTCCCTTCCCCATTGCAATACTGACATCGGCCGTTGCTAAGGCTGTACTGTCATTAATACCGTCCCCAACCATAGCGACCACCTGCCCTCTTTGCTGCAATTCTTTAACAAAATCAGCTTTGTGCTCTGGCAATACTTCCGCTTTGTAATGCTGAAGACCTGTTTCCGCGGCAATGGCCCTAGCCGTAGCCTCGTTGTCACCAGTCAGCATATATAGCTCAATGCCCATGGCCTGCATCTCCTTGATGGCACGTACAGAAGTTTCCTTAATCCGGTCCGCAATGGCTATTACCGCTAACGCAGTATGACTGTTGGCAAACCATATCACTGTTTTGGATTGATTTTCCCACTGGGTGCCATGTTCCATCAAATCCGTCGGAATTGTAATCCCATTCTCATCCAACAACCTGCGATTACCTACAGAGTACGTTTCGATTCCATCACTGCCTTTAACACCTTTCCCAGTAATACTTTCGATAAAGGATACTGGAGTAGCTTTTACATCTTTAAAATACCCGACTACAGCTTCTGCCAATGGATGCTCTGACTGTTTCTCCAGGCTCAACAAGATACCTTTCAAACTATCCTCATCATTTTTCCAATAAAGGTCAGTGACCACAGGCTTTCCTTCCGTAATGGTGCCGGTTTTATCCAAAACAACTGTATTTACCTTTTTGGCCAGCTCCAGACTTTTCGCATCTTTAATTAAAATACCCTGCTCAGCTCCCTTACCCACTCCAACCATGATTGCTGTGGGAGTTGCTAAACCTAGTGCGCAAGGACAAGCAATAACCAAAACCGTTACTGCCGCCATTAAACCCTGTACCAGATGGTTTTCTCCACCTAAAGTAAACCACAGTAGAAAAGTTAAAATAGCAATACCAATGACAATAGGAACGAATACAGCAGCAATTCGATCGACCAGTTTTTGCACAGGGGCCTTGCTTCCTTGTGCATCCTGTACCATTTTAATGATTTGGGCAAGCATTGTTTCCCGGCCAACTTTTGTAGCTTTGAACTGAAAACTGCCCTTCTGGTTGATCGTCCCTGCAAATACCTGCTCATTGCCCATTTTTAAAACAGGGACCGGCTCTCCGCTTAACATACTTTCGTCAACATAGGAATTTCCGCTGATAACAACCCCATCAACGGCGATCTTCTCCCCTGGTTTCACCAGAATAATATCGCCAGTATTAACGGCTTCTATAGCGACCTGACGCTCTGTTCCATCCGATTGAATGACCATCACCGTCTTAGGCTGCAGGCCCATTAGCTTTTTATTGGCGGATGAGGTGTTACCTTTAGCCTTCTCTTCCAGTAGCTTACCCAATAAAATAAAAGCAATGACGACTGAGGCGGCCTCAAAATACACATGTGCATGCAAGCCACGCTGATGCCAAAATTCAGCAAAGAGCATATTAAACACACTAAAGATGTAGGCTATTCCCGTGCTTAACGCAACAAGCGTATCCATATTGGCGGAACGATGTTTTGCCTGTTTCCACGCGTTGACAAAAAAGTCCTTGCCCAGCCAAAGAACTACTGGCGTGGAAAACAGCCACATAATAGGATTTGCGTACGGCATATCCATAAAGAACATACCTATCACGACCACGGGAAGCGAAAGTATTACTGCCCATCGAGTTTTGATTTTAAGCTTACGGAATTTCTCGGCGTGAATAGCCTCCAACGTTTTCTGCTGAGTAGATTCATCTTCGATTAATAAATCATAGCCACCAGCCTGAACCGCTTTCTGGATTTTTAAATGATCCGTAATATTAGGCAAATACTCCACCGTAAGGTTTCCTGTTGCAAAATTTACAGACGCATTGACAACCCCTTGTTCATATTTCGCCATACTTTCAGCGCTACTGGCGCAGGAGGCACAAGTCATCCCAAGAACTGGAAATGTTTTGGTTAATGTAGAAACACCATAACCAAGATCTTTGATCGTTTTTACACTGCTAACGACGGCTTCACTATCCTTCGGTACGATAGCAGCTCTGTGGTTATTCAATTCCACCCGATAGCTCGCTAGGCCTTTAACTTGGGCTAGTCCTTTTTCGACAATTGATGCACAATGTTCGCTTTCAACATCTTCTAAAGGTAGATAAACCGTATCCTTATAAATATCTGTCGCCATAACTTATTGTTTAATTTTACACAACAAATTTGGCCACAAATAAGATTAAAGTCATTACACAATTAAGGAATTGATTTGTAAAATTTACTCGATAATAAAATACGAAAGGTCAAGCTCAATGGAAAAATCATATGGAGAACTCTTCTTTAGCTTTCAATTTTCTCAACAAAACCATAGATAATGTAATCACCCCGTTCTTCGAGTTTAATCTTTTCCATTCCACTCCAGCCGGATGCACTGGTATCTTCATCGATAAAATTTTGAATTCTGTCAAATGCGACACCGATCTTTGTTTTCCCATCTCCATAGATTTGATATCTCGCAGAGGTCTGCCAGCTTACTTTTTTTCTAAATAACCGTAAACCTTCTCTTTTCAAAAAACCATACATTTCATTAGATAAATTCATATTCTCATTTGTTTTACGCGCCCACACTACTCACCTATTTTTTTGGTAGATGCTTTTTTGGTTTAAGGAATTACCTCAAGCCCTCTCGTTGGTTTATCTATTTAAGCTACATGGCTTTAATGGCTAAAGAAATGGTTTTTTGATGCTAAAATAGACGAATCTAAGATAACGAACCAGATGGAATACTACAATGAAGCTACTGCTGTTTCATCGTACTCAAATGCTATTTCGTCGAATTTTCCAGAAACACACAATAGCACTTCTTTCAATGTCCATGATGATCTGGCAGGCTTTGCAAACAAAGTCTACTACATCGCGAACATAAATAGCAACAGACACTATTTTTTTCGTCGAATAGATTCTTTAGTTCGTCTGATTCATTTTCAATTCTGTCGATATTTTTCGTTGTTCTTTTCCATAGCGAGCACATTTGTTTACAATTTAAACGTATAACTATGGAAAACATTGAAAATTTTTTAGCAGAGGATTTTGTACTGGATGTACAAACTGTCTGCGCGGTAGAACCGATCTCATTTTTTGATTTTGATGATATGGAACTGGTAACTATTAAGACAGTTACATCTTCAAAAGTAATATAAAAGAGGATAACGCTGTGAAGGCGTTCTGGTAGGCGCCTTTACAGCAATCGTCTTCATTGCCTAATAAATAAAAAAAGAATCAAGTATATGACTTCACCCAAGCTTAAATGTATTCTCATTGAGGATGAACCCCTGGCGACAAAAAAAATAGTTGAATACATTCACATGTTTCCAGATCTTCAATTGATTAAGATGGTTGAAGACATTGAAAATCCAGCATTATTTAGCCATGATCTAAAATCTGCAGACATCCTATTCCTCGATCTCATTGTTAGCGGCGGTAATATTAATACACTAGCCGAATTGATCGCTGATATTCCAATCCTGATCATCACCTCCGCCGTGTCACGTTGGCAATATCCAGAATTTATCAAAAACAGGAAGCATTTTGCGCTGCAAAAACCAATTTCGCCCCAGATGTTTCAGTCTTGTATAAAACAAGTCATGCAATACTAGTCCAACTAATTCATGTCATTATTCCACTTATCCGATTATTTTCTTCTGCGCACGCCGCTACTTCCAGCTGCATCTGCCGTTGATCTTTTAACGATAACTGAGCGACATGAAATAGAAGAGAAACTTCGTCATTTGTTTCAAAATGAGCAATTAAAAGAAGCCTTATTTCTGGCAAGCCCGGCCTTCTCGGCGGAAGTTCAAAAATGGCTTGAATACAAGAAAGAAAGCAGCTCAAAAATGATCGCTTCACTACTCAAATATGCGATTAGGATGAGCACCAGAAGTACGCCTTTCGGTTTATTCGCAGGGGTATCTTTTGGGAACATTGCCGTCTCCGAAAAAAAGGTATCGTTAATCAGGTCAAATGCAAATCAAGCTGTTTTAAAACTGGATACCACCATTTTGACAAAAATTATTGAACAGATATCAAAAGACAAAAGAATTTACAGTCAACTCTATTATCGTCTCAATCCCACCTTATACTTAGATGGTAAATATTACAAATATTATCAAAAAGTGACAAATGGGAAGAAAGGACAGCATATCCTGAAACGTATAAGGCTTACTCCAATTTTGGATCGAGTCATCCAATACTTTGAACACAATAAGAAAACTAGTCATTATCAATCATTAATCGATCTGCTGCAAGGTCTTGGAGCATCGATAACGCATGCGGCCCTATTCGTCAATAACCTCATCAGCCTTGGAATCATATCCTCTGAATTACAGCCCAATGTCATTGGCCGAGGTTATCTGGACAGCCTGATAACGACGCTTGAAAGAGTGGATAAGGAGGGAAATTATTTAAATCCTTTATTAACGATAAGAAAATGGCTTCATAGTTCTCAATCTGTCATTGAGATCCGAACCGCCATCCTTAAATTATTGCAGCCTTTGGCTCCAGACCTCGATATGACCAATTCGTTACAGGGGGACCTTCTCATAGGGATGGACGAAAACAATTTATCAGATACCGCATTAGATCACATAAGAGATCAATTTCAGGATTTACTACCACTTTGCAACCAGGCTAAGTTAACAGATTTTGATCGGTTTAGAGCTGCGTTCTCTGTTAAATATGAAGATAGAATGGTTCCGCTAACGACAGCTCTAGACCCCGATATTGGGATTGGTTACGGACGTCAAGAAGGTGTTTACAATATAACGGATGAAATACTCGGGGAAGTTAACAACATCACCCCGGCGGGCGAAAAAAAATATGGCGACCACCATTATCAAGATCTGGTCATTGAAAAATTTGTAGAAAGTGTAAAAAATCAATTCACCGAAATTCAGCTGACCAGCAAAGATCTAGATCATATCGCTAAACAACGTAAACAAACTGTCAATACGATCCCTTCTTCATGCTATGCCATCGGCAATCTCCTTAGAAGTTCATGTCAGGAAAACTTATTCTTCAATCTGGTTACCATTGGTGGTTCGTCATCAGGAAACTTAATTTCCAGATTTGCACATCTGGATGAAAAATTGAATAACAAGTTGAAGGAATCTGCCGACACAGAGCAACAGCAGTTTCCAAATGCCATACTTGCCGAGATTTGTCATTACCCAGACAATAATGCTGGAAATATCATTTATAGACCTGCGCTGCGAAAAGCAACAATTTGTCTAAGCCCGACAATCGATAAAGAACAAGAGCAAATTGATGTTAATGACTTATACCTGTTCATCAAAGACCAGCGCCTAATCTTGTGGTCCAGGAAATTCAATAAAATGGTTATACCCCGTTTAACTACCGCCCACAATTTTGAACAGGGTATGAATATATATAAGTTTCTCGCAGATTTTCAGTTCCAAAATAATAGGTTGGATCTTTCCTGGAATTGGGGGATTATGAAGGAGCAGCCGAGACTCCCAAGAATAAGCTACAAAAATATTATCTTGTCTAGAGCACAATGGCGAATTCAAAAAATAGCGAAATACCCCAGTACCCCTCAGGCTTTCATAAAAAATATACAAGCGGAGCTAGCAATTCCTGCAATGGTCATCATCAGCAGTGGCGATAATGAATTGTTGATAAATTTAGACAATCCTTTTTGCATAGAAATCGTATTGGATCATATGTGCAAAAGAGAGATCATATTAACCGAATATATCCTGAATGACTATTCATCAGTAGCCTGCGATAAAGATGGACATATTTTTGCCAACGAAATCATTATTCCAATAGAATCACAGCAGGAGACTTTCACAAATGAATCAGCCCCTCAAGAAAGTAACCTAAAAAGATGCTTCCCCTTGGGCAGTGAATGGCTTTACGCCAAGATCTATTGTGGTTTACATGTTGCAGACACCTTGTTAAAGGAAATTTTCCCCCTAATCGTAGCGACACTTAATCAACAAGATGTCCTAAAAAAATGGTTTTTTATACGCTACAACGATCCATCGCCCCACATTCGATTTAGAGTTGAGCTTTCAGATCCAAGCCAGTATTATTTCGTTATATCCACGCTTAATACCCTATTGGAACAGTTTATTAAAGATGGATAGATATCAACGCTATCCTTTGACACTTATACACGGGAGATTGAACGATATACACCATTTTGTATGGAACTTAGTGAGGAGCTATTCTATCAACAGAGCGAAACGGTACTGAAGGTTATCCAACAAAGTACTTCAATCAATGATCGATGGCGCCTGGCTTTCGAAAATATTGAGTCGCTATTAGAAGCTGCAAAATTTACACTGATCGAGAAAAGAGATTTCTGCCTACAGATGAATACCCTTTATCAGCAAGAATTTGATAATAATAAAAACCTTTGGATTCATCTCAACAATAAGTTTAAAGAGAAAAAAGACTGGTTCGAAAAACCTTTAGACAACCCTGAAGAATCGAAAAAGAAACTAAATGCACTTCAATACAGCATATTTAACACCTTACGGAGTCATACCGATCAAGATGAATTCAAGTCAGCCCGAACATCGTTACTATCAAGCTACATTCATATGTTCATTAACCGATTGTTCATGTCCGATCAACGCTTACATGAACTTGCTGTTTACCATTTTATGGTTGGCTATTATAAAATGCAAATTGGGAAACAGAAAAAACGTATAACCTATGAACCCGATAAATTATATAAGTCCCATCTTCGCGAAGAGCTGATTACGATATTGTAAACCAATACCGAGTTCTGTCCCATTTTTCAGAATGACTTTACTTGCCTCAACACCCTTGATCTGTTTGATATTGACAATATAGGATCGATGCATACGAGCATACATATCCCAAGGCAGTTCTGCTTCCATATCTTTCATTGTCGACAGCAAAGTCTGCATACCTTCTAACGTATAAATTTGAATGTAATCCCCCCAGGCTTTTAGATAGAAAATATCTGCAGGATCTATAAAAATAGTTTTGTTCCGATCCTTTATCTTAATCGCTTTTCTTTCACCCTGTGCCCCTCTTCGAGAAAACAAGATTGCCTTTTGAACTTTTTCAATTGCCTTGATCAATCGCTCTTCCGTCAGGAGTGGCTTTAAGATATAATCGATTACTTCCAATTCAAACCCATCAACAGCATACTCATAATGCCCAGTTATAAAAACAACAAATGGTGGATGAGCAAGTCCTTTGAGAAAGGTAATTCCATCCATTTCAGGCATATCTATATCTGACAAAATGAGATCTACCTCTTGCTGCCTTAAAACGTCAATTGCTTGCAATGGGTTTTCAAATACACCCAATATTTCGATCAGGCCTAATTTGGAAACTAATTTCTCCAGGCGACCTCTCGCAATAGGCTCATCTTCAATAAGGATAGTTTTAATTCTATTCATAAGTACTTCGCAACCCGCTGCTTTGGTGCTACGGTTCTGTTTCCGAATGTAAATTTACAACAAGATTAACACTAAATACACCCTCATGCGACTTTATTTTCAAATTATGATGATGAGGATAATGAAGTTCCAGTCGCTTTTTTACATTTTCTATCCCTAATCCGCCGATATAATTTTCTGGTTTTGAAAGTTCCCTATATGCATTAGCCACGTGCATATACACCTTGTCATCCTTCACCTTAATGTCTATGGATATCCATCCCGCCGAAGAACTTAGCCGAGGTCCGTGTTTGAATGCATTTTCTACAAACGGAAAAAAGATCAAAGGAACCATCATGCAGCTTTCGTCTTCAGCCGCCAAATTTAGATTGATCTGCACGGTCTCGCTATAGCGTAACTTTTCCAATTCAACATAATCCTTTAGCAATTGAAATTCGCGACTAATTTCTATCCTGGGTTGATTACTTTCATGCAGTAAATACACCATCATACTGCTTAAACGCATCATACTTTCGCCGCCTCTTTCATCATGATCGGATACCAGCACATAGATGCTATAAAGTGTGTTAAGTAAAAAATGTGGATTAATCTGGTATTTTAGAAAAGCAAGTTCCAACTGGACATTGTTCAACTCAAGTGCTGAATTTTTCAATTCGAGTTTCATTTTTGAATTTCGGACAGACATAAACACCTGTACAATTTTTACGGTCAAAGGCAGGGCCACCAGAAAAATAAAATCCAACAAATAATCGCTAATGGAAGAAAGGCGAAAAGCACCGAAGATTCCTTGACTTAGTATTATTTCAAGATAGCTTGACAGGCGAACATCTGGTGTTAGATATTTCAATGTTAATAGGGCTGCAAAATAACTTAGAAACGACCACCAGGCATAAATAAACAATAACCACAATATACACAACACAAACTTTCCAGGAATAAACCAGCGCGGAATGATGACATACGCTGTTACATAAAATATGGTCAACAAAGAAAATACGTCCTTTACAAACAAAATCCAGGAATTATCAATATCTATCCGCTGATAGGAAATGAATTGCATTCCCAAAACCAAAAACCAAAAACACAAATGAAGAATAATACGTTTTCCCGTATTGTAATTTTGGAAAAACCTGTTCATAGATAGCATAATTTTCGATAATATCAGTCTAATATAATGATATCCTTTAGTCTGTGGTAGTCTGACTTGCTATGCGAGAACGCAAAAAGACATTTCTGCGACAAAAAACAACAACCTATAACGCTAACAATCTGAATATATCTCAATTAAGATCTGAACAAACCAAAAAATAGAATTACGTAGAAAAGAATAAAATTGTAACAAATATATTGCTTTAAATTTTCAACCATAAATTGTCCATAAAATGAACGATTGATGGGGTTGGCAAAAAATTTATTGCGATCTTCCGTATATTTAATTTTATAGAACCCACATAAACAACAATTAGATGTCAACTACTTTTATGCAGCTTTGGTTATATAATAACTGGGCCAATACAGCACTCCTGGATAAATTGAAAAGTGAAGGCGAAAATGTACCTCATTCTTGCATACGGCTCTTTAGCCATATTGTCAATGCTCAGATTATTTGGTTAAGTCGATTAACTGTTGAAAAACCACCTGTTGGTGTTTGGGATGAGCACAGTATCATCGATTGCCAAAGGTATCACGATTTAGCTTCTGAAGGATTTAGGCAGCAAATTCGGCGCAGAAATGATACGGAGGATGAAATTGTCAATTATACAAACACACAGCATCAGGCTTTCCATAACAAGGCCAACGACATTCTGTTACACGTCTTTAATCATGGCACCTATCACAGGGCGCAAATAGCAAGCGAAATGCGAAAAAATGGCATTGAACCTGTCAACACAGATTATATCACTTTTGTTCGCACATAACAGTACTGTCATCAGACGCCGCCGTGGTCTGATGACAAACGAAGTAGTTGCAGTTGGCGGACTAGACGTTCTATAATATCGGAGAAGACCTTAAATTTGAAACAAAATGAGTTACAAACATATCTTTAAAGCGTCCTTGGCTTGGAATCATCCTGAACAGCCTAGTGTTGTAGGTTCAAAAATTTATACAAAAAGCCATCACATCGCGATCGAGGGGAAAGCTGACCTGCAAGTTTCCGCAGCAAAAGCATTCAAGGGTGACCCTGCATTGTACAATCCGGAAGATTTGCTGCTGAGCAGCCTGATTTCTTGCCACATGATGTCCTATTTATACGTCTGCTCGAAAAATAGCATCGAGATTTTATCCTATAAGGACAATGCTATCGCTACCCTGGAAACGGATGGAGATGGAAGTGGTCGTTTTACAGAAGTTATATTACACCCCGAGGTTCTCATCACAGATGAATCCCAGATAGAACTTGCTTTATCCTTACATACCCAAGCAAATAAACTGTGTTTTATTGCGAATTCATGTAATTTCACGGTGCTGCACCATCCCAAATGTCAAGCGATTTAACCAGAAATGGGCACGCTATCGAAATAAAAAAGCTCCCTCTTTTCGATTTGTTAACGCTATCGAAAATGCGACACTCACCACAAATTAGTAATTAAATAACAAACAAGTTTTTAAGGATTTCATTACTTTTAAATCATGATGGAAAATTCCAAGAAAAAAGCAGCAATCGGATTCATATTTATTACACTACTAATCGATATTACGGGTTGGGGAATCGTTATTCCTGTCGTCCCTAAACTTATCGAGGAATTGATTCATAGCGATGTCAGTGAAGCGGCAAAATATGGCGGTTGGCTCGGCTTTGCCTATGCTTTCACGCAATTCATCTGTTCTCCCGTCGTTGGTAACCTCAGCGATAAATATGGCAGAAGGCCAATTATATTGATCTCACTTTTTGGCTTTGCGGTAGACTACATCTTTCTTGCCCTCGCACCAACTATAGGTTGGCTATTCTTAGGACGCGTTATCGCCGGATTGACAGGTGCTAGTTTTACAACGGCAAGTGCTTATATCGCCGATATATCTACGGATGAAGATCGGGCAAAGAACTTTGGCTTGATAGGCGCTGCATTTGGTCTAGGCTTTATCATCGGCCCAGTTATTGGCGGTCTGCTCGGTCACTATGGTGCCAGGGTTCCCTTTTATGCGGCCGCAGGACTGTGTATGCTAAACTTTCTATATGGCTATTTTATCTTACCTGAGAGCTTAGATAAAGAAAAACGTAGAGCTTTTGAATGGAAACGCGCAAATCCAATTGGATCCTTTAAGTTTCTTGGAAAACATCCAGAAATATCCGGATTAATCGTTGCCTTAATTTTAATATATATCGCAGGCCACGCAGTTCAAAGTAACTGGAACTTCTTCACCATGTATAAATTCGACTGGACAGAAAGAATGGTGGGTATCTCATTAGGTGTTATTGGATTATTGATTGGATTGGTTCAGGGCGTTTTAATTCGATGGACAACGCCCAAACTTGGTGAACAAAAAAGCATTTTCTATGGATTGACCCTGTATGCTATTGGACTACTGTTATTCTCGTTTGCAAGCGAAGGATGGATGATGTTCGTCTTCCTTATCCCCTATTGCTTGGGTGGTATTTGTGGACCAGCTCTTCAGTCTGTTATTACAAAAAATGTTCCTTCAAACGAACAGGGTGAACTTCAAGGTGCACTAACAAGCTTAATGAGTGCAACATCGATTATTGGTCCACCAATGATGACAAACCTATTTTATTATTTCACCCATGACAAAGCACCATTTAAATTTTCTGGCGCGCCGTTTTTCTTAGCATTTATCCTGATGACGATTAGTGTGATCATTGTCTATAATGCTTCTCGCAAAAAGAGAAATCAGCAAATAAATCTTTAAACCTGATTGATCAGTCTGCACTATTTTCATCTATCTTCCTCTAAAACTCAACTGGCCTANNTAGGCCAGTTGAGTTTTAGAGCTTTGACTTTAAACGGCTCAATGTCTCCTGTGAAATATTCAGATAGGAAGCAACTATTCTATTGGATAGCCTTCTGACAACCATTGGATTTTCATCCAACAATAAACGATATTTTTCAAGGGCATCTTGCATTAAAAATGACATCAGACGCTTTGTATTTGTTACATAGGCAATTTCCAAATAGAGACGGTAGAACTTCTCCCACTGTGGAATAAGGTCCAACAAATGATAAAAATCCTTATGACTTATATAGTAGATTTCAGTAGGTTCCAAAGCCTGAATGAATTCTTCGGACTCTTCTCCTGTAATAAAACTGACTAATGCGGTTGCAAACTGATTCTCAAAGGCAAAGTAGCGTGTTGCTTCTTGTCCAGACTCATTAATAAAAAAAATACGTAAACACCCCTTGGTCACGAAAAATGAGCGTTGGCTTATTTCACCATTGGCCAACAAAAACTCATTTTTCTTTAGCTTTAAAGGCTTAAAATATGAGCGTATTAGATGTAATTCATCTTCTGTTACCGTAATTTTACTCGTGATATAGGATATCAATAGCTCATCCATTTTAATTGCTGTTCTAAATTAATTTCCAGCAAAACTAATAAAATTGGATTAACAGTAACTAATTCAAGAACTAGATCGGCTCATTTAAATTCATAAGTTCACTTTCTGCATGCCCCACTCTCCAGTATGCGCAGGCATATAGGTCTTGTGAAGTTCTCCCTTTTTCCTCCCGAAAGTAATGACGTAATTCTTTCACAATGGCATACTCCGCAGCAATAAAGATATAACTCGTTTGATCATCCGCCCTAAAGTCGGCTTTTTTAACATATTCAGCGAGATTACTCCCTTGTTCTGGTGTCTGATTATAACACCATTGTATGAGTGCACTGCAGGCTGAGGACAATACAAGCTCGTCTTCTTTTGCCGGAATCTCAATAATTACTTTTGCTCTAGCCGTCGCTGGAAGCTCTTCTAATATTGCAGCAATAACCGGTAAAGCTGTTGTGTCTCCAACCAGCAGGTAACAGTCTACCTGGGGAACCAATTTTCTTTTGCTCTCCTTCATGCCAATTTCCAATTGATCGCCCTTTTCCGCCTTGATTGCCCATGCAGATGCAGGACCGCTATCACCATGAACAACAAAATCGATATGCAATTCTCTGTTAGAAAGATCTATTTTACGATTGGTGTAAGTTCTGACGACTACTTCTTGCGCATTGTGCTGTAACGGAACGAAAAGCTTGTTATTTGAACCCGAACTGACTTCGGCCAATAACCCGAGCTGCTCATCGGTTAAATCAAATATTACCCTGATAAGATGTGGTGTAAGGTACTCTTTTCGGCCAACGCGGAATAACGATCTTATTTTTTTAGTGTTTGTCTGATTCATATACTGTTTTTCGATGATTACTATTTAGCTTTCTATAGGTAACAATATCCTCAATAGATAATACGGTAAGATTATGTTTCAGTCCGAATGCTGAGACCTCATTCAAACGCGCCATTGTCCCATCCTCATTCATCAATTCACATAAGACAGCCATCGGTTCTAAACCCGCCATAAGCATCAAATCGATACTGCCTTCTGTATGACCATCGCGACCCAATACTCCGTTCGCGTGCGCCCGCAAGGGAAAGATATGACCTGGGCGAACAAGGTCCCCCGGTTTGGCATCCTGCGCACAGGCCGCTCTTATTGTGGCAATTCGATCGGAAGCCGAGAGCCCCGTAGTTGCCCCTATCTTTGCATCGATAGATACTGTAAATGGCGTTTGGTAAGGACTTGAATTAGCTGACACCATATAAGGTAAGTCTAATTCATTCGCTTTCTCATGGGTGAGACAAAGACAGACAACACCACTACAATACCGGATCATTTGTACCATATCCGGTATGCTCATGTTTTGGGCAGAGAAAATAAGATCCCCCTCATTCTCTCGATCTTCATTATCGATAAGAAGAACCCCTTTACCGGCCTGTAAATCCTTTAATGCCTTTCTACTCTTGCTATGGGATCATCCCCAAACATTGTTAACAAATTTTTCATATCATTCTATATTATCCTGCCTCTTTCCGAATAACTGAGGCTGGCTTATTTGATGACAAAGATCTATCCATGAAAAACAATAAACATTGACTTAAGTCAAAAACAGCAAACACCTACAATTTCATTTCTTGATAAATATTTGCTGTCCATAAATCAAGTTCAAATTCCTTTTTCCTAACATCTTCCAAGGGATAAATCCCCTTTTGATAGCTTCTCACAAGTTCTTTTCGCTGCACTTGAATCATAGATAGTTCGATGTCAAAATAGCATGCTCGCCACTCATCCCTACAGATAATGTCTTTGATAGATCTCTTCATGTCGTTAGGTTCTTCCCTTTGATTTTGCAACTTTACTTGCATCTTTTGTACGACTTCTTGCACTAATGGTCTGTCGATTTCCAGACTTTCCAAATAGCTTAACGAACGCTCAATCAATAAATCGTTTAGTTCTTTCCCCTTATCCTGTTTGTTCGGCTTGGGAGTAATACGCTTAATAAGTTGAGGCAAACTAATTCCTTGAATAACTAACGTGAAAATAATGACAACAAAGGAAAGAAAGAGAACGGTATTTCGCTGTGCAATGAGCGAACCATTGTTTGCATATAAAGGCAATGCAAATGCGGTAGCAAGTGAAACAACCCCGCGCATACCCGACCAAGACAAAATAATATACTCCTTTCGAAATCGCCATTGAAAAGCTGCATCCTCTTTATCTTCCCGACAAGAAAACAGCGGAAAAAAGTGGGTCACAATTAAGCGTATCAGAATTAACAGACAGAAGATCAAGAAGCCGTACAAAGTCAGAACGATTATTTCTGAACGAGGTATTGCTTCAACAATGTGGGGAAGCTGCATGCCTAAAATCAAAAAAACGAGTCCATTTAGAATAAAAATAATGACATCCCAAAAATGGCTCATCTGTAAACGGCTTGCTGAGCTAAATAAGGAAAAGGAATTCCAGGAGATATACATACCTAAACTGACGACAGCCAGGACCCCTGAAGCGGCTAAATGTTCAGCAAGGCTATATGTCGCAAATGGTAACAACAACACAGCAAAGGTTTCGACATTACTATTGCCATGGAGAAAGCGATGTAATTTTACAAACCCATAACCGATCGACAAACCTATTGCCACTCCACTTATTCCCATTATCACAAACTGTAATCCAGCATTCCAAAATGAAAAACCACCACTTACCAATGCTATAATCGCACACTTAAATGCAATTAATGCGGATGCATCATTAAGCAGACTTTCCCCCTCAAGAAGCGTGATTAATTTTCTCGATAGGGGAAGATCCTTCGCAATGCTCGTCGCTGCTATCGCGTCCGGTGGCGAAATAATTGCCCCTAACGCAAAGGAAATCGCCCAGTTAAATCCTGGAATGATCGAATGAACAACAACTGCAATAACAGTCGTTGTAATCAATACCAGTCCGACTGCCAATAAAGAAATCTTAGAAAATTGCCGTTTGAAATCCGGAATAGATGTATTCCAGGCTGCATCAAACAAAATTGGCGGCAAAACTATATTAAAAATTATATCGGGATTAATCGCCAATACCGGAAAGCACTGTGCCAAACTCAATATAAGTCCCACGATAACCAATAAAATGGGGAGTGCTAGTTTTAAACGGCTCCTAACTGATGTGATCACAATTAAAATAATAGAAATCCAAATAATATGCTCGAGTTCTGTCATTTGATAAAAAATTTAAGTCCCAAAACTAATCGCCTCGCAACTGAAAAACCATGACTTAAGTCAAAAAACAGCAACACAATAGCTAATCCAGTACATAATTATCGAACTTCTGGATCAATTTAGGTTAATCAAACTTCAATTCTTCAATTCATGGATCGAATTCTTCAATTCCTCCATTACTGATCGCTGTAAATTTGCAGCCAAGGAAATAAAATTCAAAATGATACATACAACAGACATAACAAATCAAAACATAGAGTTTCACGTAGACTCAAAGCGGCATACACCTGTACTTACGAAGCCCCTTTTATGGCTTATTACCTTGACAACGGGAATAGTGGTCGGCAACAACTATTATAATCAGCCGCTTTTGGGATTGATGGCAAAAGACTTTCACGTTAGTGAAGCTGCAATTAGCATGATTGCTATGCTCACACAGATCGGTTTTGCAACCGGGCTGCTCTTTATCGTCCCTTTGGGAGATATGATAAAAAGAAAGAAATTAATATTAACCATATTTCTGCTGATCGTAGTCTCCTTATTGGCTATGGTCTTAGCTCCCACCCTCGAGTTGCTCTATATCGCAAGCTTTATGGTTGGATTCAGCTCTGTCGTTCCTCAAATGCTCGTTCCCCTCACGGCCGATCTAGCTGCTCCCGAAAAACGCAATTCATCAATCGGAATGGTCATGAGTGGCTTACTATTGGGTATTCTGCTTTCCCGTGTCGCAGCTGGATTTATTGGCGATATCTGGGGATGGCAAGCAATCTATTATATAGCTATAGCATTAATGGTTTTATTCATGTTATTATTAGCTTTCGCACTACCTGATGTAAAACCGACATTTCAAGGTACTTATCTCCAATTAATGCACTCCTTGGTCCATCTGACAAAAACTCAACCGGTATTACGGCTATCTGCACTCAGAGGGGCTTTAGGCTTTGCTGGATTCAGTGCTTTTTGGATTACATTAGTATTTCATTTACAGGAAGCTCCTTTCTACGCAGGCTCTGCCGTAGCGGGATCCTTCGGATTAATAGGGGCTGTTGGCGCGCTGGCAGCATCAGTCGGCCGGATTGCAACGCGTGTTTCTACGTATACCATTATTCTTGGTTCCATATTTATCCTGCTATTGAGCTGGATTTTATTCTACATCGGAGGGAATAGCTATATCGGATTAATAACAGGTGTAATCTTAATCGACCTGGGTTTACAATCCATGCATATCAGCAATCAATCTGCTTTTTTTCCTTAAATCTAGGGGCAACCAACCGACTAAATACAGTCTATATGTTTAGTTACTTTGCCGGTGGATCATTGGGTAGTTACTTGGCTTCCCTGGCTTGGAAATACTTTCAATGGAATGGCGTGGTATTGACCGGCTTTTGTTGTACACTACTGGTCCTCATCGTGCATGTCGGCTATGATAGACGACCAAAAAACTTTTCTTAGTCGTTGAGCACGACAATCCCAAGAAATGCAAGTTAACGGACATTTTGATTTCCATACATGGCCTACATATTAAGGATATAAGCCATGTATGGAAATTTATTTCATTTATTCAAGTACGCCAAACTTGCCAGCTTGAAAATCTTCAAAGGCTTGGTAAATCTCCGCCTGTGTATTCATTACAAATGGGCCATAACTCACGATAGGTTCATCAATGGGTTCACCACTTAACACAAGTAAAACTGCATTCTTATTTGCCCTTATCGAAATCTCTTCACCATCATGACCAAATAAGACAAAGCTATGCTCCTTAGCAAGTTCACCGTTGACTACAACCTCGCCATTCACAACGAGCATCGCTGTATTATGATTTTGTGGAACCAAAAAGTTCGTTTCATGCTGTTCTTCCAATTTGATGTCAAACAGATTGACAGGGGTATAGGTGCTCGCTGGTCCAACCATATCCTGAAATTTCCCCGCGATGACATTGACTACCCCTGCCGCATCGGGCAACACGACTTTCCCCATCTGATCGGCAGTAATTGCCTGATAGTGCGCCGCTGTTGATTTATCTTTCGCTGGTAAATTAACCCAGAGCTGAACCATTTCAAATAATCCGCGTTTCTTTGAAAATTCCTCTTCATGGTACTCTTTATGCAATATGCCAGCGCCGGCAGTCATCCATTGTACATCACCCGGACGAATAACACCGCTATTCCCCGAACTGTCATGATGGGCTACACTACCTTTGTAGGCGATAGTCACGGTTTCAAATCCTTTATGCGGATGTACATCCACGCCTCTAATATGATCCGAAGGTCCAAAATCAAATGCTGCATTGAAATCCAGTAAAAGAAATGGACTCATCCTCTTTTGGGAAATCCCATTCCCTGGTATCATATTAAATACACGAAATCCATCTCCTACCATGCCAGGTTGAGCTGGACGTTGGAAAATTCTTTCAATTGATTTTTTCATGTTATAATCTCCTTTTTTATCGTTCTTGATGAATTTAAGTTGAAGCCTAAATGATCACTTCATTTTAAATTGCTATCTCAAAGGTACGACAAGAAGAAGTCTGCTTCCAACAACCTAGATTAAGGCGTAAACTTAACCTAGATTAAGTTTATAAGAAAGATACCGCTAAAACTAGGAATTCCCACATTTTCTGGATGCCACAGAAATGTGTAACTTAAATAAAAATCATAGACCAAGTATATTTATGCACGTAAACAATACCACCGCATTAACAAAATTCTATCGTCACATTTGGTCACGTCCAATGCTATTACTCCTGCTATTCATCTTTTCATACCTCGTAGTACATGCGCAAGCCAATAGTAAGGCTAAAGTGAAACCAAACTGGAATGAGATCCTTGAGGAACAACTATTTCCAAGCAAAAAGCTCCAAGATTCAACCTTCCATTTTCAGGGCAAATATGAAGAAAAATTTATCACAACAGCAGATCATGTTAAACTCCATGGGATCTTGTTTAAGGCAGACAAGAGCAAAGGACTAATTTTCTATTTGCATGGCAGTAATGGGGCGGTAGACACTTGGGGTAAAATTGCGAATATCTATACTGATAACGGCTATGATCTTTTTATGTTAGACTACCGAGGTTACGGAAAAAGTGAAGGTAAAGTAACCAATGAAGAACTACTTTATAGTGATCTGCAAATAGTCTATGATAACCTGAAACAACATTATCCGGAAGATCATATCATCATAATTGGTCAATCGATGGGTACAGCACTGGCTTCAACTATTGCTTCGCATAACGCCCCAAAAATACTTATTCTTCAGGCACCTTACTATAGTTTTGAAGATTGGACGCAACATATCGCTCCTGAGCTCGATACAAGCGGGCTCCCCTTTCATTTCGACAATGCTTCGGCATTACAAAAAGTAAAATGTAGAACGATCATCTTCCACGGAGACCAGGATAAAGCCGTCTATTTTGACTCTTCCATTAAACTGAGTAGATTCTTTAAAAAACAGGATAAATTGATTCGGTTGGCAAAGGAGGGACATAATGATTTTTCTAAAAATAAAGACTATCTGCATGCGATTGCCAAGCTATTGCGATAGTCTCATTTTATACCAAAAATACACTATGCCCCTTCCCGAATTTTATACATTAAATTCGGGATAAGGAAAACCCTTTCCTTTTTCACAGAAAAATTTTAAACTCCTGAAAAATAGTGCCCAATCAAAACTACAGGAAGCGAATTCCGCACTATAATTTGTCCAGCCATCATGGTGAAACAGCAGCATACATCCCTTTTGCTGAGGTTCAAGTTCAAAGGTCAGTGTCGTTCCAATCCATTCCTCAAATGCCTTGACACAGCGCCACTCGACCCTGGAATAAGGCTTCAGCGCAATAACTTCCATATTTTTAAAATAGCTGGGACCAAATCCAAAGCGCAGGATCGCACCAATCTCTGGCTTTGCCTTCGTATCTGGTGTCCACCAGCCTGCTAGTCCTTCCGCCGTTGTAAGCGCCTTGTAAACAGTCTCTACCGGAGTTTCAATTAACAATCTATGGTAGATACTTTTTGTCCCAGGATCATGTGGTATGCGATTCTCTTCCATAGCGTCCAGCGCTATTTCCTCCTTTGGAGTAGGCTGTCCCATCCCCGTTAAAATCAATTGTCTTAGGCTGTCCGCTATGTAATATGTCCAGGCATCATGACATACCTTGTAACATTCCATCTGGGAATTAAGCCCACGATGGGTGAAATGTAATGTAGTTGTACCTACATCTTCAACAATATCGAAGATAATGGAACTATTAGTCCATTCCCGTTCATCCTGGGTAAATTTAAAATAGTTTTCGAGGACCCGCCAGGCTACTTTACGATCTGTTTCCATCGTTTCTATTCGTATTCGACAACGATGTACATCCTGATAATGATATATAAACTCATCATGCAAAGCAGCAGTTGGCCCTTTAATATTTTGAGACCACCATCCACGGACATTATTGATTGCTTCAAATACGCGTTGAGCACCTGCATCAACGGTAATACTCATTTTAAAATCTTCCTTTTTCATCATTCTTCGTATTTTTAACCATTAACTCATACTTCTTATCTTCCTATACCTCAATCGAATCAAATATGTAAATCTGAACATCATGATCATGAGGTGCCAAGATTCTTCGGTCAACTGCACACGCCTTTCCTTCTTCAGACGCAAATGCTATTTTAATCGCTGCTATACTTTCAAAATATAAAGTTCCAATACAATACACATCGTTGTGTCCAGTCGTGGACATAATTCCACCTTTGGCCACTTCATAACGAATAAGTCCAGGAAGCGTTTTTGCCAAGGGAATATGGGTCTCAAAATAGTGTTTGTCAAAAAACTCCCTATTCGTAGGGGTCTTATATATTGCGATCATTCGTACCATCCTGTCGTATTAATTTAAATTTATAGATCAAATATAGTGGAGTTCAAAACACAAAAAGGGGTGTAAAATAGACATTCTCAGCGGTTGATTTAGACAAGTCGTTTCGGTATATTTGAATAGTATCAAATAAGCGTACTATCGTTTATTCAATCTTATAAACTTTCAACATGAAACACCTAACGATCTTAGTTCCAAACAGTCAGACAGGCCCTAATACCATATCGTGCATTATTGGAACATACCATGTATTCACCGAAGCGAACCGCTATTACGATCAACTGAACAGGGAGCCTATATTTATTATAGAATTAGCAGGAGTTTCTAAACAGAGTAACTTTGTCAATGGATTATTAACGGTCATGCCACAGAAAGATATCACTGCAATTCAAAAAACAGACCTCATTATTGTACCCGCTGTCATTTCCAATTTTACTGCAATAGAAGCTGGGAATAGCGTTCTTTCAGAATGGATATTACACCATCATGCCAAAGGAGCAAATGTAGCAAGCATGTGTACCGGTGCATATCTGCTCGCATCCACGGGACTTTTAGATAACAAAAGCTGCTCTATCCATTGGAAATCAGCAGCAAACTTCCATAAGCTCTTCCCCAAAGTCAACTTAAAAACTGAACAAATTATTACCGATGAGCAGGGAATCTATACCAATGGTGGCGGTTATTCCTTCCTCAACCTCCTCCTTTACCTGGTTGAAAAGTTTTACGACAGACAGACAGCGATTTATTGCTCCAAAATATTTCAAATTGATATTGCCAGACAAACGCAATCCGATTTTATGATCTTTAATGGTCAAAAGTCACATGGCGATGAAATGGTCATGCGTGCACAGGACTATCTCGAGAATAACTTCTCAGAAAAAATCTCCATGGAGAAGTTATCTGAAAAATTCACCGTCGGACGCCGGAATTTCGACCGTAGATTTATTAAAGCGACAGGTAATACACCTGTGGAATATCTTCAACGGATAAAAGTGGAATCGGCAAAAAAGGAATTGGAAAGCTCGCGGAAAACGGTAAATGAAGTAATGTACGCTATTGGGTATACTGACGTAAAGGCTTTTCGTGAAATATTCCGCCGGTTTACGGGACTATCCCCCCTTGAATATAAAAACAAGTACAATAAAACCGCAATAAAATAGAGGCTACATGAATTTTGATCCTATTCAGTTTTCCGATCTTCCCATAATTACAACGCTAAGTCCGGAAGGATGGGGCAATATCACGATCAAAATACAACACTATATAGAAAGCCCTTTTTGTTTTCCCATAAAACTCCTGGTCGATCAGAAAATTGTCGCCATAGGTACGACCATTATCCATAGTAACGTAGCCTGGTTGGGACATATTATCGTTTCTGCCGATGAAAGAGGAAAAGGCTATGGGAAACACATCACCCAAGAACTTATTCGTATAGCAAATAGCAAAAAATGCAAGAGCATCCAACTCATTGCAACGGATATGGGCGCACCAGTTTACACAAAACTCGGCTTTAAGGAATCTTCTTCCTATCTTTTCTTTGAGGATATACAGATCACTCAGCTTGAAGAACCGGACCACAGCATACAGCACTATCAATCCCGTTATAGCGAGCAACTTTTGGCACTCGACCAGAAAACTGCTGCCGAAAATAGACGGTTCGAAATAGAACCACATTTCACGGCTGGCTTTGTCTATGTGGAGAACGAAACTGTCCGCGGCTATTATCTTCCCACTTTGGGAGAAGGTCTTATTGTCGCCAATAAACAATCCGCCGGAATGGCTTTGTTAAAACTCTATTTAAGGCAAAATTCCAAAATTGTACTACCTCAAGAGAATACAACCACAGTTTCCTTCCTATTGAACCAACGAAATCCTATAAAACGCCGGGCCAAGCGCATGTACCTGGGGGAAAATATCGATGTTCAATTTAAGTCTATCTTCAATAGAATTGGTGGAAATATTGGTTAACATCAATTCTATTCGCTATTTTCTTAGGACCGACAACAAATTTCAAGACGACATGAAGGGTTATGAAAGTTGACCAACGGCATCCTCAAGAACTTCTTTGTTATCCATAGTCGGCTGCTTTTTGCTTCGTTGGATGTAACATAAAGAAATGACTATCCCTAATGCCGCCATTACCGCACCAACCAAAGCTGGAGAAGTGTAACCATAGCCTTGATTAATAGGCACACCACCTAAAAAAGCACCCAACGCATTCGCAATATTAAAACATGCAGGCCCCAGAGAAGCAACCAACATTTCAGCATCACTCTTTACCGAATTAAGCAATAATAGGGTTAACGAAGGTACAAGCGCAAAAGTAGTGACTCCGGTTAAAAAAGTCATCACCAAGGATATCCCAACGTTGTCGGACAGGCCATAAATAGCCAGCATACATAAAATCTGAACCACCAATACGGCTACGACCACCTTTGTTGGCGAAAAAGTATCCGTCAACTTCCCGCCGATCAAATTCCCCACAAACATACCCAATCCAGCCAACACCATAATATACGGCAGGTATTTATCAGCAATCCCAGACACTTCAGTCATCAGCGGAGCAATATAACTTATCCAGGCAAACAACGCCCCTTGGGCCACTGAAAATAATAAAACCATAAACCAGACATTCACATTGCGAAAAATGCCAAAGTCCTTCCAGGGATTATTTTTAGGTGCTGCTTTCATTTTAGGCATCCACAACTTTAAGGCTAACATGGTCAAAATACCGACGACAACAATCAATAAGAAAGTATAACGCCATGAAAAATGATGCCCTATATAGGTACCCAATGGAACCCCAAATAAATTGGCAACGGTCAATCCCGAATACATCGTCGCTACCGCCTGCGCTTCTTTCCCAGGATCGGCCAATCGACTAGCAATGACAGACCCTACACCGAAGAAAGCACCATGCGGCAATCCTGAAATAAAACGCGACACCAGCAAAAGACCGTAGTCTGGAGCAATCACAGATAATCCATTAAACAGGGTAAATAATCCCATGAGGGTAATCAGGGTTTTAAGGGGCGACAACCGATTCATAGCAACTACCAATAGTGGAGCACCAATAACAACACCCAAAGCATAAGCGGTAATGAGATAACCAGCTTCCGGAATTGAAACTTGCAGGCTTTGGGCAACGTCCGGTAACATCCCCATCATACTAAATTCGGTAATACCTATCCCTAATCCCCCTAGTGCAAGTGCTGATAAACTCTTCTTCATATATAAGTAAAATTATCAATACTGCAAATTTCTATTAGAATAATAAAATAAACAAATCATTTAAATAGTAAAAGGTATCATTAAACTAATAGCATCATCTTTGTCTCAATGAAAACAGCTATATTAGCTTGTGGTAAAAACGATCGTCGCAACACATACAAACCTTAACCATGAAATTGCATCATTATATTCTTACGTTCACCTTGTACGCATGTGTACCTTTTTGGGCATTGGCACAAAAAGAGCAGACAAAAAAGCATCCAAATATTGTATATATCATGAGTGATGACCATGGTTATCAAGCGATCAGCGCTTATGGTTACGGATTAAATGAAACACCCAATATTGACAGATTAGCAAAGGAAGGTGCCATTTTCACACGTGCGACCGTGACAAATTCATTATGTGCGCCCAGTCGGGCTGTACTTTTAACGGGAAAGCACAGTTATATGAATGGGAAAATTGATAATGAGGCAAAATTCGACTGGAATCAGGACAACTTTGCCAAGATTCTTCAAAAAAATGGGTACCAAACAGCATTAATTGGTAAAATCCACATGGATGGATTGCCACAAGGATTCAACTACTCCGCGGTACTTATCGACCAGGGCGAATATTATAATCCTAACTTCATTATCAATGGTGTGAAACAACAAATGCCAGGCTATGTATCGGATCTCACCACCGATATGACCTTAGATTGGATCGCTAAAAGAGATACTAGTAAACCATTCTGTGTGCTTTATCATCAAAAAGCGCCACACCGAGAATGGCTACCTGCTTTACGGCATATTCAACAATATACATCAAAAACCTATAAAGAACCGGACAATCTATTCGACACCTACGAAGGAAGAGGAACCGCCGCAAAAACCGCGGAAATGAATATCCTTAAACACATGAACTGGGCTGGTGACAATAAGATACCGCCTACGCTAATGGATGAATTGGGACTAAAAGAATATCTATCTTGGGATAAAGCTGCCTTTAATGGAAACTTAGGAAGAATGACCGCAGCACAACGTGCAACATGGGATTCAATATACAACCCAATTATGGCAGATTTTAAGATAAAATATCCCAGCATGTCCAAAGAAGACCTGATGCGCTGGCGATATCAACGCTATATGCAAGATTACCTGGGTACCGTTGCAGCGGTAGACGATGGTGTTGGACGCCTATTGGAATTTCTGAAAGATAATAGACTTGACGAAAATACCATTGTCATTTATACCTCAGACCAAGGATTCTATCTAGGTGAACATGGTTGGTTTGATAAACGTTTTATGTATGAGGAATCGCTTCGAACTCCCTTATTGATCCGCTATCCAGCAGAAATTAAAGCTGGCCAATCCTCAAAAGCACTTGTCCAGAATCTCGATTTTGCCCCAACAATCCTAGATTATGCAGGACTTGCAATCCCGAAAGATATGCAGGGAAAATCTTTTCGTGGCCTACTCAATGGAAAAGAAAAGCAATGGCGCGATGCCGTATATTACACCTATTATGAGTATCCTTCCATTCACATGGTAAAACGACATTATGGAATTCGTACCGAAAGGTACAAACTGATCCATTTCTATTATGACAAAGATGAGTGGGAATTATACGATCTAGAAAAAGATCCACAGGAAATGCAGAATGTATACCATGTACAAGGATACCACAACGTACGTGAAGAAATGCATCATAAACTGGACGAAGCGCGAGCCTACTATAAAGATTCCGATGAGAACGACAAAAAGTTTTTACCAAAGGTGAAACACTGATTTACTGGTGTATCAAGCCAGTAAATCAGTGTTGTTAAAAATTTAAACAGGGTTGAGTTTGAAATAGCGTCTCAAAATACGTCTAACATCTCTGTTCTCGGCCTTGAAGACGATGGCTTCTCGCTTTTTCTTTTCGCTAGAAACACGCTTATTGCAGTAGCCAAATCCTTTATACCGACCGTCCAACAAGTAAACAAGGCCCTTTTCATTGGGATTACGCCCTAAAAATTCCAAAAATATTTCGCCCAGCGGAAGCTCCGAAGAGACGACAAATTCCTGCACTCTTCGATTATAGTCTTCTGGAAGCTCCTGCGCAATACAAGCCCCCTTGCAGGTCTTCAACATATACTGAAAACAATGTTTCGTATACGTCTGTAACTTGTTTATTTTTTGACACAGCTGATAAGCTTCCACTATATGAAATAATTGCTCCCGCCCCTCCTAGTAACTCGAAAAAGTCATTAACTCTTCACGTTCGGGATCAAGTGTCTCAACCTGCAAGACTTGATAACCTGACGGATTCACAGCCAGATAAAGGCCAAATCCATAGTAAGTTCGACGCTGCGCTCGATTGTAGTAGGGTTGGTGTTTTTTGATCAGGTCAGATTCATACAATAACGCAAGTAATTCATGACCGGTCAGTTCAAATCCAACTCTGCAGGCTGCTCCTTGGATTTTACGTTCCTTAAAATCTGTACTTCTAAAATGCTGCAATAACCTATTTCTAATATCGATACTCTTGCCCACATAAATTAGCGCATCATGCTTATCATAAATATAATATACGCCAACTGCTGAAGGTACTCCTTCAAGCAATCCGGCAATTTGCTCTTTCGTCATTACATAAAAATCACGCCCAAATATACTAATATATTTAGTGTTTTAGATGATGGCTAATAAAAATAGGCATACACCCACCCTTCATTTCATCCAATGAAAAGGGCGGGTGCAACTTGATGCTAAATGTCAAAATTTCATTTTCTGAATTCTTATGGCATTCAATATCGCAATCAACGATACGCCAACATCGGCAAAGACTGCCTCCCACATCGTTGCCAATCCCCCAGCGCCAAGAATCAACACGATCCCCTTAACTATGAAGGCAAGGCCTATATTCTGATAAACGACTTTTTTCGTCTCTTTTCCAATGCGAATCGCCATTGGAATTTTCGAAGGTTTATCATCTTGTATCACGACATCTGCCGTCTCGATCGTCGCATCACTGCCCAGTCCCCCCATCGCTATTCCAACATCGCTCAGTGCGACAACCGGAGCATCATTAACGCCATCCCCCACAAAAGCAACAGATTCGTTTAGTCCCTTTATTTCCCTGACTTTATTCACTTTATCTTCCGGCAGCAGATCGCCATAGGCCTGATCTATTCCAAGTTCCTTGGCAACATAGGCGACAACAGTCGTCTTGTCCCCGCTCAGCATTGTGGCTTTTACACCGAGTTTATGCAGTAGCTGTATGGTAAGCGCAGCATCCGCTTTGATGCTATCAGCAATGGTCATGAATCCTACAAATTTACCATCTAAAGCGATCGCGATGGTCGTATATACGATACTATTGGGATCGATATCATAGACTACATTAAATTTGTCCAGCAATTTAAAGTTGCCCACCAGCAACACTTTGCCATCAGCCATAGCTTTTAGTCCATGTCCAGGGATTTCTTCTATGGTATTGAGATCGACAGACTCATCGATCGGACCGACATATTCTCTAATCGCTGTTGCAACTGGATGGCTACTGTGGCTCTCTATTTTATTGACGAGCTTTAAAATCCTTGCTTCGTCGTAACCGGCCTGTAGCTTAATTTCCTGCACTTTAAAAACGCCGGCAGTCATTGTTCCGGTTTTATCCATCACGACATGGCGGATAGCTGCCATCGCATCCAAAAAATTACTGCCTTTAAAAAGTATACCATTTCTACTTGCAGCACCAATTCCACCAAAATACCCCAAAGGAATTGAAATGACGAGTGCACAGGGGCAAGAGATCACTAAAAACACGAGAGCCCTATACAACCATTCGCTAAATACATATTGATCCACAAACAAGTAAGGCAGGAGACAAATTCCAATGGCCAAAAACACGACAATTGGGGTATAAATCTTAGCAAATTTGCGAATAAACAGCTCTGTGGGTGCTTTTTGAGCCGTTGCGTTCTGTACGAGCTCGAGGATTTTGCTCAACTTGCTGTCCTGATATGCTGTTGTCACTTGAATTAGGCTCACGGTGTTCATATTAATCATTCCAGCCAGTACAACATCACCCTTCATCTTTGTATCTGGCTTGCTCTCGCCAGTCAGCGCAGCTGTATTAAATGCACCTTGCTCAGACAACAATTCACCATCAAGCCCAAGCTTTTCACCAGGTTTCAGCTGAATTATTGCTCCAATACCTGCATCGGCAGCTTTGATCACTTTGCTCTTTCCATTCTCCAAAATGGTCACCTCATCCGGACGCTGATCCAGTAGAGCCTTAATATTACTTTTAGCCCTACTTACCGCCAAGGTCTGAAACACCTCTCCTACGGCGTAAAACAACATTACCGCTACAGCCTCGGGGTATTCTTTGATCCCAAAAGCGCCTATGGTAGCAATACTCATTAACAAAAACTCCGAAAAGATTTCCCCTTTGGCTATACTCTTTAAAGCATCCCTGATAACAGGAAACCCAACCGGTAGATAAGCTAATATGTACCAGCCTGTACGGACCCAATCCTTAAACCAGGATTGTGCAATCCAATTATCCATGGCTATAGCAGCAATGAGTAAGATAAAAGAAATTAGCGCAGGTAGAAATAACTGCATCTGACTGGCCCCTGCCGTCGAGTGATCGTGACCGTCCTCATCATGGCTATGGTCATGACCTTGGCTGGAAGCCGGAGCTTTCCCAATAAGATCCTCAGCTCCAGCCTCATTATATATTTTTTCTGTCTGTGTACAACAAAGCTGCCTGCCTTGTGCATCATAACGATGTTTATGTTCCATCACTTGCTTTGATTATGTTAACAAATACGGTCAATTAATGTTCGTGCCCACCTGTATTGCTCATTTTGGCATTGATAAAAAAAGCACCCTTCACAACAATTTTTGTTCCAGCAGGCACTTCTGTAACCGGGGTAATCGCAGTATATCCCAAAGCAGATACGCCTTTTTGAATCTCAATTTTTTCAAAATTGATGTTTTTAGCCTGTTCTTCTCCATGCTGCCCGGCTTCTTGCTCATTTTTATGTGCATGTTTTGCTTCACCTTCATCGTGCGCATGCCCGTGATCGTCATGCCCCTCCTCATGCTCTTCCGGTTTCTTGTTGGTCTCCACAAAAATATAATACTTGCCGTCAGCCTCCACGATTGCGTCATTCGGAACAGCCGGAGTCCGCACATTTTTGACACCGATCATACCCGTAATGTTCATCCCATCAATCAACCCCACTTTGCTGCCCACAACCGTACTGTGTACAGCGATGGTCTTGCTGTCATTTTCAAATGAAGATCCAATTGTAAAAACTTTAGCGGTATAGGTCTTATCCGGATTGTTGGTCAGCTGAAAGTTGATGAGCTGTCCGACTTTAACCAAAGGTAGATCCTTTTCAAATACCTGCAGATCCAAATGCAACAGACTATTGTCAACAATCTCGATCACCGGAGAAGAGACATCCACATAACTCCCTATTTTCGCAAAAACATTACTAACTGTTCCATTGATAGGGCTTGTTACGGCCAGTGAAGTTCGCATATTAGACAGATTCACGCTATTGGGGTTAATACCCATCAATTGGATCTGTTGTTGCAAAGAAGCCTTTCGGGCCCTTAAACTGTTGAAGTCTGCTGTTGCGGCCTGCAGATTTTTCCGTGCGCCTGCATTGCCTTCATTGAGTTCCTGTTGCCTTGCCATTTCTTGTTCGGCCAAGGTAATCTTACTTGCCAGGGATACATATTCCTCCTGCAATTGTACAAACTGGGGGTTGGTAATCGTAGCGATCACCTGCCCCTTACGCACATTGTCCCCCAGCTGCACATTCAATGTCTTTACAACACCACCATAAAGCGCCGTCGCATTCGCTTTATTGTTATTGGGTACACTCAAAAGTCCATTAGCCTTAATGGTAGCTGTTAGTTCCTTCTCTTCAATCCCTCCAAAAACGATTCCCACAGCCTTTATTTGTGCAGCACTCAATGCCGCCACCGTAACCGGCCCTTCCTCATGCTCCGCTTCGGCTTTGGGTACTTCCTTTTCTTCCGGTTGACCTTTACGCTCCGACTCATTAGAACCGCAACCGTAAAAAACAGTAACGGCTACACATACGATAAATATCTTTATGAAAACTTTCATTGTTGCCTTATTTGTTATTGAAGTAATTATATTGAATTGCTGATTGATTATACTGATTGAGGACTTCTAAATAATTCTGGCGAATGCCAATGGCCTGACTTAAAAATTGGCTTAATTCAGCAAAATTGATCTCCCCTGTTCTATAACCCAAACTAGCTGCTTTAATAATTGCATCAGCTTGTTTTAACCCCGAAGACTCATAAAATTGCAGCAATGCACTATTCTTGTCAATTTCAGCAAGTGCATTTCCTTTATTTGTCTGGAATACCTGCGTATCATATTCCAACTTACGCTGTTGAACTTCCATTTCAGCGTTGGCAACCTTCACTTTACTTTTATAGGCGCCCAAGCTAAAGACCGGGAAGGATGCGGAGACCGAGAATCCCGATAATGGATCTTTGGCTCCCCAAACACGTTGGGAGAAAAATCGACCCGAGAACTCAGGCTTATTGGTATTTTTCTGAACACTGATGTTTGATGAAGCGATATTTACATTTTGCTGCTGTAAAACCAGTAAAGGATGCGCCGTTTCATCTGATGGACTTGCGTCCACGACAATCTTCTCCAAGGATTGATCCAATGGGAGCATCCACTCATTACGGTCTAACAACATCATCAATTGCTGTTGCTGAATAATGATATCCTTTTTGTTTTGAACAAGTTGTGCCTGCAGCTCTTTCAGCTTTGCTTCAGCCGCAATCTTATCCAGCGCAGCTACGTCACCTGTTCTAAAGCGAAGTTCAGTTGCTTTGAACATGGCGGTATAGATACTATCCAACTCCATATACAGTTTTTGGCGATCCTGAAGATACCAGAGCTGAAAATAGGCTGTCCTCACGTCTTTGGTAATCGCAGTTTTCAATACATCTGTATTTAGGTTCACATATTTTAGTTGTTCTTTAAAATACGCCTTACGCGCAGTGTAGAGTCCAGGCCAGGCAATACTTTGCGTTATACCAATTTTCAATAAGCCGGCCTTATCCGTAGGACGGTAATCTTCATTTTCTGCAAAAATCCCGGTCTTGGGAATTTCAGTCGCCGTCTTAACATTGAAACCAGCGCCCACGATTTCAGCCTGGTTGATCTGAAACTGACGATTGTTCTTCAGCGCAGTTTCTACAGCTTCTGTGACAGAAATGCGCTCCTGTCCAAACACCTGAGATCCCAAAGCCATAAATAGGAAAGCAAGTATTGTGACGATGGTCTTAGCACCTCTACTTCGTTTCATATTCAATTTAGAATTAAAAATTATATACAATAAGGGTAGCACAAACAAGGTCAGGAAAGTTGCCGTTACCAATCCGCCAATAACAACCGTTGCCAAAGGTTTCTGAACTTCAGCGCCGGCACTTGTACTTATTGCCATCGGTAAAAAGCCCAGTGAAGCCACGGTCGCAGTCATGAGTACTGGACGCAGACGAGTCAACGTACCTTCTTTAACGCGTTGAAAAATATCATCGACACCCTCTTTTTTCAACTGATTGAATGTCCCAATTAAAACGATACCATTGAGTACGGCTACGCCAAACAAGGCAATAAAACCGATACCGGCACTAATACTGAAAGGCATGCCGCGCAACATCAACGCAAATACACCCCCGATAGCACTCATTGGAATTGCAGTAAAAATAAGCGTCGCCTGCTTAAAGGAATGAAACGTGAAATACAACAGCATAAAAATAAGCAATAAGGAAACTGGCACAGCAATCAACAAGCGTGAGCTCGCCTTCTGTAAATTCTCAAACTGCCCCCCATAGGTGAAATAATACCCTGCAGGAAGTTTTACATTTGCAGCCAATTGTTGTTGGATATCTTTTACGACGGTTTGAACATCACGCCCGGCCACATTAAATCCAATCACAATTCTTCGTTTACCCGCTTCGCGGCTGATCTGGGCCGGCCCCAATTTATAATCAATGGCAGCGACCTGAGAAAGCGGAATCTGCGTACCCGTATCTGTAGGAATCATCAGATTACGCACATCATCAATGCTGTTTCGATGCGTTGTATCTAACCGGACGACCAAATCAAAGCGACGTTCATTTTCATAGATCTGTCCCGTGCTTCGACCGGCAAAAGCAGTACTCACCACGTCATTGACGTCCTGAATCGTCAAGCCATAATTTGCAATACGGGTGCGGTCATAAACGATATTGATTTGTGGGAGGCCGGATACACGCTCCACTTGTGGCGAAGTCGCCCCTTGAACGGATTGAATCTGCGCGGCAACCACATTGGCGTAAGCGGCCAGCGAATCGATGTTTTCACCGAAGATCTTTACAGCAACATCCTGACGGATACCCGTCATTAGTTCATTAAAACGCATTTGAATAGGTTGGTTTTTTTCGAAGAAGACACCCGGAATTACTTCTAGTTTCTCCAGAATAGCGCTCCCCAGTTCTTCATAAGAACGGCCCGACTTCCACTCTTTTTGAGGCTTCAATACCACCATAATATCTGTCGCTTCCGGTGGCATAGGGTCTGTTGGTACCTCAGCAGCTCCTGTTTTACCGACAACCATCTTCACCTCATCGAACTCTTTGATAATCCGGGATGCCTGCATCGAGGTTTCGATACTTTGCGAAAGTGAGCTTCCCTGGGGAAGTATGCAATGGAATGCATAATCACCTTCCTGCAATTGTGGAATAAATTCGCCTCCCATATTCTTAAAAAAGAAGGCCGACAAAGCAAAAATGGCAACGGTTAAACTCACGATTAGGTATTTAAACCGAATGGCTTTTTGTAATAAAGGCTCATAAATACGTTGCAGTCCCGCAATCATCCGGTCGCTCAACGTTTTCTTGTCGCTGTGTTTTTTCGGTAGGAACAGAGCGCACATCATGGGGATATAGGTTAACGAGAGAATCAATGCGCCGAAAATAGCAAACCCAACTGTTTGTGCCATTGGACGAAACATTTTCCCTTCAACACCCACTAATGTTAAAATTGGAATATAGACAATAAGAATAATAATCTCACCAAAGGCTGCACTGGTACGAATCTTTGAAGCAGACTCAAATACCTCATGGTCCATTTCGGCCTGGGTCAATTTCTCGGTAGACTTTCGTAAGCCTAAATGGTGTAGTGTAGCTTCCACCACAATGACGGCTCCGTCTACAATCAAACCGAAATCTATCGCGCCCAAACTCATTAAATTGGCGCTTACGCCGAAGACGTTCATCAGTCCAAGTGCAAACAGCAGCGCCAGTGGAATCGCCGACGCAACGATAAGACCTGCACGCAAGTTCCCAAGAAATAAGACCAGGACAAAAATGACGATCAGGGCACCTTCAATCAGATTTTTTTCAACGGTACTTATCGCACGCCCAACGAGGTCTGTCCGATCCAAATAAGGCTCTATAACCACATCGTCAGGTAGCGACTTTTGAATAGTCGGTAGTTTTTCTTTCACGCGGTTGACCACCTCTTTGCTGTTTTCACCCTTTAGCATCATGACGACACCTCCCACAGCATCAACCTCACCATTGTATGTCAAGGCACCATAGCGCACAGCATGACCAAAACGTACATCCGCAACATCTTTAACATAAATCGGTATTGCTCCAGATTTTCGGATGGCAATATTTCTGACATCTTCCAAGGAGGTCGCCAGCCCAATTCCCCGAATAAAGTAGGCATTCGGTTTTTTATCAATATAGGCACCACCTGTATTTTGATTGTTTTTCTCCAGGGCAGTAAATAGCTCTGGAATGGTGATATTCATCGCCTTAAGTCTATTCGGATCAACAGCTACTTCATATTGTTTGAGCTCACCACCGAAACTATTGACCTCGGCAATTCCAGATGTGCCATAGAGCTGACGGGCAACAATCCAATCTTGCATGGTGCGCAAATCTTTTGCGTTGTATTTCTTTTCGCTTCCCTTTTTGGGATGTATAATATATTGATATACTTCTCCCAGTCCAGTACTCACTGGAGCCAGCTCAGGTTTACCAATACCTTGTGGAATCTGATCCACCGCTTCTTTTAAACGCTCACCAATCAGCTGACGGGCAAAATAGATATCTACATCATCGTCAAAAACAACAGTAATGACAGAAAGTCCAAAGCGCGAAATACTCCTGATCTCCTCAATTTTGGGTACAGTTGCAATACTTTGTTCAATTGGAAAAGTAACCAATTGTTCCACTTCCTGCCCGGCAAGCGTTGGACAAGAGGTAAAGATCTGTACTTGATTATTGGTAATATCGGGAACGGCATCGATTGGCAGTTTCGTTGCACTCCATGCCCCCCATATGATAAGCAACAAGGTCATTAAACCGATAATGATCTTGTTCTTAATGCTAAATTTTATAATATGATCTAACACAATTATACGTGATTAATGCTTAAATAATAGCTCGTTAGAATAGCTCATCTTTTGTCGTAATACCATACAACAAGCGTATTCCGAGCACAAAGCTGAATAAAGAACAGCATAGCATGCTCTATCAGATTTGTTTCTAGAATTTTTACGAAAAATTAAGCATTAACCTTTGGCGGCTGCCAGATGCTCCCAAAATAACTGGAAACAATCGCTGTATTGAGGACAGGATTACGATTATCAAAATAAATTGAAACCGGGACACCATCTATTTGCGGAAATTGATACGCATAAGCCGTTATATTTCCACTACAACAATTGCAATAGCAGAAAATCGAACAAGCATCGGACGCGTCATCATTATGTTTATGAGTTTGGTTTAATTGTCTTTCCATAGCAGTCTGCTCGCAGCGATTGGTAGAATCACTGCAGGGAACAAAAGAAAGTCCCATAATATATGCTATCAATATGAAAACAATTAACCTCATGAATGCACAAATTTAAAAAAATAAATTAAAATCTCCGCTTAGTCTCAGAAATCTATTGCGATCATCACATCCTATTCTTCCTAAAAAACAATGGAACAGTTGCCCTCTATCGAACGCTTTTCTTAACCTTAAATCCACACAAAACCGCATAACCCAACAAAGAACAATCACTCGATACTAATATTAATTACAAGTAAATTATTATTCAAATAAAACGAATTGTAATTAACAGAAAAACAGCATAAAACATGTTTAAACAGCTTTAAAGCAGCAAATAATTGTATTGTAGATATTTCTCTACAAGAAAAATAAGATAATACAAATACGTCATATTAAGTAAAATGCTATTTATATAATTGCATCGATAAAAAATAATAGCAACAAAAAAAGCAATCGTATACCACATTTCAAACATAAACAGGCATACACCTGCAAAAACAGTACAACAAATAAATCAATAACTAAATCAAAAAATCAATAACAAAACAAAATGTCAATTAACATGAATCTAATCCCCCATCACCGACTGACTAACCTGTTCATGCTGGGTTGCAGTGCTTTCGCACTTAGTCTCTACTCCTGTAACAAAAGTGGAGAAAACACCGCATTGACAGGAGAAACTGTCGTTAAAGTCAATCTTTCGGGTGTAGAAGCTTACACTGAAACGGACAACAATGCTGTTCAAAAGCAAGCATCTGCAAAAGCTTCACGCACATCAATCGATGCACCTGATGTACAGGAAATGACAGTACCGCTTGAAAACGGTGGTTCTGTCGACGTGGTCCTAACAAACAATTCAGCGATCACAAAAAGCCTCGTCGCTTCGTCCACCCCCAAACTAGCGGCTGTCCAGACACAAGAGAAGCCATTGGACAAAAACGTTAAATATAAAGTTGTTGTCTATGACAACCAAGGCGCTTACGTAACGGAAAAGATTTATAGCTATGGTGAGGAAGCTACTGCTGCAGGTATCGTTCTTGACGCTGGAAAATCTTACACGTTCATTGCCTATTCGATCAATAGTACCACAGCATTACCGGGTATCAACAATCAAAATACACTGTCCACTGCCAGCTTAGACAATATAAGTGGTGATTTGATGTATTACACGGGCACATTAACGTTAAAAAGTGGTGTAAATAACTTAAATGTTGTATTAAAACACCGGTTTAGCCAAATCACCACAACATTGACCATGGATCCAAGTATGACCGGAGCTATTACTCAAATCGGGACTGCCGTATTAAAACCTAGTCATGGTAGTGCAAATTTGAAATTCTCAGACCAAACACTAACCTACAATGGCTTGAACAACGCAGGCGTGACCACGCAATTCCCGGCTTTAGGAAATGGCCTGCGTACCGTGATCAGTAACCCCTCTTTATTAATCCACCCGGCAACCAGCAATGGAACACTGATGCTCGGTAGTCTAACACTGGATGATGAGACTAAAACAAACATCACCATTCCAAATGTTAAGATCAATCCCGGACAGAAATACGATCTGAAACTCAATTTCAGAACCTGCACACAAAATGTAACCAGCAATGGCCTGGACTGGAGTTATCCGGCAACTACATCGGGAGGTAAAACGGGTATTATGAAAGATGGAAAATTCTATGCCAATGGAACGACAATCGATAGAAATTTCACTGCCCCAGCGGCAGACTATGGCTTTGTTTTCGACATTACCGAACTGGACAATGCATTTAACATGGAAGTAAATGGTGTCAAATTGGCGAAACAAGAAATTCAATTTGAAGTGGGTGCCTCTTCTGCTCAAAACATCCAGTTTGTTGATGGAAGCAAATACGCAGGCAACAATATTGAAACTGGTAAAAGAATTGATCAGGTCTACAACATGAAAGGTACAAGTGCAGCCCCATTGATCAAGCTTGTCATCAGCAGAACTGGCCAGGTTACCATGTTTGGTAGCAAAACATCCGGCGGTCCTCTATATGAACTTAAACTCGTTAATGGCAACAGCTTCAACACATTCCCTTGGAGTGCAACACAAAGCAACACCGTAAAAGTGACCCAACTTGTTGATGGACGTACAATTATCAAAGGTGTAGGTGCTGGAAAGAAGAAAATCCCTTGTCAGTAGTCACTATTAGTCAATAAATAGATCAATAATCTTAAAAATTAAATACACGCTAAGCATAACAATAGAAATTCAGCAAGGATAAAAAAGGTATTATGGAAAAGAAATTAGCATACATCGCCCCTCAAATTAGCGTAGCCACGATCGAGCTTGAACAAGGTATCGCCGCCGGTTCGGCATACGCCAGACCAGAAGACGCCAACAGCGGTAAAGTGAGCGAACAATGGGAAGTAGGTTCAACAGACAATAGAAATATCGACTGGTAAACTATTTCCAATGTGGATAAAAAGGGGCTAGCCGAATGTGGATAGCCCTTTTTTATGCTATATTATAATACACGATCGTGTCAGCACTATGTATACTCAAATCGTTATTGAACCCAAATGCAGACTGTCTGTATTACCTCCACCGTAACTCTCGATAAAAAAGATATACACCTGATAGGTCACTTCCTTTCTATGTTTTGGCATTTCAATATGTTGTTTGCCAGATAGTAAGCTACCTTTGAAGTCGTTCATGACAAGTGAATATCCGTTCCCGTTATCCGCTACATTATACAGGACCAAGAAGGAATCGTAAGTTCTGGTATTGAACTTTTCCTCCAGATAGGCGTCATATTCCCAGGTAACCTGAAGTACTTGGTTTTCTTTGTCAAAATCCATTGTGTAGGAAGTGATGGGATTGGGGCTTCCTTTGGCAATCATAAATTTCTGCCAGTCAATCAAAAAACCATTTTCTTCCTGGATAAGCGCTTCTTTCAAATTATAAGACATCGCGACATCGTATGCCCGTTTAGGATAGCTGTACGCTTTATACCCCATATTGATGATCGGTTTTAACTGGCTAATATGTGACCTCACCATTTTGAAGCGTTTTCTACTGAGCAGTTGCTCAGGACTGGGCTCCCGTTTTTTAACACGAGGGAGAGATCGTACATAATTTCCTGTTTTAGTCGACACAAATACAACAGAACCTGCTTTCCCGGAAACAGTTCCATTAACACCATTTTTAACGATTGCCATAATTGCTTGATAATGTTATAGATATTAAAGATAAACATTATCAAGGAAACATACTCATACCAAATTAGGTGAAAAAACAATTTTTATTCAATATTTGGACAGTAATTAGTCATTGTTTATTCAGTCTCCACTGAGCAAGCACTGAACAAGCACTGAACGAGCACTGAACAAGCACTGTTAAAATCGCGAATTTGGCCACCGATTGATCTCCGTTTGCTATATCGAAAACTTAATCATATTACATCAAAGCCAACTAGCTTTTATGTCAAACTATAAAACAAAAAATGTCTCCTACATTTGCTTCATACAAACATAAGAGACATTCTCTTCTTTCTATGGTGAGCCTGATTCCCACCTCAACGCTGGATCGAAAACTCGAGCTGCTACAATGGTTACAGGACAGCTTGTAGACGTTGCGGCAAATCTTCAATCTTTGAAAGACTCAATTGCTTCATAACCTGATACAAATGTGTCTTGAACATATTGATTGTATGTTCCCCACCTTCATTGCCCAATGTCCCAACGCCATACATAAATGGTCTTCCCATAAAATTGAAATCTGATCCAACCGCATGGGCGCGGGCTAGGTCAACTCCCGATCGAATACCACCATCTAACATGATTTTTATCTTATTTTTATATTCTGGGTTGCTCGCCAAATGAATCAATGAATTGATCGAAGATTCACTTGCGTCGAGCTGTCGTCCACCATGATTTGAGACAATGACTCCATCCACGCCCAATGCGATAGAAGCCTGCATATCTTCGTCGGTGGCAATCCCTTTAAGCACCAATGGCCCTTTCCAAAGATCGCGAATAGCTTTAATTTTCTCAACATCTACCTTACCGGTAAATGTTCTATTCATAAACTGTCCCAGCTGAGCTAAATCAAGACCTTTTTCCATATAAGGCTTCAATGTTGCAAAAGAAGGAATTCCATGTCTTAATGTTTCTATCCCCCAAGTCGGGCAGGCAAAAGTTTGCAAGATATTGGCGATACTCATTTTAGGTGGCATAGACAATCCGCTTTTTATCTCGCGATAACGAAGTCCAAAAGCAGGAACATCGACCAAAACTACCAATACGGGACATTCAACAGCCTGTAGACGTCGAATAATATCATCGCGCAACCTGTTTTCTGTCGGATGATAGAGCTGGAACCACGCTTTCCCATCAGATACCTCGGCAATACGTTCAATACTACTTGTTGATACAGTACTCAAAATATAAGGAACATCATTTTTTGCAGCTGCTTTTGCAAGAATCTCTGGCGCATTCGGCCACATCAATCCCTGAAGTCCAATAGGCGAAACCCCAAACGGCGCACTGTAACGGCGACCGAATAGTTCGACCGAAAGGTCTATTTCTTCACTCGCAAGCAGATATTGAGGCTTCAACAGAATATTATCAAAATCGTTTTCATTTCTGGCAAGGTTCAATTCTTCATTGGCTCCTCCGGTCAAATAATCAAATGCAAATTTGGGAATCCTTTTCTTCGCTTTAATCTTTAGATCTTCAACAGAAGGATAACGGGTATTATATATAAATTTCTGGCTCATGATTGATGTATTATTTATAAGCAGTCTACAACTGCGCGCCAAACTTAGATAAATTGCTTTTCAAATGCAAGCTAATTATAGTTAATATAAAAAAATCTGTCACACATTTCTGCGGTAGCCCAACTCGGCACCTCCACTTACAGGTAGATTTACCCCTGTAATAAAGCGCGCTTGGTTTGACAGCAGAAACACACAGGCATCAGCAATGACATCACCGTCAGGACAGTATCCAAGCAAATGAATATCCTTCAAAAAATCAAAAACCTGTGTCGGCTGTGGTTGCTCCAGTGTCCATTTGTTGAGCATGGGTGTCATAACAGCTGCAGGCATAACCGAATTGACACGTATGCCGACAGACGCATAGTCTATGGCCATCGATTTTGTCAACGCATTGATAGCCCCTTTTGTGGCAGCATATGCCGCATGGTTCCCCTGGCCTATTTCCCCTACCAAGCTACTCGTATTTAGAATACAACCGGCAGATTCCTTTAAATGGGGGTAGCCATACCGTGTAGTCAAAAGAACACTTTTCATGTTGGTATCCAGTAACCTTATCCATTCATCGTCCGTCGTTTCATGCAAAGGTTTTGATGGACTTGCCAAGCCAGCATTGTTATGGATTGCATCAAGCCGCCCAAAAACAGCAACGGTCTTTTGGATAGCTGATTCAACTTCCCTGGCCTGCGTGACATCCGCACAGATGCCCATATGTGGTGCCCCGATCAGTTCAGCTGTTTCATCCACAGATGCTTGATCGAGACCAACAAAGGCAACCTTTGCCCCCGCTTTGACATAGGCTTTTACACATTCCAAACCGATACCAGCACTTCCTCCGGTAACCAATATGATTTTATCTTCTAAGATTTTCACGTTCTATTATTCTTGTATTTAGCATCAAGTTCCAAAGCATTGGAACAAATTAAAAAATCAGTTGAAAATTACATATAAAATCACGACAATAGCGAGTAGCAATGTCGACAAAATGCGGTAACTCCCGATACCCGACCAGGCTTTACCCCAAAGTGGGTCCATGGGATTCTTCCAGTACAAATCCCGACTTTGCGCAGTGTGCTGTACGGGATACTTATAAGATAATAATACCTGAAGTACCATACAGATCAAAAACAGATAAAAAGCCATCATCATAAATGGAGTCTGGCCTATCCACGAGTCAGGCAGCAGCTTGTTCAGTAAAAATACGGCAACCCCCAAAACAGAACCTATCCACAAGGTAAGTTTTGCAGCTATTGCCGATGCCCCTTTCCAAAACACACCTAAAAGAAATACGCAGGTTATTGGTGGCGCAATGTGTGCTATCACATCATTTATGCCGTAGAAAATACTCTCATAGCGATCCAATAGTGGTAAAAGAGCCAAGGAAAATCCCATGGCAATAACTGCAGCAATTTTCCCAATACGAATCAACTGACCATCGGAAGCGGCAGGTTTCCGCTGTCTAAAGATATCGTAACTCACCATGGTCGATATCGAATTTAGCGCACCCGATATCTAGCTCATTAAACCCGACAGGAGCGCTGCGACCAAAACACCGATCAATCCGGAAGGCAAAAGTTGAGTAATCATAAGTGTATAGATACCTTTTGAATTGACCTGCCCTTGATGGTCCACGCCGAGACTGCTTAAATCCAATTGACCTGTTCTAAACAAGGTATACGCAAATAGGCCTGGAAGCACAAAAATAAAAACAGGCAAGATTTTTAGAAAACCACAGAAAAGAGCACCCACACGTCCATGGTTTTCATCTTTCGCCCCTAAAACACGCTGAACAATGGTCTGATCGGCACACCAGTACCAAATACCCAAAATCGGATAGCCAAACAAAACGGCATACCAAGGCATTCCACTTCCATCGTTACTCCCACGAAGCATGGAAAGACGATCAAGGGCATTGTCCTGTTCCAGTACAGCTTTCATTGGCGTCCAACCGCCCATCTTGTCAAAAGCCGCAAAACTGATAATGAAAGCCCCCGCAAGCAACACAATTGTCTGGATAGATTCCGTCACCACAACAGCACGCAATCCGCCCAAAATCGTATATATTCCAGTTATCACACAGATTACTGTAATACTTAAATACATATTAAATCCAAAAAGTGTGCGCAGCACAATCCCTCCGGCCAACATCGAAAAAGCGATATGAATAACAATTGCCGATAGTATAGAGATAAACGTAAGCCAATCTCTGCTGGCACGATCATAGCGCCGTTCCAGAAAGTCGGGCAAGGTGGCAACACCCGACTTGAGGTAAAATGGCACAAAAAAAAGCGCCAGTAAGATTAAAGTAAAGGCCGCCATCCATTCAAAGTTACCATTAAGCAACCCGGTATCGAATCCGCTCTGTGCCAAACTGACCAGATGGATTGTTGAAATATTGGTTGCAAAAAGCGCTAGTCCAATGGCTGGCCAACGAAGTGTCTTTCCAGCCAAAAAATACCCCTCTGCACTTGTTTCCTTGACTTTCTTAAATCGCACCGATCCTGCCAATACGCCGACAACTAAAATCAACAGTATATAAAAGATGGCGATACCTAAATCTAAATTTCCTAACATAATGTCAACTTATAACAAATCACAACTGCTTCCCACATCCATTGGGGTACGATAAACGCCATTCTCTATAGCCACTGGATGTACAAAATGAGACTTTAGATGCGGAATATGCTCCAAAAACAAAGCCTCATGCCCCAAGCTTATGTGGTTAAATAAAACCAGGTGCTGATGGAGCTGCCCCATATCCCCAACATGTGGTACAACAGGGATATTATATTTTCGACAAAGTAGACTCACGGATATAAACTCGCTTACGCCGCCAACGCGAACAGCATCGACCTGTACAAATCCCGTCGCACCCATTTGAAGATAATTTTTAAACAAAATGCGGTTCGGCACATGCTCACCCATGGCAACTTTTATCGGCGCAATGTGTTCGGCCAAGCGTTTATGACCAACAATGTCGTCCGGGTGTGTCGGCTCCTCTACCCAAAACGGGCTCATCTCTTTAAGCTCTTGACAGATGGATAGCGCCTGCGGCAGCGTCCATTGCTGATTCGCGTCGAGCATTACTTTAGCTTCATCACCAGCAACCTCACGCACGATATGCGCACGACGAATATCCCGCAAGGGATCTTCACTGCCCACTTTGAGTTTCATTGCGGAGAAGCCGTTTTCTAAAGCACGCTTACAATTCTCCCGTACCTTTTCATCAGAATAGTTAAACCAGCCTACTGACGTATCATAGCCCACATAGCCCTTTTCAATAATCCCCATTCTTTTATGACCTGTAGCCATATTTGACTCCAGTAAGCTGATGGCCTCCGCCTTTGTCAACTCATCTTCCAAATAGGAAAGATCCAGCGTATTGACAATCTCTGCGGCGCTGAGCTCGGTTAACAATTTCCAAAGTGGAACTCCTCTCGTTTTAGCCCAAAGATCAAAACAGGCATTTGTTACCGAAGCTAAGGCCAAATGAACAACCCCTTTATGTGGACCCAACCAACGATACTGCTGTTCATTGCTCAACCTATTAAACAATTGACCAAAATCTGCCATAAGATCCTCAATTGGAATCCCTTTCAGTCGTTCGGCATAAAAAGCTGCGGCACGACAGACCAGCTCGTTCCCTGCACCCAGTGTAAAAGCCAGACCTGTCCCAACGCGCCCCTTATCATCGGCCAATCGGGTCACTGCATAAGAATAGATCGGATCTTTGTGTATCGCATCACTGCCTGCACCTGTAGCCAAAGGAAATCTTCGATCCTGAATATCAAACGTCTTTATCATAAAATCTTAACGTGCTTATTTTTAGTATTTAGGTTAATCTATTTTGAATTATAACTTTAATTTCTCTTTTAATTTGCGTAAAATGTCAACATCCGAATCCTTTATGCGCCCCATTCGATTGGGACCAACGTTTAAGATCAGGATATTGTCTTGCGCAGTTGCGGTCTGATAAATCCCCGCAAGCTCTTCCAAAGACTTATACTTCTTGTCTGTCGTGTTATAGAACCAGCGTTCTCCAAGTACCACTGTTGTCTCAAAAGGCATATAGTAAGTGTTCCCCTGTGCCATAAAAAGCTTAGGGTCAGGATCGACCGGAAGATATGGGTCGCCTAGCCTAAAGTCACTTGGAAAATAACGTATTGGGTAATAATTCTGCTGGTCTTTCGGCAAAACAATGTGTTTGTCCGTATTCTCAGGCGATCCGATGCTCCAGTTTATACCAATTTGACATCCAGGAACCTTTTTCTTGATTAAATTATAGATCTCCTGCGTGGGCCATCGATAATTCTCTTTTTCCCAGCCTCCATCCAGCCAAAGCTCAACGATATCCGTATACTTTTTGGTCATATCCACCAGCTCATTGAGCTGGTTCAACATATATTGATTATAGGCTGCATCTGCAGACCTGTCTTTAACATTGGGGTTCTGCTTTCGGTCCCATAAAGAATAATACAAGCCGAGGCGCATTCCCTGTTTGGCGCATTCTTTAGCCAGCTCCAGTACAACATTTGTTGCGTTCGAAGAGTTCGCTACATCATAATCCGTATACTTGCTATCCCATAAACAAAAACCCTCGTGGTGTTTCGTTACCAAAATCATGTACTTCATCCCGGCTTCCTTTGCTGTCGAAACCCATTGTTTAACCTCAATTGCTGATGGAGCATATGTGCTGGCGGGTTTAGATCCGTCTGTCCACTCCTGATCATGAAATGTATTCATGCCAAAATGAACGAACATGCCATATTTTTGGTCAATCTGCGCCCGCTGATATGCATTGGGCCGTACCGATGGAACAGGTACAATAGCCTTTGTTTGAGCACCGACATGTATACCTAAAACAGCGAGTGCCAAACTAAATAATATTTTTTTTCTCATGGTTACATTCTATTGGTTATTACTGCGTTTATTAATTTTCTTTCTTTAGTCCGTATGGAATACCTCCGTCATACCAGACCAAATCTCCCCTTTCTCCTGTGCATCGGATAAGGGTTGCTGACAAGGATCCGTTTCCTTCCACCAGCGCTGTGTCTCTGGATCGGAAGCCATTTTTTGCATATCAAGCTTGATATTTTGTCCTGCATATTCAAAATAGCTGAAAAGAAAAAATTGACCATCTATCTCCTTCAAAAAAATAGAATAATTGCGGATATGACATGCCTTGATCTTTCGAAGTACTGAGGGCCAAACTTTGGCATGAAGCTTTTTATAATACGCTACTTTCTCGGCTTTCAATCCTGTTATGGATGCATAGCGAGTCACGGAGCGACTGCTCTCTGTAGACCGGAAGGCTGTTGTACAGAGTACGACCAAGACGATCACAAGGATGTAAGGATACAATTTAGGATACACAAGTTCTGCGTTATTGTATAATTATACGTAGTTGTATAGTACTACTAAATTACGCGCTTAGCAGGACGGAGACTACTGCTAGATTGCTCATTTCTCCCACTATATTAACAATTTTACACATGTTTACTTATTTTTAAGGCAAAATAGGCTATATTGCCTGTTCTTAATTTAAAAATAACCAAACACATGAAACCTGTTTTCGCCAAAATTTTGGAAGGTGCAGCTATCACAACTTTTGCGACCAAAGATGTGCAACGCCCATTCTTCTCAACCGAATTTCATTTTCATAGCGCCTGCCAGATGACCTATATTGTGGAAAGTGAGGGAAAGCGGATTATTGGCGACAATGTGAGTAACTTTGTTTCCGATGAACTTACTTTTGTAGGACCTGATCTGCCACATGTCTGGCACAATAACACTATAAATTGCGCAGGCTCTACTATTGCGGAGACAAGAACTTCCCGTTCTTTAGCCTTGTATATAGAACCTAAATTAATGATCCAACTTTTAGGGCATTTCTTTCAAACACACAAAGTCGAAACCTTCTTTTCAGTCTCCAAACGCGGTCTCCTATTCCGTGGCGCAACAAAGGAACAATTGAAGGTAAAGCTAAAAAAGATCGTACAGCTGGATTATGGCTTTGAAAAAACTATTTTGTTACTAGAGATTATCGAATTGATGTTATCGACAGATGAATTTGATTACATTTCCAGCGCTGGATACACCCACAACTATAGCCCTATTGACAATAGTAAAATTGACAGCATCTTTAAATTCGTATTTAACAACTATACCGGAGAAATTCAATTGGATCAAGTTGCGCAGCTCGCTAATATGTCAAAACACTCCTTTTGCCGTTATTTCAAATCCCGTACGCAGAAAACCTTCGTCCAATTTGTCAATGAGGTTCGCATCAGTGAATCCTGTAGATTGATTGTCGAAAACAAGCATCAAATCACACACATTGCTTATGCCTGTGGCTTCAACAGCCTTTCAAACTTCAATAAAATTTTCAAATCAATTAAAGGGATCACGCCAAGCCAATATAAGTCCCAGATATGTTAGAAAAGCGTCAAAACAAAGTTGCACTAATCAAAATTGACACGACCAAGATCTACACTAGCAGGACCATTCAAAAGCTTTCCATTCATTCCGAACCGTGAACCATGACAAGGACAGTCCCAGGACATTTCGGATGGGTTCCAGCTTACTGTACACCCCATATGCGGACAGACTGAGTTTACAGCATGCAACTCCCCTTCCATATCCCGACAAATAGCCAGTTTTCTGTCCCTATAGTGAACAATTTTACCTTCCGCTGGCTGTAAGCTTTCGACCTCCTTCAGCGTTTCAGCCGAAAATTTGTCCATGATAAAATGTTTTGCAGCATTGACACCTTCCGATAATACCTGCTGTGCGCTCGCACCAGGTTTGATGCGGCTTGGTGACAGCAGTTCAGCCAGCGGATTCTCCTTTCCTTCCAATAAGTCAGGGATCACAAGTGACGCCATTGATCCAAATGTCATTCCATTACCGCCATAACCGGTGGCTATATACACATTATTTTCATTTGGCATACTGCCGATAAAGGGTAAGCCATCGGCTGAATCATAATATTGCGACGACCAACTTGCAGTAAGTTCATCATAGTCGAAATGCTGATCAACCCAAAGTTTTAGGTCGGCAAAATGTTGCTCTGTTTGTTGGTCGTCGCCAGTTTTATGATCAAAACCACCCACGATAAGGTAATGTTCTTTATCAGATCGATGATACCTAAAATAGTGGTAGGGATCATACAGATCCGCAGCTTGTCCCAATGCTTCAGGTTCCCCATGAAGCTTTAACGTCAGGACGTAACTTCGATAAGGTGCCAGTAAAAAATTGAATCTGTTTTTGCCTGGTGGCACATGGGTAGCCCAAATGATATTCTTTGCCGTATAAACCTCTTTTCCACTCAGCTTCAATTTGACCCTTCCATCTTCATTGCTATAGGCTTCAATTCCTCGACCCGTCAATATTTCGCCGCCCTCACGACGATAGGCTTCGATCATGCCCGCAATATATCTAATGGGATGAAATTGTGCTTGTCCCTCAATGCATATTGCTTTTTCGAAAGGTATATCAAAAGGTATGGTTTCGACATAATGGGTAGGTAATCCCAATTGCTGATGGGCCGCGTAAATTTGCTCGAGCTGCTCGTTCTGTCCAGATTCTGCGCTAAAGAGAAAAAAGTCACATGTCGAATACGCACACTGTATGGAATATTTGGAAATGTTATCTTTTATATAATCTAAGACCTCAAGCGTCGCATTCAGAAGCAGTTGAGCGGGATCCTTTCCAAAATTTTCAATAATCTCATTGTAAGAAGCGTCATAAAAGTTATTGATATGGGCGGTGGTTCCTCCGGTTGTGCCAAACCCTGGATTCTCCTTGTCCAACAGTAGGCATTTTATGCCTCTATTCTGAAGTTCCTTGGCCAATGTTACACCAGTTATACCCGCCCCCACAACAATGGTATGGAAATCTAAAATGGCAGGGTCAGTCGAAAAATTTTCAATGTCAACATCCTGCCAAAAGCTCTTGTTCGTTCCGTCACGCTTCATAGTCATTATATTAAATTCAAAGAATCAGTCTTTGCTTTATTGCAAATACAACACGTCCAAGATAAGAACCATGCTATTCCACTTTCGTTTTAGCGGTTAAATACGTAAAAAAAAGAAGAAGTACGTCTTCCTTTGCGCCCCCAAACCAATGTATAAAATAGGCTGTTCCTTCATGAAATAACGAAGTGCTTCATTGCACCTTTAACACGATATACATTATGAAAATAAATGCGAAGGATTACGTCAACTCCATTTTACCGAGTTGGGTAAAAAATAAGAAAATAATTATTACTGGCGGCACCACCGGGATTGGCCGGGCGACCGCCCTACTTTTAGCCGCGATGGGTAACGATATTTTAATTTGCGGCCATCATCAAAACCAGTTGGACGATACGCTCCGTGATTTTAATCAATTGGAATGCACAGGTAAGATGGAAGGGATTGTAGTAGATCTGGCGACCGAAGAAGGCATACACATGCTCTTCAGGACATTTGACGAACAATATGATCGTTTGGATATTCTCATCAATAATGCGGCTATAGCCTTTCAGTCGGTTAAGGACGGAAGTTATTCGGATCAGGCCTACCTCCTTCGCACGAATGTGCTGGCCTATTTGGCTTGTACCCAAGCCGCGTTGTTACGGATGGAACCCCGCGGAACAGGACATATCCTCAATGTCGGATCAATGAGTGCAGATGTACGCGAAGCGCAGAGTTCTATCTATGTCTGCTCGAAAGGAGGTATTCAAGCATTTACAGAATCGTTACGGAAGGAAGCCAATCCCAAGGGTATCCAGGTGTCGCTTGTTGAACCTGGATCAGTTGGAACAGATATGCAACCTTTTTCACCGGAGGAGCAGCAGGAAAAAATTGATCATTTAGAAATGCTCTATGCCGAAGATATCGCGCGTACCATAGCTTATATCCTATCTCAACCACTACGCACTTCCATCGTGCATACACAGGTTAAACCTTTGAGACAAATCATATAAGTCATCTTCGATTTTATCAACAAGAAAACAAATCCACTTAGTTGAACGTCCTTAAAAAAATTTGTGTCATGAGAAAAAAGAAAAACTTGTTTGAACGATTCTCAAACTGGGCAACGCATGCCACCGGTAGTTCAGCCGCATTTATTATCGCAACTTCGACGGTGATCATCTGGGCCGTGAGCGGCCCCATATTCAATTATTCTGAAACCTGGCAACTGGTCATCAATACAGGTACGACCATTGTTACTTTTCTAATGGTATTTCTCATTCAAAAATCCCAAAACAAGGATTCCAAAGCAATCCACCTGAAACTCAATGAACTGATAGCGTCCCATGAAGGCACCAGCAACCGAATGGTCAATCTGGAAGACTTAAGTGAAGAGGAATTGGATCAGCTCGCTAAGTTTTATGCGCACGTGGCGAAGCTCGCTCTGGAAGAAAGGGATCTCACCTGCACACACTCTATAGATGCCGCAAAGGAAAACCATGATTATAAAGTAAAGGTTCAAAAAGAAAAACACAACCGCTCAGCAGACAAAAATCCGAACACGACGGACTAGTATTCAGCTTATTGATGACAAAAAAAATCCCCTTGAAGGGGATTTTTTTTGTCATGCTGTAATCGCTAATTTTTAGGGCTGTCCACCGCCGCCCGCGGCCCCATAAATTTGTCCGTTCGCATAACTTGCGTCTGCCGCAGCCAATTGCACATAGATTGAAGCAAGTTCGGCGGGTTGCCCCGGACGTCCCATGGGGGTATCACCTCCGAAATTCACCAGCTTTTCCTGCGTAGCACCACCACTCACCTGTAGTGCAGTCCAAATTGGACCGGGAGCCACGCCATTGACCCGTATGCCCTTTGGACCAAGCTGCTTGGCCAATGACCGAATATAGTTGGTGGTCGCAGCTTTTGTCTGTGCGTAGTCATACAAATCTTCCGAGGGGTCTGCGGCCTGTACCGATGTTGTACCGATAATTACAGCTCCAGGTTTAAAATGAGGCAAGGCTGCCTTAATAAGCCAGAAAGGTGCATAAATATTGGTTTTCATCGTGGCATCAAATTCCGCAGTGGTGATATCCAATATCGATGGTTTTGTCTGCTGCCGCGCCGCGTTGCTGACCAAAATATCCAGACCGCCGAGTTGAAGTACGGCGTCCTCAATCAGCCGAATACAAAACTCTTCTTTACGGAGATCTCCCGGAATAGCGACTGCCTTTCGGCCCGCCGCTTTTATCAAAGCGATGACTTCCTTCGCATCTTTCTCTTCCTCGGGCAAATAGTTGATGGCAACGTCGGCCCCTTCTCGTGCGTAAGCGATAGCTGCTGCACGTCCCATTCCCGAATCGCCCCCGGTGATCAATGCTTTGCGCCCTTGGAGCCTTCCTGATCCTTTATAACTATCCTCGCCATGATCCGGCCGGGGCTCCATTTCACTGCAGAGTCCAGGCCAGGGTTGAGACTGGCTCTTGAACGGCGGTTTTGGGTATTCTTTAACCGGATTGACCGGTCTGTCTTGGGTTTGGCCCGCTGAGCGATCGGGACTTCCAATGATACTCAATGCCAAGATTCCAGAACCAATTTTACCGATAGCAGCTCTTCTTCCCATATTATCTGAATACTTCATAGCTTTTTTCGTTTTTGGAAAAGGCCCAATGAAATTGAGCCTCTTATATTTATTCTACAGATGTGTTTTTACAAAAAATGCACGTTAATCATGTCCTTCAGTTTTCACAATCTTGTTATAGATGCCCAATAGAAGGAACGGTGCAGCCCATTGGCCTACAAATAGGGCGTTTTTATCGTTCGACATGCATTTTAATGCGGCAGATACACCCATCGCCAGCAATGCTGCGCCTAAAAATACGGTGGATGGTAGTTTAGAAGTTTGATCTTCTATCTTTTTGGTGATTTCACCTTCGTTTCCTGTATTTAATGCCATAACTTAAATTTTTGATTTTTTAATAGTGTTCACGCTAGGTCTATTGTACACTTATTCAGCTTTTGAATTGAGATTTGTATCGGCCAGCGCGCTAAGATCTTCATCACATTTCTTTTCTTCACCCAGTGTTTCAAGTAGTAATTTTAAGGCATCCTTATGTGTTAACACTTTCGCAAAAGCCGCCAATGTGCCATACGTGGCAATTTCGTAATGCTCCACCTTTTGGGCGGCAGCAATAATTGCTGCATCGCGGACAGATCCAGCTTCTGTTTCTTTCATAAGGCTTTCCGCCTCTTCAAGTAGCCCCGCCATAGCTTCGCATTTTTCGGCTTTTGCTTTCACTCCGATAAGCTCAAAACATTGCTCTAGGCGATCCACATGTGTTTCCGTTTCTGCCAGATGTTTAGAAATAGCAGATTTTAATTGTTCTGAACTTGCATTTTTCTCCATCTTAGGAAGTGCTTTCGTCAGCGCTTTTTCTGCCCAATAAATATCCTTTAATCCATCCTCAAATAATTCGGCTAGATCCTTCGCTGCCCCCGCTTCGGCAGGTACTTTTTTTCCTTCTGAATTAGCGTTTGAAGTTGCTGTGTTACCTGATTTTGTGTTTGTTTTACTTTTTTCTGCTGTTGCTGTTGTTGTTGCCATAATACTAAGTTTTTATGCTCAAACGAGCGGTTCGTCAAATAAACAGCTCTCAAACTCTTTTCGTTCGCCAGAACTGTGTAAATCCTGCAAATCACGCATATACCACATTTTATAAGTAAAAACACGTTTTTCAAAAATTTAAATGATAGCGAACAACAACGCTATAATTAACGTACAAATCATATGACAATGCGTACTAACACAGTTAACGATCTGGCAACAACAGTGGTTCATCAACAAACGATTATAAATTAAACGCAGTATGAATAAAAAATGTACAGTTCAGGATGTCCGTCCAGGTATGGCCATCCTCGCTTTAGCGATTGTAGCGCAATCAGGCCCCCAAAATCTACCGAACGATATTCCGGAAGAGCATGAAGAAGAACTACCGGAAAATACACCGGATCAGGAACCCGAAATTGATCAGGAAGATTTGGAAACGGATGAAGAATTAGACTTCGCAGTTGATGCAGAAGAACCTGAAATACCCCGACAGGATGATTTCGGTTTCGATGAGGAAATTGGTTCAGCAGGTGAAGATGAATTTCCAGAAGAAGATGAAAGAGATGAAAACGAGGGTGCTAATGATGCGGAAGGGCTGCCTACGCAACCGGTGACAACACCTTCTGATTTAGATGCAACACCCCTATAACGTGGACAAAAAAACAGAAGAACCCCGCTCTTTTTCCAGTGTCGGGGTTCATTGCACCCTATCCTATCTCAATAACTTTTTCTGAAAACCAAAACGGACAAGTCCCGCCGTATTCTTCGAACCGGTTTTTTCAATTAATTGCTGCCGATGGCCCTCCACGGTCCTTTTGCTCAAAAAAATTTGATCAGCTATTTCCGCATTTGTATGTCCTTCCGCAATCAATTCCAATACAGACAGTTCGCGTTCAGAGATGTCGTATCGTGCCATTATTGCTGTACGATCAATATCCAACTGTGCATACTTTGATAAGTTTCGGATCAAATCAATACTTAATGCTGCACTGATATATTGTTGCCCACGTTTTACCTGCTGAATTCCGAATAAAATCTCTTCTACATTGGAATCTTTCGATAAATAGCCATCAGCGCCAAGATTTAAAACCTCCTGAACAATCTGGATATTGTCTTCCATAGATAAAACAATGATTTTTATGGCTGGATAATGTTTTTTTACTTCTTGTATAAACTGAATGCCATCCATTACCTCCATATGGATATCAGTCAGGATGATGTCCGGTTTGGCTCCCTTGAGAAATTCCAGGGCTTTTTGACCATTCTCCATCCCCGCAATTACAGTTATATCTTCTTGCGCCTCTAATATTAATTGGAAACCGGATCGTACTAACGTATGGTCATCTACCAAAAGCAACTGTGTCATAGCTATCTGTTTTCTTTCTTTCGTTTAGTGATTGATTTTTGAACGAAACAGCTTTCAAGCCAAAAATGTTTTAAAAAAATAGCTCTTGGCAAATGCATACATAACATCAACGGAAAGATTTTGACCGCCGCCGCATTCTTTTTTCTGGAAAGGCGTGAGAGATGTCTCTGCTAGAGCATATAAATAATTGAAGTCGCGCTATTCCTCCACGAGGGAATTAGTACGATATGTTTGCGTAAGCACCACAATTTTTGCTTTAAATACGCAAAATAGGCTCTTTTCAAACGCTACCTTCCTCGCCGCTGTTCACTTGAAAACACAACGAAAGAAGAACATATGTTTACATCCATCATTATTGGCATCGTCTTTATTTTCTTAGCATCCTATATCGTCATCAATTATAGAAGAAAGGGAAATAATACGCGAAACAGAAAAAATCGTTAACATTTAAATAATAGTATCATGAAAATCATTTTAAAAACCCTGGGAATATTACTAGCCACCCTCGCCTGTATAGTTGTCGTTCAGGCGCAAGACAGTAATCCCGCTCAGCCACAGTCTGGAGATCTGGACTTTGCCAGCAAAGCCACGGCCAGCAACAATTTCGAACTTCAGGCGGCAAGCATTGCTCTTGCTAAATCGCAAAACCCAACGATCAAACAATATGCACAGATGATCACTGATGACCATACCGCTGCAGGAAATGAACTATCGACCATTGTAAAAAATAAAAATTGGCAGCTGCGTACGAGTGACGATCAAAATTATAAAGCCATGATCGACCAACTCAATAAGGCCGACACAGCCAATTTTGACCGCGTTTACACTGATCTGATGGTTAAGAGCCATCGAGATGCAATTTCACTTTTCAAAGATGCAAGCGCAGGCACAGCAATTACAGATGCTGACCTGAAGAAATTTGCCACCGATAAAATTCCGGCGTTCGAAAAGCACCTTGATCAGCTTAAAAATTGGCAACCTTCAGATCCTTCGATAAGTGACATGCCCATTACACCAAATGCGCCATCCCCAGCAATCAAGAATAAGGTACCAAAACCGACATTAAAATAACAACATATTTTTTCCAATCATTCACTCCGGAGGACAAAGCCATTACGGCTCTGTCCTTCGCTATTTCTTACATCACATGGAACAGACATTCGACTACATACACGAACTCCTTAATAGACAAATGGCGCTACGTGCCAAAATTGAAGAAAGCCCTATTGCAGGCGAAATAAAAATGAGCTATGGACGGGATTTTTATCAGGAAGAAGTGCGCTCCACGGGGCTAGCGATGATTCGCGACGGCTGGGATATGGAGGGCGAACAACTGATCCTCGATTTTGTGCATGAACACTATCCAATGCGGGTTAAAGATGAACTTACCTGGATTAATAAAATGATGCATTACCTAGCGGCTGTTACCGACACCTTTATCGATAATCTACATGCCGAGGGCTACCGTTTTTTACAGGGAAATGTAGACATGCCCAATGAACACGCGATATTCTACCCAGTCCATGAACTAGATGCATTCGGAAAATTATCCCAAGAACTCGGAATGAATACCATCGTAGATCTGAAAATATCAAATCAATTAGAACAGTTGCAAGGTTGGATCTATTATCGTTCGGGAAGTAACTAATTTTGTTTAAGCCGAGGTAACTTTTGAATCATGAAATACGGCTTCGGCTTTAACTTGCTCAAGAAACTTACTCCTAAACCATTCAATCTGTTGCACGTTCTGTAAACCTACCTGAATTGATACAACATAGGCATCCGCCGTAATATCCTTTGTTAAAATTTTCATGGGCAGGCTTCTGTCGATCTCCTTAAAGCTAGTAATGGTATCTTCCAACCACTTTTTCCACTCTTCGATGCTGCGTGCCGTAACGATGGTCAACTGAAGATTCAGACGGATATCCGATTCTTCAAACGTCCAGTTGACCAGGCGACCGGAAAGGAGATCTCCATTTGGTATAATAACTTGGGCCCCTTGGTCTGTTAATAAGGTGCTCGATCGGATACCCACCTGCATGACCTGCCCTTTTTTATCAGCAAGTTCCACATAATCCCCCACTTTAAACGGACGTTCAAATACCAAAATCACACCTGAAACAAAATTGTTGATAATATTCTGCAGGCCTAAACCTATCCCCACACTTAATGCACCGACAATGACGGTCAGCTTGTCAACTCCCAACCCCAGAATACGTATTCCTATGAGGAAGCCAACAATAAAAATGACAACACGTACGAGTGGTAATAAGGCTGTTCGGCGCTGATTTTTTTTCGCGTCGGGCTGATCAAGAAGGTCTTTTAAATTTTTTTGTATCCAATTTGCTGTCCATATGACTGCAAATGCTAAAACCACATCGCCATACGTATAATTAACACCACCAATGGTGTGGGTATTATTTAACAAGCGATCCCCAAGTCGACGAATTTCACTTGTGATATGCAAGGTGTTGGCCCAGATAATAATGACCAATATACCCGCAAATAGGCCAATAATACGACGGAGTGCGGCAAGTATCTTCTGCTTATCAAAGCGATTTATAAAACGGTCTTCTTTCGAATTTTCATAAGAGTTGAGTAAATCATGAGACAGCATGTCGCGGAATGCATGCAGGGAGAATGCTTGCAATAGCCCTACAGCTCCAGCGATACTGCATGTACGGGCCAGATTTAGAAAACCAAACAGATTAAATATAATGGCGGCCATACTGATAATTAGCAGTAACCATCGTGAAAAGGGGCGCAGATAATCAAAAGGTATTTTTCCGTCGACCTTCCGCCCGAGGTGCCAAAGCAGGCAAATACCCGATAAATTGATCAACATGACAATAATTCGCAACATCCAACCTGTATCCAGCACTAGATTGCTGGCAAGTACCAATAGATAATAAAAAAATACATACTGCATCATCTTCAGATGCTGATTGGATAACTCCGAGCGAATCAAAAGATATAGAAAGCCGAAAATAAGCAGATAGCTCAATTCGAGCACGATCACGGGGATTCTAAGGGAAGTCAGTGGCAGGAGAATAAGGAAAAAGATCGCAAACTTGAGGACAGGAATCCACCACGGTTGATTGCGATGTAAGGGCAATGTCTCTTCGGCCCCTATGGCACGTCTGCGCATCTGATAAAGCCAATAAAAATAAATAAGGCTCAGTAGGATAAGGAGGAAACGACCATCCCAGGCACTATCGTAGTAACGCTGCGATAGTCCATCCTGCTCCAGGTTCTTTTGTATTATACTTTTCCAGTGATACCAAAAGGTTCCTTCTTGCGCTGCCTGAGTCACATTCTGCTGCTGCTCGGCCTTGTCGCCAAGGTCTTGCATGTCCAACAGGAGCGATTCAATATCACGTTCTAGTGTTGCGGCACTATCTTGCACCGCCCGCCATGAGTTGGCCGTGGAGTCCTGGGGCACCGTTTGCTTGCGCAACACCGTAACTTTTCCCTGTAGATCATGCACAGCGGGTTTAACCAGGCTGATATACTGCTGTACTTGACTGGGCACGAGCCGACCATCATCCGGCCGCTGCCAGGCGACTCCTCGCTTTACACTGTCCAATCCAGTATAATAACGATCAACCTGCTCACGCCATTGTTCCAAAAAGTTTCTAGCCGAGGCCAGTGGATTACTCGGCAACGAATCAAGAATACTGACCGAATCCGTCGATCGCTCAACGGAATCGGCCTTTTGTGCGTGCACCGTATAAAAAAATAGGCTAAGCTGGATGACCAAGCTTAGCCTTAGCATGGCGCAAATTATTGGGCCCATAATCTTTTACGTTTTAAATTTGTCTTTATGTTTAATCGGGTTTAGCCGGAGAAGGCTGCCGCTGCAAAGAATCGGTGCTGTCCCGGCCAAGCGAGTCATTTATACCAACACCAACCTGCCCATCATCGGGTGTATTGGAGGAATCATAGCTACCGTTTGCCTGATTGCCTTTATTGCTGCTATTGCCGCATCCCCATAGTCCAAGGATTGCCAATATCAATAAACTAATCTTTTTCATATGTTTTGAGTTTAAGTATGAAATTATTCGAAAAGTGAACAGTGCAAAAAAAACAATGGTTCTCTTTAGTTCGCATTTAAGTAAAAATATCTCCCTATCGTAGAAGTACGCAACAGGTCAAACGTCGACAAACGCGTGTTCATGTTACTCAATGCTGCCTGTTCAATCCTCAGCTTTAGTTCGATCCAAATTGTCCAATGGTACAGCTTCCTGTGCGGTCCCAGCCTTATTTTTAGTCGTATCTTTTCCACGGCTACGGTGAATATTGTCTAATGGTAGACCATTCTGGTTGACTGTTGTATCTACTTTCTGTTCCTTTTCGCTACTTTTGGTTCTATTATCGCAAGATGTTGCTGCCACAGCTGCGAATGCGATGGCCAAATACAAATATTTAATCATAGTTTTTAACTTTTATTATTATTCGTTACCCCTTCCCCGTTTCGCTATGTGGAGCATCAACGGGCTTTGATTCAGGTGATCCTTTTTGACGTAGGAAAATGGTGAATACAACAATGGCCAAAACAGACAAAAATTCACTTTGCCAGTTCTGGAAAGTTTCAAACCAAAATTGAGGCATAATGAGGTACGTCCATGCGTCATCTACCGGTAAACCTTCAAGCCGCTGTTCGGTGTTGTGCTGTCTCCAGCTTCCATAAAAGTGCATAACCCAACTCCCCAAAAAAAGTAGCGCAAAGCAAATGAATAGCGATGAACTATATAATTTCAACAGCCAGCCACCTTTTCTAACAGGATAAGGGGTATTCGGGCCGGGCTGCGGTTCACGGTCTACCTCTACTTTTTCCCCTATTTTTTTTGATTCAGCAGAGCCCCATTGGCGTAATCCCACCGTCAGAATCACATACATCGCCATCTGCAGAAATTCACTCTCAAAATTTTCAAAAGTTGCGGATGTAAAATGTCCTGTGCCCAAATAATTAACGATATCCAGCGGTGCCTGATTGGCCTCCAGCAACTCTTCATTATGTACTTTCCAACCCGTAAAACATTGCATGCCTAGGGAAAAGACAAAAAGCGCTGCAAACACCAGGCTTAGGCCATTACGATAAAAAAAAGAATAATTTTTCTTGTTTTCCATAGCAAGATTTATTTTATTATTAAGTACATATAACTTCAATAAAAACTTAACTATTAAGTATTCATGCCTTTTCCTTGAGTATAAAACTTATTCGCCCATTCGGCTCCATCAAAGCCATATCCACTTCATCGAGGTGCTTACTATTTGTCTCTAACCGCAAGCTCGTCAGTAGATCAGTACGGCTTACCCCCAACCGGTCCATTTTATCCCATTGGATTTTACCGTTCTTGTATAAAACAGCGGGCTTACCTTTTACCATATTACCCAAATAGGGAAGCCTGGCCGATACCTGGGCTAGGATTTTATTGACAATAATCATCACGAAGCCGGCAAACACGGTTGACAGGAATGGCGAAGCGCCAACTATTCCCCGCGCTAATACCGCACCTAGCATAATAATGATGACGAAATCTACTCCAGACTTTCGGCCGAGAATTCGAATTCCGCCCAATCGAACCAAAAAAAGTGCGATGATAAACATCATAAACGCACGCGCCCCCATTTGTATCATCGTCAGGTCTTCACCAGAGCCAAAAAAACTGTCCATATTTTTATACCGTTTAGATCGTTGTTATACGCCCATCTTCATCATGAAGCAATGTGCTCTTTATTTATTTCAAAATAGCCTACTTTATCTCAGAACATCGGTAGGAGCCTTCCCTGTTCCCTCATTTTTCAAATTGAGTACTTTTACCTATTCAACAGGCGGATAATACGTTTTCATCGACAGTCAACAAACTACTGCATTTAATTGACTGTCTTTAAGAAAAGCAAACGATATGATTCATTTAGATAATCCACCTGAAGATTGTCTCGCCTTCTTTCAGGATACATTGCGGCTGCTCCAGGATAGCGGAGCTCAATTTATGGTGGGCGGTGGTTTAGCCATGTTTCACTACACGGGGATCATACGGCCTATTAAGGATATGGATATCTTTTGCAAAAGCAGCGAATACCCAAAAATTCTTAAACATCTTGCCGCTAATGGTTATGAGACCGAATTGACAGATGTGCGATGGCTCGCCAAGATTTACAAAGACCCCTATTTCATTGATATTATTTTCGATAGTGTTAATCACAATTGCACTGTTGAGCAGGATTGGTTTGACAGAGCACCTGAAGGTACTCTTTTTGATGCTGATGTACGTTATGTACCAGCAGAAGAGCTAGTATGGTGTAAGCTATATGTACAAAACAGAGAGCGGCATGACAGCGCTGATATTAACCATATTTGGCTAAAATATGGAAAAAGTTTGGACTGGAACCATTTACTAATGCGAATGGATCAACATTGGCACCTCTTGTTGGCTCAAATGCTCATCTTTCAGTTTACTTATCCGCATGACTATCGCGATATTCTCCCAAAAGACTTATTTGATGAGCTCATTAAACGCGCAGCGGATCAATATGAATTGCCTCCTTGTTTGGAGAAAGTTTGTCTGGGACCCTTGATAGATCAAACGCAATATGAAATTGATATTAAAGAATGGGATTATAAGTCATACACAATAAAAACTGTCTAATATGAACAAGAAGACAACCATAGCCGCATTGGGCGATATACATATGAATGCAAACCAGCACGGAAAATGGAAAACCAAATTTGAGGAGATTTCGGAAAAGGCTAAAGTCCTTTTACTTTGCGGTGATCTAACGGATACGGGGGATGAAGAAGAAGCAGAATTACTTGTTGCTGAACTCCAATCCATTAAGGTTCCAGTCATCGCCGTACTGGGAAATCACGACTATGAGAAAGGACGACAAAAGCAGATCCGCCAAATTTTGACAGACAGTAAAATTACGGTCTTGGATGGTGAAGCTATCGTGATCGAAAATATTGGTTTTGCTGGCGTAAAGGGCTTTGGCGGTGGTTTTGACCGTTATATGTTATCCATGTTTGGTGAAGATGCCATGAAAAGTTTTGTGCAGGAAGCTGTAAACGAATCGTTGCTTTTAGATCGAGCTTTGGCGCGCCTCGAACAAGAACATGCAGACATAAAAAAAGTTGCCTTAATGCATTACGCGCCCATTGCTGAAACCGTTTTAGGTGAGCCCGAGCAAATTTATCCTTTTTTAGGGTCAACGCATTTAATGGAACCTTTGCAACGGCGTAAAGTAAGTGCTGCCTTCCACGGGCATGCGCATGCCGGAAAATTCAAGGCCCTGTCCCCTTCTGGAATACCGATTTACAATGTGGCAGTGCCCGTTTTAATGGCCCAGCATGGAAGTGAAGCCGGCTTTGCATTCATTGATATTTAGCATTATTTTTTACTCGTCCGAAATTGCGTTATCTGATGCATTGGTTTTTCGTTTAACAATCTGCTTGAGTTGGGTATGAAGCGTGATAATATTCCCCACAAGTAGGCTTTCTTTCAATCCGGCACGAAAACGTTTTTTCATAATACGTTTGACAAGCTGTGGACTTACTTCGCCATTTTCCTGTACCTTTCCAAGCCAACGAAGCGATATAAATGCCAGAAGTGCGGCAATAAGGAATAGAAAATTCCATTCATGCAGATAGATCAGTTTGGCGATAGTCTGGAGGTTGGGACTTTTCCAGGAGATGCTAATCTGAAGCTCGCGAGTTGCAAAATAATCAACTAACAATCCTCCTAAAATAGGTCCCAAGGCTGTAAAAAACGAAGCGACCATATTTTTTACAGTGATATAGACAATTGCATCTGTCTTGGGAGCGAGTTTCAGGCCAATGTTTGTGAGGGCGAGATTAATGCCTCCAGTGGAGATTCCCGTCATGATATGCAGAAATAGGAGTAAAAGTAAATTGGGCAATGCACGCGAATAGATTCCGACAAATATCCATAATAAAATGCAACAAATGTAAATGGGTGCTGTGAGGTAGATAATACTTTTGTTACTATAACGATCCGAAAGGTTTCCCCATAAGCGTAGGCCCAGGACACTAGCTATCTGACTGAAAACAGTAAGCAGGATGACTATTTTCATCGAAAGCCCCAATGTTTTTAACATAAAGACCGTAAAAAAGGGTATCGCTAAATTAATCGCCAACAACCAAGCCGCATTGAAGATCAATAAATTTTTAAAATTTTTATTTTTAAGCGGCTGTAGCAACAAACTTCCCAAATGTCCCCCAGACATCTGTTGTTTGGGCTCTTTGGCCTGTACCAAAAAAAAGGCACCAACTGCTCCTATAGCCCCTGCGATTAAAAAGTATATGCCGTAGAGCTTTGGTAGTTGCATAACGGCATGATTGGTATAATAGTCAACTAACGCTGCGACAATGATGCTAACTGTAATATTCGTCAATTGCATGATGCCCGTGCGCTTGGAAAAATAAGTACCCAAACGTTCCTCAGGAACGAGGTCTTTAATCCAGGAATTCCAGCCTGCGCCACCTATCGCGCTGAGAAGGTAATGGATGAACATAAAACTGAGCAAGGTCGTAAAAGAGAAATCGACTTCCCGCCACATTAAAAGCCCAACCAGGACCAAAGGCATTTTTGCAAGAAATACAGCGAATACGGTTATTACTTTCCGATTCGGGTAAATCTGCATGACGAGAATGGTCAACAGCTGGGCAAGATTACATAAGGTTGGAAAGGCCGCCAACAGTCCCAGCTGAAAGTTACTTGCTCCCATCAACAAACCTGCTCCGACCAAAATAACACCGCTGCTCAAACAGACAACAACCTCTGAACATACACCGTCTATGATGACCATTCGGAGGCTTTTGTCAATATCTTGTGTTTCGAGATGATGTACCGGTCTGAGATCCATAGCCTTTTCTCATGTAACAGCTGCTCCAGGATGTTAGTTCCCTTAAAATGAATTAATGAGCTTAATACGTTCGGCGAAGTACTTCCAACATACAATTGGGTATTAGTCCATCCAACCAAGTCGTTACCACAGCCGTTCATTAAGCAAAGGTTAAAAGCGCGTTTCCTTCTGCGAAATTGAATCGCTAAAAACGGCGTTTTTCCATTGTTGAAATTAAAAATTGTTTATGACACACAAACCACGCGTATTAACATGGCATATCCATGGATCGTACTTGTATTATTTATCCCAAGGTGACTATATCTTATATATTCCATATACGCCCGAAAGAGGACCTCGCTATGGCGGACGGGGAACAACCTTCCCTTTTGGCGACAATGTGATTGAAGTTCCTGCCGGCGAAGTGCGTAATCTCGACCTAGATCTTATCCTTTTTCAATGCGATGAAAATTACTTGGAAGATCAATATCTGATCCTGTCTGAAGTGCAGCAACAGTTACCTCGTATCTATATTGAACACGACCCGCCATGGCAGCATCCCTGTGATGAAGTTCATCCAGTCACCAATCCAGCCGTTACACTGGTGCATGTGACACACTTCAACCAGTTAATGTGGAAGGCAAATATTCCGGATGTACGTGTCATCACACATGGTGTAGATACACACGATGTCGCTTACAATGGTCGATTGGAAAAAGGGATTGTCGTTATCAACAACCTTCCCTCCCGTGGACGCATGCTAGGTAGCGATATTTTCAAGTATGTACAAAAGCAGGTACCATTAGATCTCATCGGAATGGGTAACGAACCCTATGGGCTTCGTGAAGTGCTCCATCCGCGCCTACCCGAATTTATTAAAGACTATCGTTTCTTTTTCAATCCAATACGGTACACAAGTTTGGGCTTAGCAATCTGCGAAGCTATGATGGTGGGTCTTCCCATCGTTGGATTGGCTACCACAGAGCTTTCTACCATTATTGAAAATGAAAAAACAGGCTATATCGGCTTAGAGATCGAAGAGCTCATCGCTAAAATGAAAATGCTGCTGAATAATCCCCAACATGCACAGCAGCTCAGTGTAAACGCACAGCAGAAAGCAAAAGAGCTTTTCGACATAGTTCGATTTGGACAACAATGGGAGAATTTAATTAATGAAAAAATTCATCAATATATACTATCATGAAAAAAAGAATAGCTTTTATTAGTGATCATGCCTCACCCTTAGCGACCCTCGGAGGTAAAGACAGCGGCGGCCAAAACGTTTATGTTGCCGAGGTTGCCATGCAGCTCGCTTTGATGGGTAATCAAATAGACATCTATACGCGATGTGAGCATCCAAGCCGAGAAGGGGTCGTCCTCTGGAAACCAAATATAAGGGTCATTCATATTGTCGCAGGCCCCAAAGATATACTCCCAAAGGAAGAGCTTTATGGACATATCGATGAATTTACCGCCCATACAATCGAATTTATGACCGCTAACCAGCTGAGCTACCAGTTGGTACATGCGCATTTTTGGCTGTCGGGTATGGTGGCCATGGAAATCAAGAAACAACTGCATATCCCCTTTGTTATTACTTTTCATGCCCTAGGTGCGGTGCGCCGCTTACACCAGGGGGGCTCAGACAAATTTCCGAAAATTCGTGAAAAAATTGAGAAAGATATCATTTGGGCAGCCGAACGCGTCATTGCCGAATGCCCAAACGATCTGAAGGACTTGATTCAACATTATCAGGCGCCACAGGATAAAATAGAAATTATTCCCTGTGGTTTTAATCCGGCTGATTTTCATCCAACAGACCGCACCGAAGCAAAGGAAAAGCTTGGACTTGATTCCGCGTACACCTACATTTTGCAACTTGGTCGCATGGTGAAACGAAAGGGAATAGACAATGTGATCGAAGCCTTTTCCCATGCGCACCATGCGCTGCCCGAATTGCGGCTATTGGTCGTTGGTGGAAATCTGGCGACAGCGGAAGACCGCGCAGAATTTGATCGTCTGCATCATCTGTGTATCGAGTTAAAAGTGGAAGATAAGGTCATTTTCACGGGACAACAGCGTCGTGATCTGCTTAGGTACTATTATGCTGCAAGTGAGCTTTTTATCACCACGCCGTGGTATGAACCATTCGGGATTACTCCGCTGGAATCCATGGCCTGTGGTACGCCCGTAATTGGTGCCGATGTGGGCGGTATATCGTTTACGGTAAGGCATGAAGAAACCGGCCTTTTGGTAGCGGCACAACAGCCACAACAATTGTCTGCTGCGATTGTTGACCTGATAAATAACGACCGTAAACGATTGAAATTTTCTGTTAATTCTCTACGCCATGTTAAATCCTTTACGTGGAAAGTGGTCAGCGAAAGTATTGCGCAGCTTTATGCACAATGTTTGCCTCAGGATGCCGAAAAAGAAACAATTACGCAGATCAGGCAAAGCTTTTTGGGTTCCTCAAAGACTTTCGAAAAAGCGGCAGAATCTTTGGCGCTTGGCATAGCCAGGCTGTCGTCCAAAATGGTCTCTGTATTGCATGAAGGTAAAAAAATCATGATCTGCGGCAATGGTGGTAGTGCCGCGGAGAGCCAGCATTTCGCTGCCGAGCTCGTGGGTCGATTTGAAATACCACAGCGTCCCGGCTATCCGGTGATCTCGCTTAACGCTGATGTGGCGGTTCTCACCGCATGGGCAAACGACTTTGGCTACGAAAGCGTATTTGCAAGACAGGTACAGGCACTTGGGCAACCAGGAGATATGCTGATCTGTTTAAGTACAAGTGGCAACTCGCCCAATATCCTAAACGCATTGAAAGAAGCCAGTAAAGCTGGGGTGATTTGTGCAAATTTGCTGGGAAAAGATGGTGGCGAGGCCACGCAATTCGGAGATCATAATCTCATAGTTCCTTCCGATCACACGGCCCGTATTCAGGAAGTACAGCTACATATTATTCACCAGCTCTGCGCACTGGTGGAACAGCGGATGGCAAATCTGAGTAGGAAAAATGAACACTTCGTTATACATAATAAATTGATCGCATCATGATGGAGAGCGCTGTATTTCTGGATAAGGATGGAACGCTGATTAAGGATGTTCCCTACAACGTTGATCCCGCACGCATCGTTTGTTATTCCGACATTTTTGAGCCTCTAAGAGGGTTACAAAAAAGGGGCTATAAGCTCATTGTTATCAGCAATCAGTCGGGTATTGCCCGACGTTATTTTACAGCTGAAGATTTGGATATCGCTTTTTCAGCATTGCACGAACTACTCCGCTACGAGCACATCCAATTAGACGGTATCTACTATTGTCCACATGGCGATGTCATGGACGAACCGCAATGCTCCTGCCGTAAGCCTTTACCCGGAATGCTCTATCGGGCTGCCAAGGAGCTGAACATAGATTTAAAAAAATCCTGGATGATCGGCGATATCCTAAGTGATGTCGGCGCCGGCCGTGCGGCAGGCTGCAGGACCATATTGGTAGACCGAAGCCAGGAAGAAAGGAAACAGGAGCGAATTTCTGATCCTAAATATACACCAGATTTCATCGTAGATGATTTTTACGGATTGGCGCAACTTATCAACTCAGAAAAAGTAGATTATGAAAGATATAGCATTAAATAAACTTGTCGAAAATGGTTTTGACAATCCAAGGGTCCTTGTTTTGGGAGACTGTATGCTGGATATTTATCTAGATGGGGAATGCAAGCGGCTTGCTCCCGATGTCGCCGTACCCGTGCTCGATGTCCAATCCGTAGAACATTGCCTTGGCGGAGCCGGGAATGTGATCACGAACCTCAGCAATATGGGGGCCGTCGTGTCGGTCGTTAGTCTGTTGGGCGACGATAGCAGTGGACAGACAATAGCACGCAGTGTGCAGCGACAGGGAATTGACACGGGTGGCCTGCTCTATAATAAAAATTGTCAGACACTAACAAAAACACGATTACGTAGAGATGGACACTGTCTGCTTCGTTATGATATTGGTCAGAAGTATCATTTTAGTGCAGCGCTGGCCAACCAATATCTGACAGCGGTAAAAAAAGCCCTTCAACATGTCGACATTGTTTTTATTGCAGATTATGGAAAAGGTAACATCACGGATGAGCTCATTGTGCTGCTCGCCGAAGAACAGCAGGTTGAGCCCAAAATTATTGCCATAGACAGCAAAGATTACGACAAGTATGCATGCCTAAATCCCGACTTAATTAAGCCCAATTATGACGAAGCAAGAAAAATCCTGAGCCAGGAAGAAGAGGACGACCGCCTAACACAAGCATCGAAATGGCCCGAAAGCCTAGCTGCCTTGTCTCAGGCGAACTGGGTGGCACTTACCCTTGATAAGGATGGTGTTATCCTCTTTAAAAAAGGTGGTTCAGCAAAGCACTACCGGGTTCCTGCTTTAAAAGAAGGTAATTTCTCCGGCGCTGGCGACACCTTTCTGACCGTGCTTTGCTTGGCTTACTATAATAAACTTGATGCGGATATTGCGATGGCACTGAGTATAAAGGCAGCACAGATCGGTATACAAAAAAATGGTACAGCACATTGTAGCTGCACGGAATTAGCCCAGCGCCTTACGAACAAAGATGATAAATTAATTACCGACCTGAATCATCTTGAAGCACTATGCGATGGACTTCGGAAAGAAAATAAACTCGTATTCACCAACGGTTGTTTCGATATTTTCCATGCCGGCCATGCCCATTACCTCGGTGCAGCTAAGGCACAGGGTGATATTTTGATTGTCGGCATCAATACAGACGAGAGCATCAGACGTTTAAAAGGAGCAACAAGACCTGTCAATTCGCTTGACGATCGAATTGAAGTATTGCGGGCGCTTGGAGCTGTAGATTATATTGTACCGTTTGGTGATGAATTATCGGACAACCCTATCCCGATCATCGAAAAGGTTAAACCGCATATCTTTGTAAAAGGTGAAGCATACCAAAATAAAGAACTGGCCGAACAAGGGCTACTGCAAATACTAGGGACACAACTCGTATTTATTCCGCATGTCCATCAGCAGTCGACTACTAAAATCATTCAGCGGGTGCAGGAAAAGGACAATCAACTGTTAAAGAAAATCAGCTAAAATGGGGACTTGGAAAGATTGTAAAAACATGTTGATCATTCGCTTAGACAATATGGGCGATCTGATCATGAGTAATGCAGCGCTTCAGGAAATTAAATCAGCGAATGGAAATTGTAAAATCACATTACTTGCGTCAGAAATGGCTGTTCCCATTATCCCCTACCTAGGCACTGTCGATGACTATATACAATACGATGCCCCTTGGATGAAATTGAGCTCGCATGACACGGTTGCTTCGACTGAAGCATTGATTGCTGCAATCAAAAAGCGGGAGTTTGATAGCTGTATTATTTTCAATGTATACAGCCAAAATCCAATGGCTTCGATCATGTTGGCATATCTAGCGGAAATCCCCCTGCGAGCGGCTTATATGCGCGAGAATCCCTATACGTTGCTTACCCATTGGATACCAGACAAAGAACCCCTGTTTGAGATACAGCACCAAATAGCACGTGATCTCGAACTGGTCAGACTACTTGGCATCAGCCGGTCGATCAATCGATTACCGAGCCTAATTGTACCCCGAGGTCAATTATCGAATTTAATTCCTTTACGTGGGGGGAAACAGATTATTGTCAATTGTGATGTTTCGGAGCAAAAAAGACGAATTCCCCGTGCTGTCGCACAACAATTGACGCGGCAGCTACTTGATTCAGCATTTCAGGTCATACTTGTTGGCAAGGAATACAACGATTACCTGAGATCATGTTTTTCAGAACTCGTAAGGGAAAATCTGATTAACCTTATTGGAAAGACGACAATTGATGATCTCCTACTCCTCGTAGCACATGCAGATGCTGTGCTCACGGTCAACACGGGCGTTGCTCATATTGCCTGCGCGCTACAAAAACCCACGTTGGTCCTTTACGCTCAAACAAACCCGCAGCATATCCCATGGTCGCAGGATACTGACTTTATCCTTTACCCCGTCGACCCTGCTCTGCGCTCCAAAAATACGATTAACAGCTTTGTCGATAAGCAGAATGGATCATCTAGAATGACACCGTTAAGTGTTGAAAATATCATGGATAAATTGAATTCATTACTTAAGCATTCCTCCCAAAAACAGACAGCGCCGGAAGGACCCGTCTGATCTCGCGTACAATATGCTCTATGGCGATAGGTTTGGTCAGATCAAAAGTGGTATGCAGTGCTGTGTTGAGTGGCCCCCAACGCTCGGGCTCACCATCTAGACTTATGACCACACTTTTTGCTTCTAAAGCAGCGGCAATATGGGATATTCCTGTGCAGTTGCATACAAGTAAAGTCGATTCCTTCAAAAGACAGCCAAGCGTACCCAAATCAAGTCTGGAACAGAGGTTAAGCACAGGTCCTTCAAGTATGCGCTGCAGTTCATTGACCAAAGATTCTTCAGCACTTACCCCAGTCAGGACAATCTGATATCCCATTTGCTGCATTAAGTTCGCAAGAAATCCGAAGTTTTCAATAGGCCAGCGTCGTTTGGCGTCCCGACTGCCCACATGGATAATAACGAAAGGATAGTTTATTTCAGCTTTTATTTTCCTATAGGCCTCCCAATCCTCGGGAAATAAGGGGAAATACATTGTACGGTTTGGAATTTTTAAACCTAGAAATTCCATAAGAGCTAGGTGCCTGTTCACCTCGTGAAGCTTTCCTGGATAAGTCATCCAGTCGGGGTTGTCAATTGAAGCTGTTGGTTGAAATCCTACCAGTCGCTTTGCCGCAAAATTCTGTAAAAAATCATTCACCACAGTTCCATCTCCCTGCATCTGAATCAGAAGGTCAAATTTTTCCGCTTGCATCTGCTTGACGAATCGTTCAAGATTGTCGGGATTATATGCAATTTCGGGAAGCTGCGGATGCCCGGGAAAATCCACATATTCATCGATGCAATCAAAGCGTTCCATCAATACACGCATATGAGGCAAACCAATAAAGTACAGTCTGGCATCGGGATAATGCGACTTCAATGCCCTTATGGCGGGAATAGAGGACAGTAGATCGCCCAGCTGAAGGGCTCGAAAAATAGCTATCTTAAACATACCATCGATTTTAAGGATAGACAACCCCCAAGGAAATACGGTTTGATTTATTCCTTTTTATCAATCAAAGCGTTTTTCCTATGCTAAATCATATTATTTCAAACCTTCATCATATTATTTCAAACCTTCGCGGATTTAGATCCGTTCTCTTGAAACATAGAAAAAACATAAACAAAATTTAGTTATATGGAGAATTTAAAAAATAAGCGGATAGCGATATTAGTAACAGATGGATTTGAAGAAATAGAATTGACTAGCCCAAAGGAAGCCTTGGAAAATGCAGGCGCCAAAACAGACATTATATCACCGGCTGAAGGAACAGTGCGGGCAAAAAATGGAGATGAATGGTCAAATGACTATCCTGTCGATGTTGCTCTGCAGGAGGCAGAAGAGAATCGATATGACGGATTGCTGCTACCAGGCGGGGTCATCAATCCTGATAAATTGAGGACGAATAAAACGGCTATTGCATTGATCAATGCTTTCTGGGAACGGGATAAACCGATCGCAGCCATTTGCCATGGACCTCAATTACTGATTAACGCGGATCTGGTGCGTGATAAAAAAATAACGTCCGTTGAAGCCATTCAAATGGACCTGATTAATGCAGGCGCATTATGGGAAGACAGCGAAGTGGTGATTGACGACAAACTTATTACAAGTCGTACGCCCGACGATCTGCCCGCTTTTAATAAAGCCATCATTAAAGCGTTTGCGACAGAAAAAAAGAACAAAGCGTAGTAGTACAGTTTCAATAACGTATAAAATCGGCCAACCTTTAGATCTTGTAACATGTTCAGCATATAAATAACACATAAAACAGTATATTATGAATACAACAAAAAGTTCAAGCCATACGACTGCCAAAGGGCAATCGCAAAGCAGCAACGCTAACAAAGAAAAAAAATCAGCGACAACAACAGGAAAAAGTGCTTCAGCGTCTAAAGGATCGCAAAACGGAAGTTCTGATAAAACCAAAGCTGAACTCTTGGAAATGGCAAAGAAAATGGAGATCACCGGGCGTCACGATATGACGAAAGATGAACTTGCTAAAGCCATTGAGAAGCAGGGCAAAAAATAGAAATGTCATTCACGGACAAGTGCTGATTAGTCCTGAAAATAGATACAGATTTTCAGCTAGAAACTAAGCTTAACAGAAAGACCCGCAATTTTAAATGCGGGTCTTTCTTATTTCTTCCTTTCTTTTGGCCTATCTGTAGGATCATTGGGCATCTCGTTCAACTGATCCACCTGCGGGTCTACTCCGGCCTCGGCATCGCCCTGATCCTTATCGCCTACATCTCGCAGTGTCTCTCCATTTACACCTAACTTGACCTTTTTCTTTTTTTCCATTTCGGTTCCGACGACGCGGTTTTCATTTTTTGTTGCCATATTCCTCTATTTTTTGTTTTTATTGTTTAATCAATGTAAGAGCATGTGATGAAAACCGAAGCTGACAAGACCAGCTGTATTTTTTGTATTCGTTTTCTCGATCAGTTTCTGTCGGTGCCCTTCCACCGTACGTTTGCTCAAAAAAATACGCTCTGCAATTTCGCCGTTGGTGTATCCCTGTGCGATGAGTTCCAATACATGCAATTCGCGTTCTGAAATATCATATTTTAACAAAACACGATTTAGGTCTGGAGCCCTGTCCGCAAAGTTTTTATAATCGTTAAGGCAGGAAACACTTAAGGAACCACTGATATATTTTTCTCCTTTGGCAACCTGCCGTATACCAAAAAGTACCTCATCACAACTACTATCTTTCACTAAATAGCCATCTGCTCCTGCACGCAATACATCTGCGGCAATGTGTTTGTCATTTTCCATCGTCAAGGCAAGGATTTTTATATCGGGGTATTTCTGTTTAACGAAATCAATGAGAGCTATCCCGCCCATTTCACCCATATTAATATCCGTAAGGATCATATCTGGTCGCTGATCGACATTCAACACATCCAAAGCTGCTTCAGCACTTTCAACATCAGCCAAAACAGTAATGTCATCTTGCGTTTCTAAAATCAGCCGAAAACCACTTCTTACCAAATGATGGTCGTCAACAAGCACTATCTGAATCATAGCTATCTGTTTAATGAACTTATGTACTTCTAGGAACAGCACCCAATTGTAAAAAGTTTTTTACAATTGAATTTATCTAAAAAATAAAGAAAATAAGATTGATTTTCTTTTTCTATCATAATAGCAAATATAGAAAGCGAAACGCTTTTGACCTGAGCTTTGTTCTCCTACTAAGTGCATGCAGGTGACATGCCATCATTAAACGATAGATAATATGAAAAACTCAACAAAATTAATTGCCGTCAGTCTATTATGCTTAGCAGCCTATGGATGTAACGGCGCTAAAACTGATGATCAAAAATCACAGGAACTGATGCGTGATTCCGTTCCCAACGATACCACGACGATACAATATCGCGACACCACATCTTCCGAATCCCGTGGAGAAATCCCGCCGACACCACAGCCGGATACAACGACAAAAAAATAAAACGAATGTAACTTGGCTAATGTTCTTGGCTTGATAATAGCATAATTATGAAGTCCTCCCGTCGTGAGATGGCTGGAGATTAGATTTATTGTAGAGAGCTAGACAATGTAAACATTGTCTAGCTTTTTTATTTGGGCACTATTCGAAGGTCAGATTGATTTTCGAAAATCCCAATCCCTGTAAGAGCGGTTTAAAAACGGTGGTTGCATTGGCCTTGGTCTGCTGCAGGATATCCGATTTCTTTACATCATCAGCAACAGCTTTTTCCGCAGCTTTATAAGCTTCATCCACGAGCTCTGCTTCGCGCAAGAAAGCCATTTTCGTATCATAGACTTTGGACGCCTCGTGGTCGATCTTGATGTAACAAATTTCTGGAGCCGGCAATTTGATGGAGACCGAATCCCCCAAAACCGTGATATCTTCCGGACTAAGTTTCGTCAAATTCACACAGCCTACAGCATCTGCTTTCACGATGAGTAATACACTTGCATCCGGTAAAAAAGTATTCACGTTTTTGTGCTCTACAACATCACTGTAACGGTATTTGACCAATTCCAGTTTTCCCATGGCTTCAATACGGTCCACCAACAGCTGATGTTTACTTTCCACTGTCGGTCCGCTGTTATATTTATGATACACAAACCAGGCGCCAACTGCCAAAATGGCTACGATAATTAAAAATTTTAAAAATTTTCCCATAAACTATACTATACAAATTAAAGACCAAGCTGCTTTTTTAGACATTTAACCTGAAAATATTACCTCAATATTATTCTTCAGGGTCACTAAATGGGCATACTTGAAAATTATACCTTTTGATAGACAATTGTTTAGTTAAAAAGTTTAAAAAACATTTGGAACATATGAGCTATAATACTACTTTTGTGACATCAAAATCACGGTAGGTATAGCTCAGTTGGTTAGAGCACTAGATTGTGGTTCTAGGGGTCGTCGGTTCGAGCCCGATTACTTACCCAAAAGGCAGATCAAATGATCTGCCTTTTTTGTTTCTAGTCCCGTCTGTTTGCTCCCGTCTGTTAGCGCCACATAAACCCGCCAATACGGAAAAAGCGGAGCAACTTGTTGATCACGGTTAAAGCAGGTTTTTTAATCTTCCATTTTAATCCATCGAATCCTGTGGGAGCCGCATTGAAATCTTTCACTGTCGCCGCCCCTGTTTTCATATGGATCGGCGCTTCATCCCTTCGAAGTTTCTCCACCACCAGGATGCTATCGTAGTAGTGTAGAGACCCTACCGAACGCGTAAATCCGTTGACCTTCAATCCACGTTGCTCAGAATGGTAAGCATTGATGTAATCAATAAAATTTTTACTATACTCTATAAAAGTACCATTCCTTTTATGGCCACCACCATAAAATACCTGATAAGATGTATGTAAATCTTCACAAAGGTATACGCCATTGTCTTTCACATGATCAAAAAGCTCCTCAAATGTCACAATCTGTTGTTTCATCGTATGGCCACCATCATCAATCAATATATCGATCGGCGGAATAGACTCTTTTACCTGACGCAGAAACTTTCGGTCGGACTGCGAACCAATAAAGATCTCGACATTTTCTTCTTCGAGTTCCTTACAGTGCGGATTGATGTCAATACCATATATTTTAGCACGATCGCCAAAATAGTTCTTCCACATCTGCAGACTTCCACCCTGAAAAACCCCAACTTCCAACACCACGATCTCTTTGCCTTTGAAACGACTAAAATGTCTGTCGTATATATCGAAATAATGCATCCATTTATTGATTAGCTTCGCATTATTATTTCGGAAATAAGTTTCTAACTCGTTCATGTCCTTCGGTCTATTTTAAGGGGTTCTGGTTTTTTATGTGTTGAATTTATTGAAATATAACGAAATAAGCAACGATATATTTTTCTCCAGTCTAATTTTAAAATTCAATTTTAAAACATTCAAATAATTTTCCTACATTTACATAACTAGTTATATAATTACTTATAATACGATGGAATTATTTGAAAAAACAGGAAAAATAGCCTTAGGTAGCAGATTGCGTTACATGGCTTCCAACATCACAGAAGAAGCCGCCCGGATACACGAGCTTTATCAGATTGAATTTGCACCCAAATGGTTTCCCGTATTCTTTATTTTATCGGAAGGTGATTCCAAGACAATTACTGATATAGCAACAGAGATTGGCCACTCCCAGCCGTCGGTCACTAAAATCGTTAAAGAAATGATCGAAGCGGGCCTACTTGAAGATAACCTTCGCTCTATGGATAAACGGAGAAATATGGTTGGATTGAGTAATAAAGGAAAAATGCTATGGGAAAGAATGAAAATTCAATGTATCGATATCGATCGTGCCATTGATGGGATTATCCAGGAAGCTACGCACAATCTATGGGAAGCTTTAGCGGAATGGGAATTTCTCCTTGAACAAAAATCCTTATTGAAACGGGTGCAAGAGCAAAAGAAAATGCGTGAAAGTAAGGATATCAACATTGTACCGTACAATCCAGCCTACCGCTTAGCATTTAAGTCCTTGAATGAGGAATGGATTTCCACCTATTTTGAATTGGAAGAGGCGGACCATAAAGCACTTGACAACCCTGAGGAGTATATTTTGGCAAAAGGCGGCAAAATTATGGTTGCTCTTTATAATGACAAGCCCGTAGGTGTATGTTCACTTATCAAAATGAATCATCCCGATTTTGACTATGAATTGGCAAAAATGGTGGTTTCTCCAACAGTGCAGGGCAAAAATATAGGCTATCTTTTGGGAAAAGCAATTATTGAAGAAGCAAAGACTCTAGGGGCTTCAAAACTGTTTCTCGAGAGCAACACCATTTTAAAACCTGCGATCAATCTCTATCACAAGTTAGGTTTTCAAAAAATCAATGGCTTTCCAAGTACTTATCAACGCTGTAATATCCAGATGGAACTGGATTTAAAAAAATAACCCTGCGCAGTAGAAACATACACTGGAATAGTCAACTCAGATAAGCGAATGAATGCTTCCTTTTTTTGGGGAAGCATTTTTGTTTAATTAATTTTCAAATAAAAGGTGATACTTTTCGCTAAATTGGTACATGTCTATAAATGATATTGCTATGCAACAATTGATCAATTCAAATCGAACAATAGACCGGCAGGTGCTCTTTATGAACTTGTATAAAAGTACATTTCCTATCGTGGCTAAGTATATCAGTCGCATGGGCGGTAATTTAGATGAAGCCAAAGATGTATTTCAGGACGCTTTACTGGTGTATTATGAAAAGATACATTTAAAAGAAACACCACTAAACAACGCTATTGGTTATTTGGTCGGAACAGCCAAAAATCTATGGCTTAAACGGTATGGTCAATCCAGCCCAAACCTCTCCCTAGATCAAGTGGATATTGCTTTGACAACCGAAGAGTCTCCTTCTAGCGCAAGGCTGTTTCGCTTTTTGGAGATTGCCGGGCGCAAATGTTTAGAACTTTTGAAAAGCTTCTATTATGATCAAATGTCCCTGCAAGAAATTGCAGATGAATATGGCTATTCGGGCGTAAGGAGCGCCACTGTACAGAAATTCAAATGCCTGGAGAAAGTTAGAGAATCCGTTAAAGAAAAATCCCTGGTTTATGATGACTTCATGGAATGAGACCCAGCAGATAGAAGCATATATCTTTGGAATGGCTGAACCAGAAGAAGCGTTGCTTTTTGAAGCGCAATTGGTATTGGACGAAGAATTGGCAGACAAGGTTATTGCGCAACAAAAAGCTTATGAAGCTATTCAGCAATTTGGGCGCAAACAATTAAAAACTGAAATTGAAGCCATAACGCAAGCATTATTTACATATCCTGAACATGTCTCTTTTAGAAAAAAAATACTAAAGTTATTTCGCAAATCCTAAATTCTTAACATCATGACGATTGACAAAAATGAGTTCCGCAAATTTGCGGTAGGGCACTGCTATGTCCAAAAAGATCTGGTGGATCATTACATTTCCGGTATCGAGCAATCCCGCATGCCGCTTGCCATGACTCCATATATCACCGAAGAACGCGAATTGCGCGTATCACAGATGGACGTATTTTCCAGATTGATGATTGACCGTATTATCTTTATGGGTGCTGCCGTAGAATCCAACATCGCCAATATCGTACAAGCCCAGCTGCTATTTCTTCAATCTGTTGATCCCAAAAAAGATATACAACTGTATATCAACTCTCCTGGCGGCGAAGTTTATGCTGGATTAGGTATTTATGATACGATGCAATTGATCAGTCCTGATGTTGCAACAATCTGCACCGGTATGGCACTCTCTTTTGGCGCGATATTACTCTGTGGCGGCGCCGCCGGCAAGCGTAGCGCCCTGCAGCACGCACGGGTGATGTTGCATCAACCGCTGGGCGGTGTTCAAGGGCAGGCATCTGACATTGAAATTACAGCCAATCAAGTGTTGAAAATAAAGAAGGAGCTGTACGATATTATTGCCAAACATAGTGGACAAAGCTATCAACGTGTACATGATGTTAGCGACCGGGATCACTGGATGGTTGCTTCAGAAGCAAAAGAATTTGGAATTATTGACGACGTACTGACCTAGCGATGATCATTAAATTTATGAACAATTTCAAACGGACTATTGACAGACTATTGTCAATAGTCCGTTTAATTTTGTTATCAATAAATTTAGATCATCATGAAATTAACATCCATTCGACTGATTGCAAATGACATCCAGCAATCCGTCACATTCTATGAAGAAATCCTGGGCCTCACCGCGCAATGGTTTACACCAGATTTCGCTGAAGTTTCCACCAGTTCGATTACCATAGCTATTGGAAGTACGCGTACGATGCAAATGTTTAGCGACAGCCCCACTGTCTTTGGCAACACGGCCCCCATTATTATTGAATTTTTAGTGGAAAATGTAGATCATGAATATATTCGGATCAAAAATAGTGCTTCAAAAATCGTTCAGGAGCCGACAACAATGCCTTGGGGCAATCGCTCATTGCTTTTTTGTGACCCCGATGGTAACCTGCTTAACTTTTTCACGCCACTGAGCCCTGAGGCCATCAAGAAATTTGGTTTAGACGCTACTAACTAGTCTGCTCATCTGACAAGATACTAACATCGAATATAGTATCTTGTCTTCATTAATTGACATTTAACAGCTATTCAGCTCATGTCCCTCATTAAAGATATATATACATGGGAATTCTATCAGTTTATTGCTGATCAGTTCCACCTCGTTGATAACAATTTTAACAGAGAACAGTTTATCAAACGTGTTTTTGCAGGCAGTTTTCATGAAATGGAATGGAAACAGCGCACAAAACATAGCACAGCGGTCTGCATGAATTTATGCCGAACTCCTTTCCTGAAGCAGCGGCCTTACTAAGACAAGTTGTGGGACATCTCCTAAAAACGAAGCATCCGGGAGGACTTGAATATGTTATTTTTCCAGACTATATCGAAACTTACGGCATCGAAGATTTTGAAACAGCTGTACAGTCATTTGAAATCGTCACGAGATTTATCAGCTGCGAATTTGCCGTTCGCCCATTTATTATCAACTATGGATCTCGAATGATCGCGGAAATGGAAAGGTGGTCCAAAAGTCCACATGCTCAGGTACGACGCCTTGCAAGCGAAGGATCTCGACCTCGACTCCCTTGGGCGATGGCAATTCCATCGTTGAAAAATGATCCTACTCCTATCCTGTCCATCCTACAAAACCTCCATAATGATTCATCCGAGAGCGTCAGAAGAAGTGTAGCCAACAATCTCAACGATATCGCTAAGGATCATCCCCATCTTGTCTTGGGTATTGCCCAGCAATGGAAAGGTATCAGTAAAAATACAGATGCTATCATCAAACATGGCTGCCGTACCTTACTCAAACAAGGGCATCCAGCAATTCTAAGCTTTTATGGACTGGATTGTAGCGATTTCGATGTTACCAATCTCAGTATTCATACACCGGCTGTTAAAGTAGGTGAACATCTTATTTTTTCTTTTGAAATCGAGAATGGAAGCAGCACCGCTAAATCACTACGTCTGGAGTATGGGTTATATTATCAAAAATCAAATGGCCAGCTATCTCGAAAGGTTTTTAAAATTAGTGAACGAATTTATCAGGGAGCTGAGATAAACCGTATCGAGCGAAAGCAATCTTTTAAATTGATTACCACCCGGAAATTCTATGCAGGGAAGCATAAAATCTCCATTATTGTCAATGGGCGAGAAAGGGTCCAACAGGAATTTGAGCTATTGCACATTTAATGGGACATAAGAAACAAACGAAGGGCTTTCGTGTTCTACTAGAAACAATAGAATATGCGCTGGATGACTTTTTCCAAGGTATATGTGGTAGGTGGTTTATATTAATATGAAGTCTGTTATGAAGAAAATTCTCTTAATCTTTTTTGTCTTACTTATTCTATTTATCATTGGGCTTTTCATTAGAACGCTGACTTATCCGTTTACGCGAGTCAAAAAATCGGAGGTGGCGCCAATGCCGCCAGCGGTCAATGACAGCATTGTTGCCCGATTTGCCGGCGGTATCAAAATAGCCACCATCTCTATTGGCGACTCGATATTATTTAATCATGCTCCTTTTGAAGAACTTAATAATTATATCAGGTACAACTTTCCACTGATCTATCGCTCGCTGGAAACCTATACAATCAATGGTCATGCGCTGGTCTTTCGACTCAAGGGAAGCGACAAGAGCTTGCATCCGCTACTCTTTCTTTCCCATACGGATGTCGTCCCTCCTGGTTCAGCTGCCATAAAAAACAACGATTCATCACTATTTCAGCCTAGCGACCAGGCGATACCACCTGTAAGCGAAATCGCCGAAGAGTGGGACTATGCACCTTTTTCGGGAGCAGTAGCCAACGGCCGCATTTATGGACGTGGAAGCTTAGACATGAAAGGAATGCTTTTCTCCTTACTTGAAGCGACAGAACAGCTGGTTCGAGAACAGGTACAGCCCAAGCGGGATATCTACCTCGCTTTTGGTTTTGATGAAGAAGTTGGGGGCGTACGTGGCGCAGCCAAAATAGCAGACTACTTCAAAGAAAAGGGCCTTAAATTCGAAGCCGTTTATGACGAGGGTGGACTCATTCTGGAAAAGGGCTCGGTCGAGGGGATCAGCTCGGATGTAGCATTGATCGGTTGCGCGGAGAAGGGATTTTTATCCCTGAAAATAAAGGTTAAAGGTCTTGGTGGGCACTCTTCGATGCCCCCAACAACGAGTGCAATTGGTCAAGCGGCAGTCATCATGCAGCGCTTAGAAAATCACCAGATGAAAGCACAGATCAACCCCATTATCCAAAACTTCTTTCAACAGGTTGGTGGCAGCATGCCTTTTGCCTCCCGATTTGCGATCGCTAACCGCTGGCTTCTTGAACCTTTACTTCTGGCTCAACTAACGAAAAACCATTCGACTAATGCTCTCGTGCGAACAACTACGGCACTGACAATGATGAAAGGCAGCGATGCCCCCAATGTCCTTTCACCTGAAGTTGAATTTGTTGTCAATTTTAGACTGCTACCCGAAAACACCCTACAGGAAGTTCGGGATCATGTCGAGCAGGCTACAAGCGGGTTTGATGTTGAGATCGAACAGGTCGACAATGCCCGAGAAGCATCCAAAGTTTCACCAACAGACGCTAAAGCCTACAAAATGATGGAAATTGCTATCCGCAGACTATACCCCGATCTTATTATTACGCCCTACCTGACGGTGGGCGGAACCGACGCCATCAAATATCAGCATCTCAGTGATCATATCTATCGTTTTATGCCCATTAAAATTAATCACGCCGAACAGCAGAGTATGCATAGTACCAATGAATACATCAGCATTGAAAACTACCTGAAGATGATAGACTATTTTTATTACATGATGCGTCACTACGACGATGAAAAGATTTAACCATGGACAATCTTCGCAATTACATTCACACACTGGTTGATTTTTTAACAAACACAGATAAGAAATATGAAAACAGACAATAACGCACTCTTGGAATTCGAAAAATTTATGGCTATCCGATTGAAATCCTCAACAGATTTTGTGGAGGGCCATTTTGACTCTCTTAAAGACATTTCTGTCTCGAATGAGCCGGCAACAATTTTTCCGCCCAATGGAATATACATCTCTGGGGTATCCGAGGTCAATGATTTTAATCAAAAAGGAGCTTCCAATTTCCTTCCGGGTGCAGAAAACAAATTTGAAGTGATCCATCAATATGCCTGTGATTCGCTAGCTTACTGGACGGGTATACAACGTTCGACAGTCAACGTAAAAGGGCGAGATTCAGCAGTGATTTTCAATCTCAGAATCACCGAAATCTTCAGAAAAGAGCAAGGCAATTGGAAGCTTTTGCATCGACATGCCGATAAACTGGCCGAATAATCGAGATGGCTTAGCAAATCGTCAGATAAAACGGCTGTGTGCAGCAAACCACTGGAGACTATTTAAGCTATTGTGCATTGCAGCATTTACCTAATGATAGTTCATTAAATAAACAATGGTGACTATCTAACGTATCCCTTTTGTTACAAAAGCAATTCACACAAACGATTGCATTGAATAATTTTCGTTTAATTTAATTGTATTTATAAAATTAGAGTCAACAATTAAATTTAACTTATGAGATATCCCAAATTTACACTACTGCTTTGCGCGGTATTGGCAAGCTTTCTGTCTTGCAAAAAAAGCGAGGTGCAAACCAATTTAGAAGAGAAATTATCGCTCCGCGCTGCATCCCCTGGAGCAAGCGGATACGAAGTTCCCTTAGGTGGTAATGCCTTTGTTACTTCAGCACCTTCCGGTGCAGTTGAAGTCATCAATAGCAATGGCTTGGCAAACTGGACCAATGCCAATAGTGTGATCAGTACCTATGCAAAGGTCCCCCAAGCAGGCGCTTTACGTGTTAAAATAAGGGCTAAAGTATTACCGTCCGGCGATAGCAGTACGGTGAAGTTAACGATCAACGGTGTAAGTAAACAAATCAAACTTAAGGGTGGAACCCTTAAGGATTACACTGTTGGTACCTATTCGCTAAATGCGGCGGGTTATATAAAAATGGATCTTCAAGGTGTATCCAAGTCAGGTGGTTACTTTGCCGATGTATCCCATTTGATTTTAGATAGTTCGGCAACGAATGGCACAGTAATTTATAGTGACAATAATGTAGATAATACCTACTATTGGTCGCGACGGGGTCCATCCTGCCATTTGAGTTATACCATTCCAACAAATCAGCAAGTTTCCTATTATTATAGCGAGGTGAAAGTCCCCGCAGGAGAAGATAAAATAGGATCTTACTTTATGGCAAATGGCTTCGGCCAAGGATATTTCGGAATGCAGGTCAATTCAGCGACAGAGCGCAGAATATTATTTTCTGTTTGGAGTCCATATAGCACCGATAACCCATCACAAATACCTGCAGAGGACCGCATTACATTAAATAGAAAAGGTGCAAATACCACGACAGGAGAGTTCGGTGGCGAAGGTTCTGGCGGACAAAGCTACCTCAAGTTTAATTGGACTGCCGCTACTACCTATAAATTTTTATTAAAGGGAGAACCTGATAATAATGGAAGTACTGATTTTACAGCATGGTTTAATGATCCTTCGACCAATACTTGGATACTCATTGCAAGTTGGAAACGTCCCAAAACAAATACTTATTTAACAGGATTTCATAGCTTCCTCGAAAATTTCAACGCCGACAACGGCTTTCTGGGACGTTCGGCAGAATATAGTAATCAATGGGTTCGAACATCTGCTGGAACTTGGCTGAAAGTCGTGGAAAGTACCTTTACGGTTGATGCAACCTATTCCAATAACCAGCGGATAGACGCCATTGGCGGAATAACCGGGAATAGCTTCTTCCTGAAAAATGGCGGTTTTTTCAATACTGTCGTAAATCCCGGAACGAAATTTACACAAGCAGGTACTGGCACAGCACCTTCAATAAATCTAACAACACTGCCGTAATACGCATGTTTACAGCAAATTATTAGTAGTTTATATTCCATGTAAAGGGGCGATACGTTCAAATGAAGTATTGCCCTTTTAAAAACTTAACCTTGTGATATTTACATAACAATTCGTACCTTTCACTAACACTTTAATAAAATTAGCTAATCCCCCGCCTAGGGCAGGTTGTAAACCCAATGGCTTTTCCGAATACCGACGATAGATTCCAGCATCAAGAACAATAAACTTGTTTATGAATATACTATCCAAACCCTTATTTATCCTATTGAGCACCCTGTTGCTAATTAGTAGCCTTTCATCAAACGGACAGTATCTTTCACCCATCAATACTGACCATAAACTTAAAAACCAACTCGATACAATTGTAAACTGTTCCGTTGTTGATTATCTTTCCAACAACAATACATTTAGTGTGTCTATTGGGATTTATATTAAAGGGCACAAAACAACCTACACCTACAGTAGAGAAAAGTTACCAAACGCCGATAACTATTACAACATTGGATCTGTGGCGAAAACCTTTGTCGGCGCTCTACTTGCGCAAGCGGTCCTTGATAAGAAAATCAACCTCGATGATGATATCCGTAAATACTTGCCAGGAGGTTATTCCAATTTACAATACCGCGGCCATGGAATCCGCGTTAAGCATCTAGCAAATCATACTTCTGCCCTTCCAAAGACTTTCAGATCGCTACCTACCAAAGTTGTCGATAGTTTAAGGGGGCTCACTATTCCGGAACAGGTAGACTATCTTGGAAAGTACAGTCGTGACGACCTATTGGATGATCTGAGGAAAGTCAAGCCCGACACCGTCCCAGGTACAAAGTTCAGTTACAATAGCACGGCTGTGATGGTACTTATTGCGCTATTGGAAAGTAGCTATAAAGATTCCTATGAACATCTTATCAGCGCATATATGAAGGGAAACCTCGGTATGCATTATACAACGCCCTATTTAGATGAGTCACAAATAAACGACGTTGTACAGGGCCATGACAATAAAGGTCAGCCTGTTCCATTTGCGAATCTGAGCGGGTTTTACTTTGGTCCCACAATGAATTCAACGATCAATGATATGTTGATCTACATCGAAGCCAACCTCAAACTAAACGATAGAGCCCTTGGTCTAACACATCAACTGACTTATGGAAAAGACGATGGATTTGGTATGGGGCTCGGTTGGATGATCAATCGTGACGAACGTGGGGTTCGCTATTTCTATCACGATGGAAATACTAAAATAGGCTACAATACCTTATGTGTGCTGTATCCCACAGATGATTATGGTATCGTTATTATGGTCAACGACACCATTGATCAACGCAAGGTCAGTGAACTTGAAAATGACATTAGACATCAGTTATTACTGTATGATCGGCGACAGGTTCAGCCTTCATCTTCAGCAGAAAAGAAGGATTAAAATTAAGTTATCATTAAAAAAATATGTATTTATTTTTAATTCAATAAAAAATAAAATTAAAATAAGAGAAGTAATAATAAATTCTCCCAAAATATTATTAATTTTCGGAAACTAACCAATGTGGAAATCGGTGAATGTTTATTTTTTTAACTAAAGAAAGGAGGCAAACAAAACAACGACAATGAGAACCGCTTGAAAAACCAAGCACATTTAAATTAATGATTCATTCACAAATCTTAAAAACTAAGTTATGTTAAAATTAACCAGTCGCTGGAACAGACTTTATGCTGTTTTGGCCGTAGTTTCCACATTTTCTATTTTTAGTTGCCAAAAAGCTTCATTAACTCCTGAGAGTCCAGAAGCACAACTGAACAAAAAAGCTGCTGTATCCGCACAGGCAGGAGCTACAATTGCAACATTAAATTGGGATCAAACCTATCAAAAGATTGATGGATTTGGTGCATTCGGAGGCCGGATTGTTCCATTCTTTGAATCCGCAAAAAGAGATAGTATTCTGGATTATTTATGGGGAGGCAGTGGATTGAAACTGAATATCCTTCGTGGAAAAGTACTTCATACCTATCCTTTTAATCAACAGACCAAGGTCGTTACCATTAAACCGGCAGGAGTTTCGATTGACGTAGACCCCAATAGTGCGACTTATCAGAATTTGACAGCAGATGAAAAAGAACAGCTTGGACAGGTCTGGATCATCAAGAAAGCAAAAGAAAGATTCCAAGTTCCCTTCGTTATGGCAAGTACCTGGACTCCGCCCTTATACATGAAGACCAATACGAGCAGTATTTCCGCGAAATGGTTTAATGGACTTAATTTTAATACTTCTTCAACAGCTTTCGCGCGCTACCTGACTGGATTTGTAAAATCATTTCAAAATGAAGGAATTACAATCAATGCTATCTCTCCTTCAAATGAGCCTGAAAATGTCTTTTCAGACTGGGATGCTTCTTATTGGGACGCTTCGCATTTGGGACAATTTATTACCAACAATCTCCGTCCAGAATTAAACGGCGCTGGTCTACAATCCACCAAGATTATATCTTCCGAAAATGCGGCCTGGGGAACTGCCGATAATTTCCTCTCAGGCATGGACAGAAGCAATGTCGACATCCTTGCGGGGCACGGCTACGTTGAAATAAGTGGCATCATCACTGGTCAACGTGGGTTTAACCAGAGTCCGTCCATGTGGAATTTTAGTATTGGTGGTAAACCAATGTGGGTAACAGAAGCGTCCGATGATGGCGGCAATTATGACAGTGGCATTGAAGGCGGCTTGAAACTGGCCGTTAATATGCACAAACTACTGGCGGATTGTAATGCCAATGCCTATGTGTTTTGGCTAAGGATGCTGGCATTTCAAAATAATGAGGCGCTTATTTGCACAAAGAGTGATGGTTCTTTGGAGTTTCCAAAAACGTATGATGTGATGGGACATTATTCCAGGTTTATCAAAGCAGGTTATATGCGTATCAATGTAGCGGTTCAAAATGGAAATGGCTTATTGATTTCGGCTTACAAAGATCCTCAATCGGGTAAGTTTGCCTTAGTTGTCACCAACACGGGTACTGCAGCTGTTCCATTGGATATCAACCTCACAGGTTTTGCAAGCGGTGCGCTGAACAATTACCAAACCACGGCAAGCAGTTCTGGCCATTGGGGTAATGTCGGAGCTGTAACACCAAACAGCTCAGGTGTCTATTCCTTAACAATACCTGCTAAAAGTATAAGCACTTTAGAAGGCAACAAACTTTAATTTGTTCATCATACTGAGGGAGTTGTCCTCCCTCAGTGTATTGTTCAAAACACATATTCTAGTTCTAAATTTTGTGCCATTGCCTATTTCCCTTTATCTTGAAAACTTAACTTTCCATAGCATCTGAAGATATGCCTTCGAAAGCATAAAAATTTGAACGACTTCTAAAAATAAGAATTTAAAGAACAAAATCCAGCTGGCTTTCGTTCTTTAAAAAATCAATTCTAAATCATTAGGAAATATAATGTTTAAAAAACAAATTGAAGAACGCACCTGTTCTTTCCGAACTAAAATATATTCCAATATCTTTGCTACCTATATTTTGGAAAAACTACTATGAAATTGCGCTACCTTACGATGCTTACTCTTGGGATATGTACTATCTCTGGATTAAAAGCACAAGAAAAATCAAATCTTATCAAACTAAATCTTTGGCCCCTATCTGTCGGAAATATTGCATTGGAGTATGAAAGATCGCTCAATGAGCACCTATCGATCAATGGAACGATAAGTTATCGTCCAAAAACCAACTTACCCTTTAAATCCCTATGGGAATCTGTTTTTGATGATGATAATAATATTTTGGGTGAAGCTAAATTAGGCGCTTTTTCCATTACCCCCGAAGTACGTTTCTACCTCGGGAATAAAGAAGTGTTAAAAGGATTCTATATCGCGCCCTTTGTCAAATACGCCAATTACAGTGTACACACAAAGATTACCGTCGATGAATCAAATTATCACCGTGAAGTACCTCTATCGGGCAGCTTAGATGCTTTTACCGGTGGGGTAGCTGTCGGTAACCAATGGAAACTTGGACAAAACATCTATTTAGACTGGCGCATTGTCGGTCCCGGTTATGGCTTCAACAATGGAAAGTTCGAAGGGAAAACTCCATTAAATGCAGACGAACAACGCGAAGTAAGGAGACAACTGGATGAATTTGATAGTAAACTCATGAAAATCAAAAAAGAAGTAAATGCCGATGGCGTAACACTAAGCACTAGCGGACCGTTTGCCGGTATTCGCACCGCATTATCCATAGGCTACCGGTTTTAATTACAAGATCCTACGTTCCTCGTATCATCTTTTCCCATAAGCGCACAATATTGGTGCGCTTTTATCCATAGCAATCGCTAAGGATCCTTTATGCAGTTTTCATTCCAGTTTCGGGAAGAAATAGATCAACTATTTAAGGAATAACATCCCTATCGCTAGTTTATCAAATTAGATTATGCTCACGGGCATACTTAAGCATTTGTCCAATGGTTTGACATTCTGCTTTTGCCATCATCTTCCTGCGATGTGCAACAACTGTGTGTGGGCTCAAAAAGGTTTTTGAAGCTGTCTCAGCGACGCTATAACCCTCCGAGAAATATTGTAATACTTCGATCTCTCTCGGTGTAAATGTTTTGATTTTTTTATTAGATGTGGATAAAATGCGTTCAAATTTGCTACATATATATATATCTTTTTTCTTTATCGCATCAAAGCAGGACAGTACTTCACTTAATTCACAAGATTTACTTAGCACAGCTTCCGGACGGTACTGAAGAATACTCGATATCACAGCAGGAGCTGTTGCTCCAGTCAAAAAGATGATCTTTGCATCCCCATTTATACGTCTGATCTCGGTCAACAACGAAAGTCCATTTTCATTTGGAAGATAGTAATCCAAAAAAAACAAACAGATCCTGCTTTCCAAAAGCACGTAAAAATTGAAGGAATTCAGACCCCTGACTAAAGGACTGGACTAATTCTATTCCACATTCCCGCTTCAACAAGAGTGCAAAGGAAAAAGCAACTATTTTCTGGTCATCTAAGATAACAGCATGGCTAGTAGTCTTCATAAATATGGCTGGTTTAATTAACCTAGTAAGACAAATATAATCATTTAAAACAACCATAATAACTTGTTTTACAAGCATGTAGATATTCAGCTACACGCCTAACATATTCCTGTTATATCCTGTTTGAAATATAGCATAAACATGCTATATCCCTCTTAGAACTTACCAAGTAAGGCCATAAAGTACGTCTTTTACAACAGAATTTAAGCATGCCATATCATCATACACTAATTCACTAGCTCTCGAAATAAGCCATTAGGCTAGCGAAAGAACTATAGAATATTTAAACTTATAAAATACATTGTTATGAACAAGAAACTTTTTAAATCTGCAACTGGTAAACTACCCTACCAGGTACCTCAGATTAAAATGACTGTCGTTTTATTAGAAAATGGCATAGCGGCAGGTTCAAATGCCCACACTTCTGGAGATGTAAAGCAGACATGGGAAAACGAAGAATCACAGACTCAAAGTAAAAGTGACGGATGGTGGTAGCGCTCCCATTGAGATCAATTAATCAAAAAAACGAAAAATGAAAAATCAATTTATTCACTTCCTCCCCTTATTCATTATACTTTTCGCGTCATGTAGCAAAAATGAAAGCAAAACGGCTGTCGAGACAGATGGGAATGTTAGGATAAAAATGAGTGGGGTCTCTTTCGCTGACGAAGATACCGATCTCCAATCAAAATTATCGACCAACAAACTTTTAAATAATACACTTTCGAACATCCGGGAGTCCATTGTTCCTTTTAACAGTGAACTTTCGGTACTGGCCACTTTGACAGCGGAGCCCGCTACTTCATCAAACGCATTGCGTGCATCTACAGGGCTTAAAATGGCCACAACACCTGTTTCACTGAGTACTGGGGCCAAATATACTATTGCGGTCTACAATGCTACAGGAAATTATGTTAAAGATACAGGAATATTAACATATTCGACTAGTGGTACAAATTGGAATCTATCGCTTCCCGCAGGGTCTTATACCTTTGTTGCTATCGCCGTTGCAAATGGTCAGACTTTTCCTTCAATCAATTTTAATCAAGCGTTGGCGAACATTACGTTTAATGTAACTGGTGCAGATACAGACATCTTATGGAAAAAAATGCCGGTCACTGTAATCGCTAACCAAACACTGGCCGTCGATCTCATCTTAAGTCACCTATTTACGCAAGTACAGGCTACGCTAGAAAGTACTTCCGCCAACGTAGTTGGCAATATCACCTCCATGACTAGTAGTACAATCTCTCCAAATTATGAAACGGCTTCGGTTAAACTGGCTGATGGGATTTTCACCCAAGGTGGTTCATCGACGGCACGTAACGTCGCTTTTAGTGGTACAGGGCTCGCATGGACGAGTAATGCAACACTGCTTATTACCGAAGGAACGACAGTTGGTAAAGTGAATTTTGGAACAGTATCCCTAAACTCTACACAAAATGGCGCACGCTCGGGAACAATAGATTTATCGAATTTAAGCTTACAAAAAGGTGTAAAATATAGTTTAAAGCTTCGCTTGGTACCCAAAGGAGCAATCGACGTACCTACTTCGAACTACTATTGGAGTTCGGCTAACTTGACGGGCACTGCGCCGATCACAATCGCATCAGCTCAATATATAAAAGGAGGTGTTTATGGAGGAAATGGATCTGCAACATACTGTGAAGGCGCTTTAGGCACTGGTTGGCGAACAGCTACACAAACGGAATATCAGTCATTGATTAATATGGGTGTCGTTAGAGGTAGTTATAATGGTCAAACAGGCTGGTTCCTCGGGACATCTACTATACCAACCACAAATAAAGATAATTATATGTTCCTCCCTGACAACAATTTTGTGCGTTCTTCTTCGGGAAGCAACAACATTCCGACTGGAGCGGTAGGCGTCTACTGGGCAAGCGCGTCCGTTCAAGGTAACTCCAAACCAGCATTGATATTAACAACAACTGGCGTTTCAATCGTAGACGTACATCAAAATAATCAAATCGGTATACGCTGTGTAAAAAGCAAATAAAAGACCGTTTATTATCCAATAAAAAAGCAATGGAGCAAGACCTGAGCTATTGACCTCATCTTGCTCCATTGTTTTCTTTAAATCATGATTTTATGCAGTTATTCGATCCCGGATTCTGGTAGTTTCAACAATCAAATCAACTTAGTCTTCTATCCGCTATTTAGAACGGTCACTGGGAGGTGTTTTCCAGAATTTTAATAAAATGTCCCTAATTTTATTTTTAATATCATTTTCTCCAAATACTCTTGCTACCTTTGTTCTTCAAATTAAATTAACATGCCAAAAGAGACAAGAACAGGGCTTTATCAGGGAATCATCGAAAAAGATGACAACGGGAATTACTTTTGTGGTCCCTACCTACTGGATTATCAGACCGTAGAAACTTACTATAAATTGGGCGATCGCGTTAGTATCAAAACCATTATCAAAAATACAAGCCGCAAGAGTATGGAAGCTTATCCGCAAAAATCAGTTAAATTTTCCTATGCGTCAGAGGATCATGGAAATGATTAAAACCCATTTAGATTGAACAATATAAATAACAAGGCCAGTTCTACAGAAATGGCCTTGTTATTTTCAAGATTGTTTTTGACGCGAGGCGAAAAACAAAGCCTCTGATTTTTGGTAAATCAAGAGGCTTCAACATAATCAAATGGATCGATTACTTTATAAAATAGGTATATTTTTTTTCAGCATAAAGAATGTACATTCAATAACTTATCTAAATGATGCATCTAAAATTCATTTTCCATAAAAGCTATTCTAAATTCACATTCTTTTTGAGCGATTCAACCCGTCGTCGCTACCATTTAGTGTAAGTGTCATTACTGATTTACGCTTCAAATATAAAAAACTAGTTTAATAGCTTCCGAGCGGAGATAATTGCATGTGTCTAATTTTCGTTGAAATAGCGATTCAGTACGATGAAATTAAAGAGCGGAGTAAGGCGATATATCTCGATAATAAAATTATATTTGCAAAAAAAACAATTAACCCAGCAATGAATAATAAATGTCTTAATTGCAATTGTGCGATAGAAACTATTTTTTTGCGGCTATTGTGGACAAAAAGCTGCAATGCACAGAACACGATATTAATGCCGTAATCAATACCATTGGATTACGCAATCGAAATTATATTGGAATTAATATATAAGTATACACGAATCACTAGCCAATAAGGTCTTATGCTACAAAAACGATCAAGTTTTTTTCTACAATTTGGTATTCTATTAAATTTAATTACATGTAATTTTTGTTTTGCACAAAGACACAAATACGATAATAGACGAATAGATAGTGCAACATTTGTTGAAACTAGAACAATATTAAGCCAGTTAAGCACGGATCAATATGAGAAAAGGATATTCACCAATGAGTTCGTTACAATACCTTACCGGCTTCTCTTACCAAAAAATTTCAATTCAAAAAGAAAATATCCTGTTGTCATTACATTTCATAATTCATCTAGAATGGGTAGTGACAATGAAAACCAATTAGAGCATTTGGCAAGAACCTGGATTAGAGAAGATATTTATACAAGGTTCAACTGTTTCGTTGTTGCCCCACAGTTTGAAAAGCGTTCATCAATCTACGAATTGAATAAGAATGGTATACTTGAGGCAAGACCTTCAAGAGATGCACGGCAAATTTTAGAATTGATAGAAAATATTGAAGACGAGTTTAAAAATATCGATAAAAATCGAATTTATCTCGTCGGTTATTCTATGGGAGCGTCAACAGCACAAAACCTCATGAGCCTGGCCCCAGAAAAATTCGCAGCAATGATTTCTATCGCCGCTGTACCAGATCTATCTAATATCAACACACTTGTTCATAAAAACATTTGGCTTATCCATGGTGAAAAAGATATAGAGAATTCTTATATTGGAAGCGAAGTTTTGTACAAAAAGCTGCACGGAAATCGTAAACTCAATTTCACAACTTTTAAAAATTTACAGCATAATAATATTGTCATTCCGTTTCTACTAACGGACGAGCTCCAAAAATGGTTATTCACTAAGCATAATTAACTTAATTGGACTAGTACCGAGTCTTCAGGGCAATAGGTTGTAATTCCTCATTCGGTATCTGAGGAACATATACGGTCTGTCCTCCCCTTTCGTCGATCAACAAGGCCAATAAACTACTGATGTCGTCGATCGTGTCCAATCCTATAGGGCTGTCTACTATAGCTATATCCCGATCCGAAAGAATCTTTACGGCCTGATGGAAGCTTTCTTGAACCACTAAGATATCCCCGCGGCCATCTTGGCAGGCGCGATAGATTTCTTGAAGATCAGTGATCACTAAGCCCTTGCCCACAGCTGCTTCCAATTCTTTAAAGTAGTCCTCATTTTTTCGTACAAGCTCCTGTTTCATAAAATTCCAAGCACGGCTCTCCAACTGATGTGTTTCAATGTTGTTATAATCAATAGGCAGGTATCCGTAATAGACCGAGGGGCGATCTGCAACCTGTAAGAGCTTGCTATAGTTATCTTCTGTACAGAAAACGAGCGTGCCAATCCTCTCTTCACCAATAAATCGTAAAAGCGCTTTATCAACCCGATTAAGATATTCCCTGAGAAGATCATCAAGATGTTTGGCATCACTGCTCTTATCCGGAAATGTGTTATGGAATTGATTTTCGGGAATCGGGAACTCTTCGCTACTGATATCCTCAACAATACGACCATTGGTGGCTCGAAAAAGGTGGACACCGCTTTGCGAAAGGAGCATCACAAGATAACTGGTTTGACGGCCAATCTCCTTCACCAACGGGCGTACTGCAAATGTATTGCTGATATGGACTCCTTCTTGGTTTGTCTCCCAAGAGGACTTGAAAACTTCACTGATGGTATCAGAAACGAAAATATGAAGACTTTCAAGATTATAATTGATATCGAGCTCTTGATCTATTTTTTCCAATTTTTCGATCAGACCAGCAATATCTTTCTGATCATGTTTATCCAACAACCTATCAATCGCTTCTCTTTTAAAATTTTTGATTTTTATGCGGTCACTGAGATTATCAGGATGTGTGCGATGGGTATTGACAGAGATGGTGACACATAATTTATCCTGAACCCGAATAAGGGTTTGCAAAAGTTGTTTTTCGAACATTATCATAAAGAAATCCGTTAAGAAATAAATACAGTTATATGTAACAACAATTGCAGGAAGCTTCTTGTTTGAATAAAATTGAAGTGAAACAGTTTCCGAGAACTTATTTTCAAAAAACAATACATCCCCTTGACAGTTATGCTAGGTAAAAAAGCATCTACATGAAAAATATTTTTATCGCGGAGTGACAGGTTGTGTCGATCTCCAACACTCCTGTAGATACGATAAAACTGCTATTGAAGAAGTTGATTTTGATATTCTGATTGACTTTACCACAGCGTTTATCGCAAAGCAAAATGTCCTCTTTCGAGGAATAAAAGCTAGACAATTGAAGCCTAGCTTTTATTTATAGTCGTCGAAACAGTTAATTTAAGCGATAAACTTTGAGCTGTTTTTGCAGCTTTTTACGTACCATGTGAATTCTGGTCTTTATAGTGCCTTCTGGCATATTAAAATAGGAAGCGATTTCATGGTATTTATAACCATCTAAAAATAGACGGAAAATTTCATAATTTTCGGGCGTAAGACTGGTCATCGCTTTTTCGATGTCTTCGGCCATAAACTTATTGATCCCTTTATTGAGTTCAGACGTGTTGGTACTTTCTAAGGCAATATAATTATCCTGAATTTCCGTCACGCGCTTGGCTTTTCTATACTTATTAATATACGTATGCTTCATAATCACATATAGCCAGCTCATTAACTTCGGATGCTGCACAAAGTTGTCTATGGACTTCAATGCCCTTATCCAGGTTTCTTGGATCAAATCTTCCTTTTCATCCGGATCAGCTGTAAATTTAGCAGCAAAATGATTAAGCAAACTTCTTTTTTCGTTGATGAGTACATTTAAATTGTAGTTGTTCATAACTTATCCTCTTTCTTTTTTCAACTGATTGTTTAAAATGGTTTTACATGAACAGAGGTAACAAGAAGGATGCTAGATTTGAAGCTCCATTTGCGCCAAAAAATAAATAGCAGCGTTGAGGGTAGAAATACGTTTTCCTATTTTATAAAGCTAATTAAGCAAAGTTTAATAGCTTTTTGACATTTATTTTAAATAATGATCAAAAAATAAGCAACTAATAAAAAAAGATAATAAGGTATTTATTTACTGCTGAAATGTTAGAAATACGTTTATTCTGCGTTTTAGCATTTTATATTCAGATGAACATTGTATATAGTTGTTGAGAAAACTGAACACGCAATTGATCGAAATACGATATCAAAGCAAACTATCACTATTCGAAAGCTGTTCTAAATAAAAAAATCAAATTATGGGAAATCTATTGTACATCATCGCCGTTATATTGGTCATCATTTGGGCGATAAGCTTTTTTGGAGGTTACGCTACGGGAAATATCATCCACGTGTTATTGGTCATTGCCATTATTGTCGTTTTATTACGTGTAATTCGTGGTGCTGCTTAAACTGAACTCAAAAGATGAAACAAGAGGCTGTCTCAAAAAGGC